>JBPBQS010000144.1:0-9435 GCA_050920955.1 Janthinobacterium lividum | reverse complement strand
TCTCCTACAACGTCGCCTACGCGGCCTTCGGCGGCATCACGCCGCCCCTCGTCGCCTGGCTCGGCACGCTGGACCGCCTGGCACCCGCACACTACGTCGCCGCCGTCTCGATCATCGGCCTCGCCGCGGTACTCGCCGTGGGAAGCCGGCCACGGAGCGCGACGCCTGGAACCGTCCGCCCGACCCGGTAGCGGGCCGGACGGACGGAGCCCGGGCGCTCAGTCGTCCTTGTCGGGAGTCTTGTGCGCCGCCGCCTTGACGAACGCCGCCGGCCACTCGATGCGCGCCTCGCCCGGATACGGACGCTTCCAGTGCGTGGCCGAGTACCAGACCACGTGGTTGAGGAAGGTCTCGTCCACCGAATCGGCCTGCCCCTGCTTGCCCTTGGTCATGGCGTTGGACGCCACGTTCCAGGCCCGCTGGATCGGCGTCATCCGCACCGCGTAGTTCGCAGGCCCGGTACCCGCGACCGGCACGCCGCCCGGCCCGATGTTGAGCGGCGTGTTGGCGGGCACGTGGGCGAACGGCGCGAGGTTCGGCGTGTCCTGGAAGCAGTCGAACATCGGCGACGCGGTCAGGTCGAACTGCGTCAGCGGCGCCAGGCCGAGGATGTTCTCGATCGTGCGGTTGATGTTCTCCTGGGTGTAGGTGGTGTGGATGACCTTGCCCACGCTCGGCGACTGCGGCGCCACGGAGTACGGGCTGATCAGGTAGACCGGCTGGCGGTGCCCGTCGACGTGGTCCACGCCGTCCTGGCTGTCGTCCTCCTCGACGAAGATCGCGCTGCTCGACCAGGCCTTGCTGGTGCTGATCGCTTCCACCATGCGGCCGAGCGCCAGGTCGTTGTCCGCCTGGTAGTTGGCCGGCAGCGGATAGCCGGTCGAGGTGCCGTTGGTGTGGTCGTCCGGCAGCCAGATGATCGTCAGGTTCGGCACCGCATCGGCCGCGTCCTGCGCCTTCAGCAGCGGGATGTAGTAGTCGGCCCGGTACTGGTCGGGGATGCCGAGGTTGAACGAGGGGTAGTGCGGATCGAGGATCGCCATGACCGACGGGATCGTCGCCGACTCGGTGTCCGAGTTGTCCGGCACGACCATGCTGCCCTGCTGCCCGCCGGTCTCCTTGAACAGCGACGTGTTGTAGAAGTCCGCCCAGCTGTACTGGCTGCCATCCGGCTTCGGCGCCACGACGTAGCCGCCGCTCCACTCGCCGTACATCTTGACGTTGAGGCCCTTCCGCTCCGCGCCCGACCACAGGAAGCCCTGCTGCGTGTAGGTCAGCGCGTCGTTGCTGTTGCCGCCGGGATAGCTGCGGATCCAGTCGGGCGAGAGGATGTCGTTGGAATAGAACGACCCGGACTCGACGATCCAGGGATGCCCGTCCGCGGACTGGCGGCTCGGCGCGTACATGTTGTCGAGCAGCGGGAAGCGCCTGACGATCGCCTTCTGGTTGGGCACGTTCGCGCCGAACACAGCCAGGTTCGCGTCGCCGTTGCCCTGCGGCAGGTCGCCGAGAATCTGGTCGTAGGTGCGGTTCTCCTTGATGATCAGGAACACGTGCCTGATCAGCGAGGGCTCGCCGATGTGCTGCGGGATCGCCACCGGCCTCGCCGACGGGTTCGCGTACTGCGGCCCGGCATAGACGTTGGCCGAGTTCCAGTGGTTGTTGGCGATCACCTGCTTCGTGTAGCCCGCGAGCTGGGACGCGGTGGGGATCGGGATCAGGCTGACCGTGCCGGTCTCCTGGTGGCTGTTGAAGCCCTGGACCCCCTGCGCGGTGCCGATCGAGCCCTGCGCGCCCAGGCCCTTGTCGTTGGCGACCACGAGCGACTTGGTGGCGCCGTCGTAGGCGATCGTCGTCGGGAAGTACAGCGTCGGGATGTAGCCCAGCACCGGGTTGCCCGAGTCGCTGGTGAGGTCGACCACGGCCACGGCGTTGGACTGGCCCAGCGTGACGTAGGCGGTCGAGCCCGCGACGGCGATGCCGCTGGCGCCGGCGCCGAACGCCCCGCCCCGGATCGGCACGCCGACGCTGATCGTGCGCACGACCTTGTTCAGCCCGGTGTCGATCACCGAGATCGTGTCGCTGTACGAGTTCGCGACGTAGAGCATGGAGCCCGACACGGCCATGCCCGCGGGATGCAGGCCGACGGCGATGGTCTTCGCGACCTCGCCGGTGCGGATGTTGATCACCGAGACGGTGCCGGTGGTGGCGAAGGCATCCGTCGGATCGACGACGATCGGCGTGCCGTCGGACAGGTTGGTGAAGTCGCCCGCGCGCGCCGGCCGGCCGCCCTCGTTGGTCACGTAGGCGAAGTTGCCCTTGATGACGATGCTGTTCGGCGCGTTGCCGACCGGGATCTGCGAAACCAGCGTCGAGTTGGTCAGGTTCAGCACGCCGACCGTGTTGTTCGCGTTCAGCGCGACGAGCCCGATCGTGTTGTCGAGCACCGCGATGCCGCCGGCATTGGCCGAGGTGGCGTTGTACAGCAGCGGGTTCGCAGGCGGCGACGGCAGAGCGATGCTCGGCGCGGGCGTCAGCTTGCCGGTGAAGGCGTCGACATTGGCGACCGCAACGAAGTTGTTGTCCTGGCTGAACAGCAGCTTGGAGCCGTCGGCCGAGTAGGTGACGCCGGTGAACGAGCCGTGGGTGTTGTTGGTGAAGGTCGTGCCGTTGCTGGTCACCGGGACATAGCGCTGGATCACCTCGCCCGTCGTCGTGCTGAACACGATGATCGGCTGGGCCGCGGCCATCATCAGCACGGCGCCGGTCCTGGTCCTGTGGTTCGGGTTGACCGCCACCGCCTTCGCCACGACCGGCGAGCCGAGCTGGACCACCGTGCCCGCCGGCGTCAGCAGCTGGTTGTCCGACGCCACGATCGAGCCGTTGCGCTGCGGCCCCACGGTGCGCGTCGCGGCGGGGCCGGCCGGCACCTGCGGCGGCGACGGGTCCGGAGCCTCGGGCGCCGCCCACACGGGCACGGCGAGCGCGAGCGCGAACAGGCCCGCCAGAGGGTATTTCCGGAACGAATGTCTCATCGGTGCTCCATGCATCTTGCCGGCCTCCGCGCACGCGCGGACCAGGCCGCCTCGGGCGGCACCGCCATGTCGGTGCCGCTCCGCCTCGCCTGCCCGGGCGGGCTGCCCGGCCACGCAGTCCTAGCCGCCGACGCTGACGCCTGGCTGACCGCGACCGTGTCAGTTCCGTGAAGCCTCGCGCGACGGCCGCCGCCGCCGTTGCATCCGGCCGGGGGACGGGCGCTGTGTGCGCGCGCAACCGGGGCGGACAGGACGGGCATGAGGCTGCTTCTTGTCGAGGACCACGCCCCGATGCGCACGATGATCGCCGCGCACCTGGGCGAGCGCGGCTTCGCCGTGGACGGCTTCGGCCTCGGCCACGAGGCGCTGGAGGCGGCGCGCGCGGCGCGCTACGCGGCCGCGATCCTCGACCTCGGCCTGCCCGACATGGACGGCATCGACCTGCTGCGCCGGCTGCGCGGCGGCAGCGGCGCCGCCTCCCCGCTGCCGGCGCTCATCCTGACGGCACGCGACGGCGTGCAGGACCGGGTGCGCGGCCTCGACGCGGGCGCGGACGACTACATCGTCAAGCCCTTCGCCCTGGCCGAGCTCGACGCCAGGCTGCGCGCCGTCCTGCGCCGCCCCGGCTCGCGCCTGCCGGCCACGCACCGCCTCGGCAACCTGTCGTTCGACCCCGCAGCCCGCGAGGCGAGCGTGTCCGCGCCCGACGGCGCCACGCTCCGGCTCGACCTGTCGCGCCTGGAAACCGCGCTCCTGGAAACCCTGATCCGCGCAGCCCCCGGCATCGTCGTCAGGGACGCGCTGGAGGAGCGGGTGTATGGCCTCGGCGAGCGCGGCAGCGCCAACGCGCTGGAGGCGGTGATCTCGCGCCTGCGACGCAAGCTGGCCGCCGCCGGCGCGACCCCGGCGCTGGAAAGCGCCCGCGGCATCGGCTGCCGCCTGGCCGAGCCCCCCCGGTGACCCCCTGGCGCCGCGCCCGCCTGTCCGCGCGCCGGCTCGCCCGCCTGGCGCGCCCGGACAGCCTGCGCGGCCGGCTCATGCTCTCGATGCTCGGCGTGCTCGTGCTCGGCACCGCGGCCGCCTCCTCGCTGGACGAGGTCAACCTCGCGGCGCTGCTGCCGCGCGCCCTGTCCGGCCGGCGGCTCGGCGGCCTCGGCCTGCTGCTGCGCGAGCCCTACCAGGACATCACGGTGCTGGTGGCCTTCAGCGTGATGATGCTGCTGCTGATCTGGCTGGTCAGCGGCTGGAGCCTCGCCCCCCTGCGCCGCGCCTCGCAGGAGGCCGCCGCCGTCGGCCCGGGACACCAGGCGCGCATCTCGCCCGACGGCATGCCCGGCGAGATCCGCCCGCTGATCCTGGCCTTCAACGGCGCGCTGGACCGCCTCGCCGCCGCCTACGCCCTGGAGCAGCGCTTCACCGCCGACGCCGCCCACGAGCTGCGCACCCCGCTTGCCGTGCTGGACCTGCGGCTGCAGCGCGCGCGGGCGCAGGGGCGGTTCGACGTCGGCGTCGAGGGCGAGCTCGCCCAGCTCAAGCGCGTGGTCGGCCAGCTGTTCGACCTGGCGCGCAAGGAGCAGGCGCCGCCGGTCGCGGGGCTTGCCGGCGAGCCCACGGTCAACCTGTCGCGCGCCGCGCGCGAGGCGGCGGCCACCGTCAGCCTGCTGATCGACGCGGCGGGCCGCGACCTCGTCGTCGACCTGCCGCCCCGGCTCGCCGTGCCGGGCCGCGCCGAGGACCTGCGCGACATGGTGCGCAACCTGCTGGACAACGCGCTCGCCCACGGCGCCGGCCGGATCAGGCTCTCCGCCTGCCTCGCCTTACCGCTCCGCCAGGGCGCGGGCCCCGAGGCACTGCTCGAGGTGTCCGACGAGGGCGAGGGCGTGGCCGCCGACCTCGCCCCCGGCATGTTCGAGCGCTTCCGCAAGGGCCGCTCCGGCTCCCCCGGCAGCGGCCTGGGCCTGGCGATCGTGTCCGAGGTGGCGCGCAGCCACGGCGGTTCGGTCGGCTTCGCGCCGGGCGCCGGCTGCCGCGTGCAGGTGCGCCTGCCGGCCGCGCGGGAATGAGCGTCGCCGGAACCGGATCGCTGTAAATCTCGATGCATCACCGTAACGGTGCACCGATCATCGTCCGCCAGCACGTTCCCGTGTGGTGACCTTATGGAGTCACCACCCTCCCCGCCGCCCCGCCCGCAGCTAGTGCAGCTTGACCACCGGCGTCCCCCGCCGCCCGAACACCCGCCCCACCGTGTCGGCCGCCACGTGCATGGTCCCGTGCAGCGACTGCTGGTGCATCTTGTAGAGCGAGCGGTACATCATCCGCGCGAACCACCCCTCGATGAACAGGTTCTTGCCGCGCAGGAACCCCATCAGGTTGCCCACCGTCGAGTAGTGCCCCAGCGACACCAGCGACCCGAAGTCGCGGTAGCGGTACGGCTGCAGCGGCTTGCCGCTCGTGCGCAGCCGGATCTGGCGCACCATGTGCGTCGCCTCCTGGTGCGCCGCCTGCGCCCGCGGCGGCACGGTGCCCCCGCCCGGCATCGGCACCGCCGCGCAGTCGCCGATCGCGAACACGTTCTCGTCGCGCGTGGTCTGCAGCGTGTCGTGCACCACGAGCTGGTTGATCCGGTTCGACTCCAGCCCGTCCAGGTCGCGCAGGAACTCCGGCGCCTTCACGCCCGCCGCCCACACCACCAGCTCGCTCTCGATGAAGCTGCCGTCCGAGAGCCTCACCCCCTCGGCCGTCACCTCGCTGACCCGCGACGCCGCGCGCACCTCCACGCCCATGTCGTTCAGCAGCTTGAGCGTGGTCGCGCTGATCCGCTCCGGCAGCGCCGGCAGGATCCGCTCGGCCGCCTCGATCAGCACGATCCTGATGTCCGTCTCCGGCCGGATCTGCGTGAAGCCGAACCCCACCACCTGGCGCACCGTGCGGTGCAGCTCCGCCGCCAGCTCCGTCCCCGTCGCCCCCGCCCCGATGATCGCCACGTGAAGCTGCCCCGGCCGCGCCCCCTCGGGCTGCGAGTTCGCCCGGAAGCACGCGTTCACCAGCCGCCGGTTGAACCGCGCCGCCTGGTCCGGCGTCTCCAGCGGCACCGCATGCTCCGCGGCGCCAGGCGTGCCGAAGTCGTTGGTCACGCTCCCCACTGCCATGATCAGCGTGTCGTAGCCGAAGCGACGCTCCGCCGTGATCTGGCGCCCGTCCTCGTCGTGGTTCGCCGCCAGGTGCACCTCGCGCTTGTCGCGGTCCAGCTTCACCATCTCGCCGAGGCGGTAGACGAAGTGGTGCCAGTGCGCCTGCGCCAGGTAGTTCAGCTCGTGCTCCGAGCGGTCCATGCTCCCCGCCGCCACCGAGTGCAGCAGCGGCTTCCACAGGTGCGTGCGCGCCCGCTCGATCAGCGTCACCTCTGCCCGCCCGTGCTTGGCCAGCGTGTCCCCGAGCTTCGTCACCAGGCCGAGCCCGGCCGCGCCCCCGCCCACCACGACGATGCGGTGCACGCCCGGCGCCGCGGCCACCTCGCCCCCCAGCGCCTCGCGCAAATCCAGGGCCGTCGTGGGGGAAGCCTCCGCGATCTGGTCAGGCATGCCGGCACCTCTGCACATGATTCAAGTCCGCCGGCGCAGCCTACACCCGCAACCGTCATCCAGGAATGAATCCGTGCCCCACGCCGGGCAAGGTGAAGCGGCACGGGCAGTCCCCCCGGCCGGCAAGCAAGCATGGGCTCTGCCCAAACCCGCAAAGGGTCCGAGGACCCTTTGATCCCATCTACTTAAGTAAAGCCATCCAAGGGGCTTCCCTTGGCGGAGTCCAGAGGCAGAGCCTCTGGCCTTGCTTGCCTAGGCCGCCTCGCGCGTCCCGTTCTCGCGCGTGAACTTCCTCTGCCGCCGCTGCAGCAGGCTCCACGCGAGCTTCGTCGACACCCCGGACAGCCGCCCGCGCGGCGGCAGCCCCACCGACTTGAGCACCATGCCCATGCTCCGCTCGATGTGCCTGTAGCGGTAGAAGCTCATCGCCCGCCCCATGTACGCCGCGATGCACCGCGCGTGGTCGTACGGCACGCCGACCGGGTCATTGCCGCAGTGGAACGCGAACGCCAGCTCGTCGTCCTCGGACTCGGTGATCCGCCCCGCCGCGATGCGCAGCCGCTTGGCCATGCCGAGCTTCTCGCGGCCAAGGTAACGCTTCATGTGGTCGTAGAACAGCTTGAAGTGCCGGTACTCGTCCGCCGCGATCAGCCGGCACACCTGCTCCAGCACCGGCTCGTCCGTCGCATCCGCCAGCGCCGTGTAGTACGACGACGTCCCCGTCTCCACCATGCACCGCGCGATCAGCTCGCCGGTCAGCGACCCGCGCACCGAGAAGTCGACGTCGAGCGGCACCTGGTAGCCCGCCTTGTAGCGCGCGAACGAACCCTCGTAGTCCCAGGACGGGTCCGCCAGCATCGACCACTTGCCGAGCGCGTCGCCGTGCTGGACCTCCTCGACCGCCCAGTTGTCCGTGGCCATCCGGAAGTCCGGGTCCTGCGAGAACACGTTCTTGAGGTAGATCGCGTAGTCGATCCCGTTGCGCTCGACCATCGCCGCCGCCTTCACGAGCGGCACGATCGCGGGATCGACCTTGGACGGGTCGAACCTGTCCCACGCCACGTCGTCGATCTGCCAGTGCTTCATGGGCGCAACTTCCTCGGGAACCGGGACAGTCGGTGGCTCGGAACTGTGAGGCGCGCCAACGAAAAGACAAGGCCGGAGGCCCTGCCTCCGGCCTCCGCCAAGGGCTGCGCCCCTGGAACGCATCCCCTAAGTAACGCCAGTCCAGGGCGGCTCGCCCTGGCGGGTCCGGGCAGAGCCCGGCCTTGCTTCCTTCAGCTTCCGGCCACGCCCGCCATCACCTGCGCCGCCTGCAGCCGGTCCATCGCCAGCTCGCGCGCATCGTTGTCGAGGCCGGCGGCCTGGTACGCCGCCTGCGCATCCACGACCCGCTGCTGCGCAACCGCACGGTCAATGTCGCCCACGGGCACCGCCTCGTCCGCGAGGATCGTGCAGCGCTCCGGCGTGATCTCGGCGAACCCGCCGGCCACGAAGAAGCGGTCCGTCGCCTGCCCGCCCTCGTGCAGGGTGATCACGCCCCCGCGCAGCGCCACCATCATCGGCGCGTGCTGCGGCATGGCGGCCAGCTCGCCGTCCCAGGCGGGCATGACGACCATGTCGACGGGACGCTTGAGCAGCACCCGGTCCGGGCTGACGATCTCGAGATCGATCGGCATCAGCGTGCCCCCCGCCCCGCGGCCTGGGTCACGCCTTCTCCTTCATGCTCTCTGCCTTCTTCACCACGTCGTCGATGGTGCCGACCATGTAGAACGCGGCCTCGGGCAGCGCGTCGTGCTTGCCGTCGCAGATCTCGCGGAACGAGCGGATGGTGTCCTCGACCTTGACGAACACGCCCGGGCTGCCCGTGAACACCTCGGCCACGTGGAACGGCTGGCTGAGGAAGCGCTGGATGCGGCGCGCGCGCGCCACGGTCTGCTTGTCCTCCTCGGACAGCTCGTCCATGCCGAGAATGGCGATGATGTCCTGCAGGCTCTTGTAGGTCTGCAGGATGCGCTGCACGTCGCGCGCCACCTGGTAGTGCGCCTCGCCGACGATCCGCGGGTCGAGCGAGCGCGACGTCGAGTCCAGCGGATCCACCGCCGGGTAGATGCCCAGCTCCGCGATCTGCCGGTTCAGCACGGTGGTCGCGTCGAGATGCGCGAACGAGGTCGCGGGCGCCGGGTCGGTCAGGTCGTCGGCCGGCACGTAGATCGCCTGCACCGAGGTGATCGAGCCCTTCTTCGTCGACGTGATCCGCTCCTGCAGCGCGCCCATGTCGGTGGCCAGCGTCGGCTGGTAGCCCACCGCCGACGGGATGCGCCCGAGCAGCGCCGAAACCTCGGCGCCCGCCTGCGTGAAGCGGAAGATGTTGTCGACGAAGAACAGCACGTCCTGGCCTTCCTCGTCGCGGAAGTACTCGGCCAGCGTCAGCCCCGACAACGCGACGCGGGCGCGCGCGCCCGGCGGCTCGTTCATCTGCCCGTAGACCAGCGCCACCTTGGAGCCGTCGGTGTTGCCCTCGCCGAGCTTGATCACGCCGGCGTCCATCATCTCGTGGTAGAGGTCGTTGCCCTCGCGCGTCCGCTCGCCGACGCCGGCGAACACCGACACGCCGCCGGCGCCCAGCGCCACGTTGTTGATCAGCTCCTGGATCAGCACCGTCTTGCCCACGCCCGCGCCGCCGAACAGCCCGACCTTGCCGCCCTTCAGGTACGGCGCCAGCAGATCGACCACCTTGATCCCGGTGACCAGGATCTCGGAGCTGGTCGCCTGCTCCTCGAAGGTCGGCGCGGAACGGTGGATCGGCATGCGGCTCG
>JBPBQS010000112.1:0-9450 GCA_050920955.1 Janthinobacterium lividum | reverse complement strand
GTCGGCATGTGGACCTTCATGGTGCTGTGGTGGATGCACCAGAGCGCCAAGCTCAACGTCTTCCTCGGCGTGCGCAACCTCAACGAGGAGTTCCTCCCCGAGCACCTGCAGTTCCTCCGCTCCTTCCTTACGAAGAAGCCGATGAACCTGCTGTTCCCCGTCTCGATCACCGTCTCCACCGTGATCCTGGTGCGCCTGGTCGACGCCGCGATCACCCCGGGCGTCACCCGCTTCGACGCCGCCGGCTTCTGCTTCCTGTCCGTGCTGATGGCGCTCGCGGTGCTGGAGCACTGGCTGCTCGTGCTCCCGCTGCCCGCCGCCGCGCTGTGGGGCTGGAGCCTCTCCTCGCGCAAGACGAAGCCGGTGGCCCCGTTCGACGTGGAGGTCGTCTCCGGCTTCCTCGGCGCCGGCAAGACCACCTTCCTGCGCGCCCGCCTCGCCACCGCCGGCCCGAAGACCGTCGTGCTGGTCAACGACTTCGCGGCCGTGGGCGTGGACGGCTCGCTGCTGCGCGAGCGCGGCGCCGACGTGGTCGAGCTGCCCAACGGCTGCATCTGCTGCTCGCTGCGCAACGACCTCGCCGCCCAGCTCTCCACCGTGGTCGCGCAGTGGGCGCCGGAGCGCGTGCTGATCGAGCCCTCCGGCGTCGCCGACCTCGCCGCCCTGATCGGCGTCCTCAACCAGCCCAGGCTCAAGCCCCTGGTGCGCTCGCTCGGCGTGACCACGGTGCTCGACGCCGGCGCCTTCCTGCGCGACTACACCCGCATGCCCGCCCACCTCGACGCCCAGGCCCGCCTGGCCTCGGTGCTGGTGGTCAACAAGACCGACCTCGCCACGCCCGCGACGCTCCGCCTGGTCGAGACCACGCTGCGCACCCTCAACCCCGGCGCGCGCATCCTCCCCGCCACCTTCGGCATCGCCGGCCCCGGCCTCGACCTCGCGCCGCAGCCGATCGACCACGCCGCGGCCGGGCACGACCATGCGCACCACGACCACGCCCCGCACGACCATGCCGCCCACGCCGAGCATGCCCACGACCACGCGGCGCACGACCACGACCACGCCGCACACGCCCACCACGACCACGCCGCCGACGGCCTCGGCTTCGCGTCCTGGAGCCAGGAGATCGAGGGCGCCTGCGACCCCGACCGCCTGCTTGCCCTCCTGGAGCGCGCCATCGCCGGCGCGTTCGGCGGCATCGAGCGCATGAAGGGCCTCGTCCCGTCCGGCACGGCGCCCGGCAGCGGCTGGCTGCGCTTCGACGTCGCCGGCGGCCACCCCTCGCTCGCCGCCTTTGCCGCCCCGGCCGGCGAGGTCGCCCGCGTCGTCGCCATCGGCCGCGACCTCGACGAGCCCGCCCTGCATGCCGCCTTCCTCGCCTGCGCCGCCCCCGACGCGCCGCATCCCGACGCGCCGGAGCCGGACGGCGCCGTGCCCAGCCGTGCCAGCCGCGTCGTCGAAGCCGCCTGACCCCGAGAGGACCGGACACAGATGCACTACGAGCAGTTCTTCCAGGCCGGCCTCGACGGCCTGAAGCGCCAGGGCAACTACCGCCGCTTCGCCGAGCTGGAGCGCCGCGCCAGCCACCTCCCCCGCGCCACGCTGCACGAGGGCGACTCCGCCCGCGAGGTCACGGTGTGGTGCTCCAACGACTACCTCGGCATGGGCCAGCACCCCGCCGTGCTCGCCGCCATGCACGAGGCGCTCGACCACCATGGCGCCGGCGCCGGCGGCACGCGCAACATCTCCGGCACCCAGAACTGCCACGTCGCCCTGGAGCACGCGCTCGCCGTCCTGCACGGCAAGCAGTCCGCCCTGCTGTTCAACTCCGGCTACATGTCGAACTGGGCCACGCTCGGCACGCTGGCCGCGCGCCTGCCCGGCTGCGTCGTGCTGTCCGACGCCAACAACCACGCCTCCATGATCGAGGGTATCCGCCACAGCCGCGCCCGCTGCGAGGTGTTCGCCCACAACGACGTCGCCGACCTGGAGCGTCGCCTCGCCTCCTTGCCGCCGGAGACACCGAAGATCGTCGCCTTCGAGTCCGTCTACTCGATGGACGGCGACATCGCGCCCATCGCTGCGATCTGCGACGCGGCACAGCGCCACAACGCGCTCACCTACCTCGACGAGGTCCATGCTGTCGGCCTCTACGGCCCCGCCGGCGCCGGCATCGCAGCACGCGACGGCGTGGCCCACCGCCTCGACATCATCGAGGGCACACTCGCAAAAGGGTTCGGCGTGATCGGCGGCTACATCGCCGCCTCCGCCGCGCTATGCGACTACGTGCGCTCCTTCGCCTCGGGCTTCATCTTCACCACGGCACTTCCGCCCGCCATCGCCGCCGGTGCCCTGGCCGCCGTGCGCGTGCTGGCCGACGACGACGCGATCCGCGCCCGCCACGCCGACCGCGTCGCCCGCGTGCGCGCCGCGCTCGACGCCCACGGCGTGCCGCACCTGGAGAACCCGAGCCACATCGTCCCGGTGATCGTCGGCGACCCGGTGCAGTGCCGCGCCATCACCGACATCCTGCTCGCCCGCCACGCCATCTACGTCCAGCCGATCAACTACCCCACCGTGCCCCGCGGCACCGAACGCCTGCGCATCACCCCCTCGCCGCAGCACAGCGACGCGGACATCGCAGCGCTTGCGGACTCGCTCGGCCAGATCTGGTTCGAGCGCAACCTGCGACGCGCCGCGTGACCCGACGGATGCGGGTCCGGGGGCGCTGCCCCCGGCGGGTCCAGGACAGCGCCCTGGCCTTCCTTCCCGGCGCCCCCCCATGAGCCCCGACGGCCTCGCCCCCGCCACGATCGCCCCGCCCCGCGTCCGCCGCGCCTTCCCTTTCAGCGCCATCGTCGGCCAGGCGGAGATGACGCAGGCCCTGCTGCTCGCCGCCGTGGATCCCGCGATCGGCGGCGTGCTCGTGCTGGGCGACCGCGGCACCGGCAAGTCCACCGCCGTGCGTGCGCTCGCGGCCCTGCTGCCGCCGATGCGTGTCGTCGCCGGCTGCCCCTACCGCTGCGACCCCGCCGCCGACCGCTCCGGCTGCCCGCACTGCGCCGCCGCCGGCCTCGCCCGCCGCCCGCGCTCCGTGGAGGCGCCCGTCCCCACCGTGGACCTGCCGCTCGGCGCCACCGAGGACCGCATCGTGGGCGCGCTGGACCTGGAGCGCGCCCTGTCCACGGGCGAGAAGCGCTTCGAGCCCGGCCTGCTGGCGCGCGCCAACCGCGGCTTCCTCTACATCGACGAGGTGAACCTGCTCGAGGACCACCTGGTCGACCTGCTGCTCGACGTCGCCGCCTCGGGCGAGAACGTCGTGGAGCGCGAGAGCCTGAGCGTGCGCCACCCCGCGCGATTCGTGCTCGTCGGCAGCGGCAACCCCGAGGAGGGCGACCTGCGCCCGCAGCTGCTCGACCGCTTCGGCCTCGCCGTGGAGGTCGCGACCCCCACCGTGCTCGGCGAGCGCGTCGAGGTCCTGCGCCGACGCGACCGCTACGACACCGACCCCGCCGCCTTCCTCGACGCCTGGTCCGCGGCGGAGCAGGCGCTCGGCGCGCGCATCGCCGCCGGCCGTGCCCGCCTCGCCGCGACGCGCACCCCGGACACCGCACTCGAGCTGGCCGCGCGCCTGTGCCTGTCGCTCGGCACGGACGGCCTGCGCGGCGAGCTGACCCTGCTGCGCGCCGCCCGCGCCCTGGCCGCGTTCGAGGGCGACCCCGAGGTCGCCGCCTCCCACCTGCGCCGCATCGCAGGACCGGCGCTGCGCCACCGCCTGCGCCGCGCCCCGCTCGACGAGGCCGGCGCCACGCCCCGCGTCGAGCGCGCCGTGGCAGAGCTGTTCGGCCCCCCATGACCGCTGCCGACGCGTGGCAGGACGCGCGGACCATCACCCGGCTGTTCGCCCATGCCCCGTTCGGCAGCGTCGTGCACCTGCGCGGCCGCCCCGGCCCCGCGCGCGACCGCATCCTGTCCCTGCTGCGCGACGCCCTGCCGCCTGCCGCGCCGTGGCGACGCTGCCCCGCCGCGATCGGCGACGCCCGGCTGCTCGGCGGACTCGACCTCGCCGCCACACTCGCCGCCGGCCGCTCTGTGGCGGGGCGCGGCCTGCTCGCCGAGGCCGACGGCGGCGTCGTGCTGCTCGCCGGCGCGGAGCGTCTCGGCGCCAGCACCGCCGCCCTGCTCGCCGCCGCCCTGGACTCCGGCGAGGTCGCGGTGGAGCGCGACGGCTTCTCCCAGCGCTGCCCCGCCAGGATCGGCCTTGTCCTGCTCGACGAGGGGGACGAGGACAACGCCGCGCTCCCTGCCGTGCTGGCCGACCTCGTCTCCTTCCGCCTCGACCTCGACGCCCTGCCGCGCGAGGTGCCCGTCCCGGACACCGCTCCCTCGCGCCCCCTCGCACCCGCCACACCGCGCCCGATCGCGCCCGCCCTTGCGGAGGCGCTGTGCGAGACTGCGGCGGCCCTTGGCATCGGTTCCGACCGCGCGACCCTGCTGGCCCTGCGCGCCGCCCGCTCTGCCGCGGCCCTTGCCGGCCACGCCGAGCCAAACGAGGACGACGTGATCCTCGCCGCCCGCCTGGTCCTCGCCCCGCGCGCCACCCGGCTGCCGGCGCCCCCGGCCGCCGACACCGACGACGCGCCCGACCCCGCCCCCCCCGAGCCCGCCGCGCAGGACGCCGCCGCCGACGCGCCCGGCTCCGCTGAAGACGAGGGAAGGGCAGGGGACACGCCCCCCGCGGATGGCTCGCCCCCCGACGTCCCTCCGACGACGGAAGCGGATCCCCCCCACGATACTCCCGCCACCGTGCTCGCCGCCACCCTCGCGTCCCTGCCGCCCAGTCTGCTCGCCCGCCTCGCCACCGCCGGCGCCGCGCCCCACTCCGCTGCGAGCGGCCGCGCCGCCGGGCGCCCCCGCGACAGCCTGCACGGCCGGCCGCACGGCAGCCGCCCCGGCCGCCCCGACGGCGGCGCGCGCCTCGACCTCGTCGCCACCCTGCGCGCCGCCGCCCCCCTGCAGGCGCTGCGCCGCCGCGACGCGCCCCCCGGCCGCGCCCACCGCCTGCAGATCCGCGCCGCCGACCTGCGCGTGCAGCGCCGCCAGTCCACCCCGCGCGCCACCACGGTGTTCGTCGTGGACGCGTCCGGCTCCGCCGCCCTGAATCGCCTCGCCGAGGCCAAGGGCGCCGTCGAGCTGCTCCTCGCCGAGTGCTACGTCCGCCGCGACCAGGTCGCCCTCCTCGCCTTCCGCGGCACCACGGCCGAGCTCCTCCTTCCCCCCACCGGCGCCCTCGCCCGCGCCCGCCGCTGTCTCGCGGCCCTTCCCGGCGGCGGCCCGACCCCGATCGCCGCCGGCCTCGACGCCGCCCTCGCGCTGGCCGCCTCGCTGCGCCGTCGCGGCGCCACGCCGCTGCTGGTCGTCCTGACTGACGGCCGCGCCAACATCGGCCGCGACGGCACCCCCGACCGCGCCCGCGCCACCGCCGACGCCCTCGACAGCGCCCGCCGCCTGCGCGCCGCCGCGTTCCCGTCGCTGCTGATCGACATCTCGCCCCGCCCACAGCCGCAGGCCGCCGCCCTCGCCGACGCCATGGGCGCGCGCTCGCTGTTCCTGCCCCGCGCCGACGCCGCCGCCCTCTCCCGCGCCATCCGCCAGGCCGCGTGACAGGAGCAAGCAAGGCCAGAGGCCCTGCCTCTGGACTCCGCCAAAGGCTGCGCCCTTGGAACGCTTCCCTTAAGAGAAGCCGGTCCAGGGGCGGCTCGCCCCTGGCGGGTTTGGGCAGAGCCCATGCTTGCTTCGTGCCCCGTTGACCGCCGCCCCCCGCTGGGACGTCGCCGGCCGCGACTGGCCGAACCGCGCCCACAGCCGCTTCGTCGACGCCGGCGGCCTGCGCTGGCACGTGCAGGTCCTGGGCGAAGGCCCGGTGCTCCTGCTGCTGCACGGCACCGGCGCCGCGACCCACTCCTGGCGCGCGCTCGCCCCGCTGCTGGCGCGCCGCTTCACCGTGGTGGCGCCCGACCTGCCCGGCCACGGCTTCACGTCGGCGCCCCCGGCCGAGGGCATGTCGCTCCCGGGCATGGCCCGCTCCGTCGCCGCCCTGCTCGCCGCGCTGCACCTGCGGCCCGTCCTGGTCGCCGGCCACTCCGCCGGCGCCGCTGTCGCCGCGCAGATGACGATCGACAGCCTTATTGCCCCCGCCGCGATCATGAGCCTTAACGGCGCGCTTCTGCCCTTGCCCGCCCGCGAGTCCGTGCTGTTCCCCGCCGCCGCCCGCCTGCTCGCCTCGCTGCCCGTGCTGCCCTGGATCGTGTCGCGCCAGGCCACGCAGCCGCTCGTCGACCGCATGCTGGCCGGCACCGGCTCGCGCCTCGACCCGCGCGACGCCCGCCTCTACGCCCGCCTGTTCGCCGAGCCGCGCCACGTCGCCGCCGCCCTGCGCATGATGGCGCGCTGGGACCTCAACGCCTTCGACATCGCCCGCCTCCGCGTGCCCCTGACCCTGGTCGCCGGCGAGCGCGACGGCATGATCCCCCCCAACGCCGCCCGCCAGGTCGCGTCCCTGCTGCCCGGCGCGTGTCTCGTGCTGCTGCCCGGCCTCGGCCACCTCGCCCACGAGGAGGACCCCGGCCGCATCGCCGCCCTCCTCGACGAGATGGCCGACGCGCACCTCCCGGCCCCCGCCGCGTGAGCGCCCTGTTCGCCAGCGGCCGCGTCGTCGACCTGATCCTCCTCCTCGTGCTGGCCGAGGCCGCCGCCCTGGTCGCGCTGCACCGCGCCACCGGCCACGGCCCGCGACCCGCCGCGCTGCTGCCCAACCTCGCCGCCGGCGCCTGCCTGCTGCTCGCCCTGCGCTTCGGCCTGCGGGGTGCGGCGTGGCCGGTCCTGGCGCTGTGCCTGCTGGGCTCGCTCGCAGCCCACCTCGCGGACCTGCGCATGCGGTGGGGAAGGCAAGCAAGGCCGGGCTCTGCCCGGACCCGCCAAAGGCCCGAGGCCTTTGGAAACCGTCTTGTTAAACAAGTGGATTCCCAAGGCGAGCCTTGAGCGGAGTCCGGAGGCAGAGCCTCTGGCCTTCGCTGCCTACCCCCGCCGCGGCATCCGGAACGGCAGCATCGCCTGCGTCCAGGGCGCGCGGAACCGGTCCAGGTCCACGCTCTCGTGCAACGCCTCCCCCCGCTGCCCGAGCAGCCGCGTGTCCAGCACCGAGCGCGCATAGAACGGCGCGTCCACCAGCCCCCGCACCACGTGCCCCTCTCCCCCCTCCGCCCGCGTGAACCGCGGCAGCCCCCACCGCGAGCGCGGCAGCGCCACCGTCGCCGGCGCCTCGAACCGCTCCACCCCCCCGGCCGCCCCGATCCGCAACGCTAGGCCGCGCGGCCCCCCGACCCGCGGCTCCGTGTCGTAGAGGATCGCCGTCTCCCCCCCGGCCAGCGGTGTGCGCGACCAGTCCCACCGCCGGAACCCCGCCTCCAGCGGCGCATCCCCGTCGTTGCTGTCCAGATACCCCGTGCCCGCCCACGAAAGCCCCGGCCGCTCAAGCGCCACCTCCACCCGCGCTCGCGGCGCCATCGGCCGCCAGCGGTGCAGCCCCTCGCCGTCGATCTCCGCCGAGAACCCCGTCAGCGCCTCCGGCCTGACCCGCACCTCGCCGCGGATCGCCCGCCCCCACGGCACCGTGCGCTCGTCGAGCGTGAACACCAGCGACTCGCCATCCCAGCGCAGCGCGCTCGGCCCGATCTCCAGGTGCGCGGCGTCGCGCCGCACCTGCGCCCCGCCACGCTCCGTCATCGCCCACCCCCCCGGCCGCCCGTACAACGCCACGTTGAGCGTGCAATGCCGCAGCGGGTCCGCCTGCGCCCCGCCCCGCCGCGCCCAGGCGTAGTACGGCGAGAACACGCTGCCGAGGAACGCGATCAGCGTGATGCCGTGCCGCCCGTCCTCGCTCAGCGCGTCGACGTACCACCAGACATACCCGTTCGCCCCGACCGCGCCGTCGAAGCGAGGTCCTCCATCACCGCCGACGCCGCCAGCTGTCCCGACAGCGCCGCCATCGGCACTCCCGGCCCCGGATGCGTGCTCCCTCCCGCCAGGTAGAGCCCCGCCACCCGCGACCGCGCCCCCGGCCTGCGGAACGACGCCGCCCACCCGTGCGAGCTCGGCCCGTACAGCGCGCCCCCCGTCGCCGGGAATAGCCGCTCGAACTGCGCCGGCCCCGTCTCCGTCCCCTCCGCCACGCCCGGGATCGTCGAAGGCTCCAGTTCCAGGCCGCAGCGCCGCAGGTGGCTGAACGTCGTCTCCCGGCATCGGGCGATCTCCTTCTCCATGGGTGGTGCGGAATCGCCGCGCGCGGGTGCGTTGACCAGGCACAGCAGGCGCTCCGGGCCCTCCCCGACAAGCGCCTCGTCCCCGCGATCCTGGGCGCAGACGTAGACGGTGGGCGCGCCGGGCAGCCCGTGCCGCAGCGACTCGAACTCCGCGCGCTCGTCGGCCGAGAAGAACACCGTGTGCCGCAGCAGCGGGAACCCCGACGCCCGCGCCTCCAGCGCCCACGTCAGCGCCGACAGCGACCGCTGCGACGGCGTCGTCGGCGCCACCACGCCCCCGAGCGCCCCGAACCGCCCGCTCGCCAGCGCATTGGTGTCGGCGTTGCACACTACCGCGTCCGCCTCCACGACCTCGCCGTCCGCCAGCACCACGCCCCGCGCCCGCCCGTCGCGCACCACGACCTCGCGCACCCCCGCCCCGCAGCGCAGCGTCACGCCCAGCTCCCCCGCCAGCGCCGCCAGCGCCTCGGCGAGCCGCTGCATCCCGCCGCGCACCAGCCACACTCCCTCGCTCTCCACGTGCGCCACCAGCATCAGCGTCGCCGGCGCCTGGAACGGCGAGGAGCCGCAATAGGTCGCATAGCGCCCGAACATCTGCTGCAGCCTCGGATCGCGGAAATGCTGCCGCAGCGCGCGCGCCAGCGTGGTGAACGGGCTGATCCCCATCAGGTCGCGCACCCCCGCCCGCCTGACCAGTTCCGCGACGCTGGGCCGCGTGGCGCACACGAAGCTCGGCCGCAGCGTGCGCCAGATCGCCGCCGCGCGCTCGCTGAACTCCACGAACCCGCGCGCCTCCGCGGCCCCCGCCATCCGCCCGATCTCGTCCGCCGAGCGCGCCCGGTCCGCGTGCAGGTCGAGCCGCGCCCCGTCCGGCCACGCATGGCGCGCCAGCAACGACGCCGGCTCCAGCCCGACCCGCTCGCGCAGCCGCGCGCCTCCCGCCGCGAACAGCGCCTCGAACACCCAGTCCATGGTCAGAACCGTCGGCCCGCAGTCGATCGTGCGGTCCCCGCCGCCGGCACGCACCTCGCGCATCTTGCCGCCCGGCGCGCCCTGCGCCTCCAGCACCGTGACCTCGTAACCCGCCGCCGCCAGCCGCACCGCCGCCGCCAGGCCGCCGATGCCGGCG
>JBPBQS010000336.1:0-9614 GCA_050920955.1 Janthinobacterium lividum | reverse complement strand
CTCGTCCTCGTAGGCGGCCTCGCCCCACAGCTCCAGCAGGTTGCGGCGCAGGACGAGGAAGGCCTCGGGCTGGGTGCGCTGGCGGGTCGGGATCGGCGGGCGGGGGAGAAGGGTCGCGTCGTGCATAGGCGGAAGGTGGGGCGGGCGGGCGGCATGGCCAGGGAAGGTTGAGGCTCTGCCTCAAACTCCGCCAAGGGAAGCCCCTTGGATGGCTTCACTTAAGTAAGGGGATCAAAGGGTCCTCGGACCCTTTGCGGGTTTGGGCAGAGCCCATGCTTGCTCGCTTTCAAGTCACCGGGAGGGTGGATTCCCCTGGGTGTTCATCGCCGCTATCACCCGTGCGCCCGGGCCGCGGGAATGCGTTGCGGCGGGCGGCGTCCAGAAGGGGCAGAGCCATGGCGACGAAGACCTGGTCGGGACTTGAGAACGGCTTGTGGAATTCTGCGGCGAGCTGGTCGGGCGGTGCGCCGGGGGCGGGCGACGTGGCTCTGCTCGGTGTGACGTCGGGGATGGGGACCTACACGGCCGGGGGCAACGGCGTGGCGGGCGAGATCGACGTGGTGGGGGCGGCGCCGATCCTGAACGGGACGCTGTCGGTCGCGGGCGGGGCCACGGGCCTGGCGCTGGACGTGGTGGGCGGGTCGCCGTTCGTGAGCGCCACCGGGTTCGTCGAGGGCGGTGCGGGCGCGGTGCTGGTGCAGTCGGGCTCGATGGTGATCAACGGGCGGGTGTCCGACGGCAACGCCGGGATAGGGCTGGGCGGCGCGGGCTCGGTGGTGGTCAGCGGCAGCACGGCGGTGTGGAGCACGGGCACGAACGGGACGGACGGGGCGCTGTCGGTCGGCAGCACGCAGGGGTCGGGCACGCTGACGGTGCAGGCCGGCGGCACGGTCGTGGACCGGACGGGGTCGGACGTGGGCGCGGTGCTGGTCACCGGCACGGGGTCGGGCTGGGCGTCGTCGGGGGCGCTGTCGGTGGGCACGGTGCCGGGGGCGGTGGGCGGCGTGCTGGCGGTGCTGGCCAACGCGCACGTGACGGCGGGCTCGCTCGGCGTGCTGAACGGCGCGTCGGTCGGGGTCGCGGGCGCGGGGTCGCTGCTGTCGGTGGCCGGGGTCGCGTCCGTGGGCGGGGCGGTCACGGTCAGCGGCGGGGGCACGCTGCAGGCGGGCGGCGCGGCGGTCAGTGCCGGCGGCGCGGTGACGCTGGACTTCTCCGCGGTGCTGTCGGGGCCGGTGACGCTGTCGGGGGGGCTGGTGGCCTCGATCGACAGCTCGGTGCAGGGCACGGGCAGCGCGGCGACGCTGTCGGGGCCGGTGCTGCTGGCGGGGGGCACGACCAGCCTGCTGCGGGGCAGCGCCGGGACGCCGCTGGTGGTGACGGGGACGGTGTCGGACGCGTCCGGCGCGGGCGGCCTCGTGGTGCAGGGCGGGGTGGTGAGCCTGGTGGCGGCGAACAGCTACTCCGGCGGCACGGTGATCGAGGGCGGCACGCTGCAGCTCGCGCAGGCGGCGTCGGCGGGGTCGGGCGCGATCCGTTTCGCCGACGGCGTGAACGCGGCGCTGGTGGTCGCGGCGTCGGGCGCGTCCGGGGTGGCGACGGTGGTGGCCGGGACCGGGGCGGACACGGTGAGCGCGGGCGGCGCCAGCCTGTCGGTGCAGGGCGGGGCGGGCGCGCTCACGGTGCAGAACGGCGGCGGCACCAGCACGATCGTCGGCGGCACGGGGGTGATGAGCGTGGCCGGGGGCAGCGGCCGGGTCAGCGTCAATGGCGCGGGCGGCGGCGGGCAGCTGTTCGGCGGCACGGCGGGCGGCAACGTGATCCGCGCCGGCGCGGGCGCCACCACGATCGGCGGGGGCGGCGCGGGCGACCAGCTGTTTGCGGGCGCGCAGGGCGGCGACGTGCTGGCCGCGGGCGGCGGGGCGGAGACGCTGTCGGGCGCGGGGTCGTCCGGGGCGAACACGTTCTTCGCCGGCAGCGGGGCGGACCTGGTGGCGACGGGTGCCGCGCTGGACACGGTGACGGCGGGGAGCGGGCAGGTCACGGTGCAGGCGGGCGGCGCGGTGCTGGCGTTCGGCTCCACGGGGCAGATGGTGTTCGTCAACGGCGCAGGCGCGAGCACGGTCGCGGGCGGCGCGGGCGACATGACGGTGTACGGCGGCACCGGGCGCGTGGCGGTGTACGGGCTCGGCGGCGGCGGTGCGTTCTACGGCGGCACGGCGGGGGGCAACCTGCTCTACACCGGCGCGCAGGCGACGACGCTGGCGGGCGGCGGGTCGGGCGACACGCTGGTCGCGACCGGGAGCGCCAGCCACCTGCTGCTGGCGGGCGTCGGCAACCAGACGCTGAGCGGGGCGGGGGCGAGCGGCAACAGCGCGTATTTCGGCAACTCCGGCAACGTGCTGATCGCGGCAGGGTCGGGGCAGGACACGGTGGTTGCGGGCAGCGGGGCGCAGGCGATCTACGCCGGGGCGCGCGGCAACACGGCGGTGTTCGCCGGGTCGGGGCAGGACACGGTGACGCTGGGGTCGGGCACGGACTTCGTGCTGGGCGGGCAGGGCTCGGCGTCGGTGTTCGGCGGATCGGGCGTGGACCTCTACGGGTTCCTCAACGGGGCGGGGGGGCGCGAGGTGATCACCGGGTTCAAGGTCGGCACGGACCACCTGCAGCTGATCGGGTTCGCGGGCGGGAGCGCCGCGGCCGCGGTGGCCGGGGCGGCGGTTTCGGGCGGGGCGACGACGCTGACGCTGTCGGACAACACGCGGGTCACGCTGCTGGGGGTCACGGGGGTGACGGGGGCGTCGCTGCTGGGAGGGTAAAGCAAGGTTGAGGCTCCGCCTCAAACTCCGCCAAAGGCTGCGCCCTTGGAACGCGCCCCTTAAGTAAGGCCAGTCCAGGGCGGCTCGCCCTGGCGGGTTTGGGCGGAGCCCATGCTTACTTGCTGGCCGCTTTCTGGTGCAGGGCGAAGTTCTCCCGTTCGAGTTCCTCGATGCGTTGCTTGAGGGTGGCGATGCGGTTCGCGACGGAGATCGCGTCGATCTTGCGGGGGATGTGGCTGGCGCAGTTGCCGTCCCAGCAGGCCAGGTCGAACACGAAGGCCTGGAGCGGGCGGGCGGGATAGGCGTCGGGCATGAGCTGCGCGATCAGGGCGGGGTCGGCGGAGAAGTGGGCGCGGCCCCAGAGCTTCACGCGCTGCTGCTCCAGGTAGTCCATGAGGAAGAGCTGGCAGAGGGGGTTCTCGGACAGGTTGCCGGTGGTGATGTACTGCTGGTTGCCGCGGAAGTCGGCGAAGGCGAGGCGGGTGGGGCCGAGCACGCGCAGGAAGCCGGGGGGGCCGCCGCGGTGCTGGACGTAGGGCTGGCCGGCGGCGCTGGCGGTGGCGACGTAGAGGCTGTCGCGCTCGGCGATGAAGGCGGCCAGCTCGTCGTTGATGGCGGTGGGGAAGCCCTTGCGGGCCATGGCGCGGTCGGAGCCGAAGCGGGCCTGGGCGCGGCGCGTGGCAGGGGAGAACACGGTGTCGGCGGGGTCTGGCATGGGCGGGTCCGGGGCTGTTCGCGCGCACACGGGCGCGCCGCGGGGCTGGCGGAGGCGCGCGGCGCTTGGCCACCTGCCCCCGGGGCGGGTAATGTCGCAGGCGGGCGCGGGACCGGCTTCCTGTGACGCGGGCCGTCGCGGTGGTATAGCGGGCGGGAACGCCGTGTTCAAAGGAGAGACCGCCATGAAGATGATTGCTGTTGCTGCCACCCTGCTGCTCGGCGCGAGCCTGGTTCCGGCGAGCGCCGCCGGCTGCCTCAAGGGCGCGGCCGTCGGCGGCGTCGCGGGGCACGTCGCGGGCCACCACGGCCTGCTCGGCGCGGCGGCGGGCTGCGTGGTCGGCCGGCACGAGGCGAACAAGCACGCCAGGCAGGCCACCGCGGCGCAAACCGCCCCCGCGGCCACGACCGGTTCGACGCCGGAGTGATCCTGCGGCCGCGCGGGGTGCCGCCGGCCGCGAGGTGACGACCCCGCCGCGCGCGGGGTGAGGCGGCCGGCGCGGCCTCCGCAAGGAGGCCGTGCCGGCCGGGACTGCTGCGGGGGGCGTGTCTCCGGGCCGCCGGCGTTCGCTCGTGCGTGCGTGTCACGGCCGGCTTTTTGTTAGTATTTCTGACGTCTGGGTTGAGGGGTCGTTCCGGGACCCGTGCCATCAGGGGAGCCGCCATGAGCTACGACCTCATCGTCCTGCAGCCGTTTGCCAGCTACACGGTGGGGCAGCTGATCACCGATCCCGTGGAGGTGGCGGCCGTGTGGGCGAGCCATTCCGACCAGGTGGTGCAGATCTCGACGGCGGGGCTGGCGGGGGGGAGCGGGACAGGATCGGGGGGCGGCGGGTCCGGTGGCGGCGGCGGGACGGGCGGGGCGCCGCCGGCGGGGCCCGTGGTGTCGTCGGCGCAGGCGGTGGCGTCGATGGCGGCGCTGCGGGCGCTGGCGGCGCCGGGGGGGGCGGCTGCGGTGCTGGTGCAGGGGCACGCGGCCGCGGCCGACGGCGGCGAGCGCTGGATGTCGTGGGTGGCCGGGAGCCAGGCGGCCGACGACGGCGCCACCTGCGTCATGCCGGCGGGCAGCACCGGGGCGGGGCGCTGGATCGCGGTGCGGGGGCCGGCGTCGGGGCTGAACGTGCGCTGGTTCGGCGCGGTGGGCGACGGGGTGGCCGACGACAGCGCGTCGTTCCAGGCGGCGATGTTCGTGGCCGCCGGGCTGGGCGTGCCGGTGGTGGTGCCGGCGGGGCGGTTCGCGGTGTCGCTGTCGGTCACGGATCTCGACGTGTGGCTGCGCGGCGAAGGCACGCTGGTGCACGGACTGTCGCGCAACGTGCTCTCGGTCAGCCGCACGCCGGGGCAGGCGGTGGCGGTGACTGCCACCGGCACGATGGTGCTGGGCACGGTCAGCGGCAACTCGTTCGTCGACGAGGCGAGCAGCGTCACGCGGCTCTCCGTGGCGTCGGTGGCGGCGATGGCGCAGGGCCAGGTCTGGGCGCTGTCGTCGCAGGATGCGTATCCGTGGTCGCCGATGGCGTCGGGCAACGCCAACACCGGGCTGTCGTCGGGGCAGGTGTGGCAGACGCAGCTGCTGCGCATCCAGGGGCTGGGGCTGGGGTTCGCGGGCGCGACGCCCGGGCAGTTCGCCGAGGGGCAGGTGGTGAGCGGGGCGACGTCGGGCGCCAACGGGCTGCTGAAGTCGCTGTCGGACGGGGTCGCGGGCACGCTGGTGTTCGACCGGATCAGCGGCGTGTTCGTGGCGGGCGAGGCGCTGCTGGTGGCGGGCAAGGTGCTGGGCCAGGTGGCGGGCGCCGCGTTCGCGATCTCGGCGGACCGGATCTACGACAGCTACGTGACCGGCGTGCAGATGCAGCGCATGGGACAGGCGCGGCTCGAGATCGACGGGCTGGTGATCGATGCGAGCGGCGACACGGCGTCGATGGTGGGGGTGGCGGCGCGCCAGCCGGCGCTGCTGCTGCAGGGGGTGTACCAGCCGGTGGTCCGGGGGTTGCGCATCCGCGACGCCTGGACGCGCTGCGTGCAGCTGCTGTCGTGCTGGCAGGGCGAGGTGGATGTCTATGTCGAGCACCTGCCCAACGACGCGAACCTGGGCGAGGGCGCGTACGGCTACGGCGTGGAGCTGGCGGGCTCGACGGACGGCACGCGGGTGAAGGTGCGCGGCGGCAACTGCCGGCATGCGGTGACGACGAACGTGTTCTGGGGCGGGTTCGCCTACATGGGGCTGTGGAGCCGCGGCAACCCGAAGCACTGCCTGGTGCACGACAGCGCGGTGCGCGACTGCTTCAACGCGGGGTTCGACACGCACTGGGGCTGCTACTTCATGGCGTTCGAGAACTGCGTGGTGCACGGGCCGAGCCACCTCAACCGTAACGTTTCGGCGTCGATCGGGTTCCAGAACCGCGGCTTCGGGACGCGCTACTCGGACTGCCAGGTGATCGACGCGGTGGACGCGTTCGTCGACGGCTCGACGAACCTCGCGGCGGGGTTCGTGCACACCGTGCGCTACGTGGACTGCCACGCGATCGACTACCAGCAGAACGGGTTCCTGGGGTCGGTCGCGTCGTCGACGGGCAACAACCGGCTGGAGTACGAAGGGTGCCACACGCGCGGCGACGGGCGGCCGCCGAACACGCCGTACCTGCAGAGCGGGTTCAACTTCGCCAACTCCAACTACGTGCGGATCAGCCGATGCACGGCCGAGCGGTTCAATGCGTATCCGATCCAGTTCGCCGGCGGCGGGCGGATCGAGATCATCGACTTCCTCGCGTACTACCGCGACAACCCGGCGCTGTCGTCGGGCGTGCGGTTCAACGGCGCGCCGGTGGAGGCGCAGATCAGCGGCTACCGGGCGTTCTTCGACGGCACGCACGGCGCGCCCACCGCGCTGTTCCGCAACGCGTTCGCCGGCGCGTTGACGCTGAATCTGTCGGGGACGGTCGCGTGCATGAACTCGGACCGGCCGGCGGTGGTGGCCAACACCGCGGGCGGCACCACGAGCCTGGTGTGGCGCGACTTCGCCTACGGGGCGGCGCATCCGCAGCCGCAGGCGCAGGCCGGGCGATGGTACGGGCCGGCCTGCGCGGTGGCGCCGGCGGTGCCCGCGGCGGGGGCGCTGAGCGCGCTGCCGTTCGGGGTGAGCGCCAGCCTGGTGCAGGTCACGGCGCTCGGCGTGCTGGTGACGGCGGCGGGGGCGGGAGGGTCGTCGCTGCGGCTCGGCGTGTATGCGGACTTGGCGGGGCAGCCGGGGGCGCTGCTGGCCGATGCCGGGGTGGTGGCGACGGACACGGCGGGGGAGCTGGTCGCGGCGGTGTCGGGGGTGGGGCTGTCGCGCGGGACGTACTGGCTGGCGGCGCTGCTGCAGTCGGCGGGGACGGCGGCGCCCACGCTGTCCTGCGTGGCGTCGGGCACCGGGGCGCTGGCGCAGACGCAGCTCGGGGGGGCGTCGCCCGGCGCGGTGATGGGGCGCGGCGCGACGCTGGGGGTGCTGGCCGCGGCGACGGTGGGCACGCTGCCGGCGGCGTTCCCGGCGGCGGGGTACGTCACGTCGGGGGCAGTGCCCTACGTGGCGGTGCAGGTGAGCCCTTCGGTGGTGTGAGGGGGGCAGTGCACGGGAAGCAAGGTTGAGGCTCTGCCTCAAACTCCGCCAAAGGCTCGCCTTTGGAAACCGGTACTTGGGTCGGGGCATTCGGGCGGAGGTCACGTTTCTTCATGGCTTGTTAACCGGTGCGGCCTAGGGTTGCCGGGGATGCCCGGGCGGGCCTGTGCGGTCGGCAGGCACGGCCGCGCAGGGTCGTGCCGCCATGTCGTTACGGAGTCGTTCCTTGCAGATCGTGGCCACGCTCGACGACCCTTCCGGCCTCGGGGGGTTCCTGGACAAGGCGCTGCTCGCCGACCTGCAGCAGGCGGCCAACGCCTGGGCGCCGCACCTCGCCGGGCAGGGCACGCTGACCGTGGACCTGCAGTTCGCGGCGCTGCCGTCCGGCGTGCTGGCGGACGGCGCGCCCGACTCCGGGGTCGACTCGGGCAGGGTCCTGGACGGCAGGACGCTCGTGACCCCCTCGACGCTCTACGAGATGCAGACCGGCACCCACCTGCCGTCCACCCAGAAGAGCCAGGGCGGCAGCGGCTCTGACATGGACATCAGGGTCAGCACCGCCGTGCTGTCGCAGCTCTACACCGGCCTGGACGGCAAGGTGCCGGGCACCGAGTACGACGCGGTCTCGCTGTTCGAGCACGAGATCGACCACGGGCTCGGCGAGAGCGGCGACATCTCGGGCACCGGCGCGCGCGGCGGCAGCGAGACGATGTACGACCACTACGTCACGATCGGGGCGGACGGCAGCGCCGTGTTCACCGGCCCCGCGGCCACGCTGGTCAACGGCGGCGACGTGGTGCTCACCACGCTGGACAACGGCGAGAACTACTATCACCTCGCCAACAGCAGCTCCGATCCCAACGCGAACGACCTGATGAGCGGTCTCGGCCTGCCGCCCGGCGTCAGCCGCGGCATCTCGCGGCTCGACGTGGCGATCCTCGCCGACAGCGGGGTTCGCGTCACCGACCGCTTCGCCGGCCAGGCGCAGGGCACGACCGTCCTGGCGCCGGGGCAGCGTTTCACGGGCAGCGGCGGCACGGACTTCGTCGTCGCCCAGGGGTCGGGCACCGTGACCGGCGCCGCCGCCGGCACCGTCGACGTGTTCGGCCGGGGCGGCACGCTGGTCTTCGTGGGCGGCGGCGGCACCGCGCTGGTGGTCGACCAGGGCGCGTCGGCCCTGGTGCTGTTCGGCGGCGGCGCGGGCAGTGCCCTGACGGCCTTTGCGGGCGGCGCGGACGTCACCTACCGCGGCGGCGCGGGCGCGGACGAGATCGTCAACGGCGCCGGCGGCTTCACCGGCACCGGCGGCAGCGGCGGTTCGCTGACGATGTTCGGCGGCTCCGGGCGCCTGCAGTTCTCCGGCGGCGGCGAGCGCGACCTGATCGTGGATGGCGCCGGTGCCGCGACGGTGGCGGCAGGCGTTGGCGCGGTGTTCGCGGGCAGCGCGGGCGGCAGCGTGCTCTCGGCCAACGGCGCCGGCACCTTCCTCGCGGGCCAGTCGGACGGCGACCGGCTCAGCGCGTCGGCGGCGGGCGGGGACATCCTGGCGGCGGGCGCGGGCAACGAGACGCTGGCCGGCGCCGGGGCGGCCGAGATCGACATCGACTTCGGCGGCAGCGGGAGCGACCAGGTGCTGCTCGGCCACGGCGACGACAGCTTCGTGGGCGGCAGCGGGGCCGCCACCGTGCAGGCCGGGTCGGGCAACGAGACGTTCTTCCTCGGCCAGGGCGGACCGACCCTGCTGGACTTCGCCGCGGGCCTGACCGGGGGCTCGGAGACCGTGTCCGGCTTCGTGGCGGGCAAGGACCGCATCCATCTCTCGGGGTATGGCGGCAGCCCGACGTTCGTGGCCGGCAGCGGGGGCGCGGTGCTCGGCCTGTCCGACGGCACCACGATCGCCCTGCGGGGCGTGACTGCCGACGGGATCGCCAGCCTGCTGTCCTGAG
Organism: Janthinobacterium lividum; assembly: GCA_050920955.1. Lineage (GTDB taxonomy): Bacteria > Pseudomonadota > Alphaproteobacteria > Acetobacterales > Acetobacteraceae > CAXSEF01. The sequence continues at coordinate 540 of JBPBQS010000336.1, read as the reverse complement.
AGGGTTTGCCCGCCGCCGGACTCGAACCGGCATGCCCATCCGGACTGCGGATTTTAAGTCCCAACTTTGATCCCGCAGCAAGTCGCAGCAGGACGCAGGGACTACGCAACCCATTGATCCCGCTTGACACTCTCGCGGACGGTGGACGTGATGAGCCGCAGCGGGGCGTCGCAAGGCGCATTTCTGGTGAGTCCGCGGCGAGTCCGCCAGTGGCACAGAATTGAGTCCGCAGCAGAGGACTTCATGGCCGAGGTGAAGCTGACGGACCAGATCGTGGTCGCCCTGGCGTGCCCGCCTGGCCGGAAGGACGTGATGTTCTTCGACGCCGAGGTGAAGGGTTTCGGCGTGCGGGTGACCGCTAAGGGCGTGCGGGTGTTCCTCTACCAGTACCGGGCCGGCGCCAAGGTCTGCCGGCTGCGGCTGGGCGTGTGGCCGGCGCTGACGGCGCCCAAGGCGCGCAGACTGGCAGAGACGCACCGGGGCGCCGTGCACGTCGGTGGAGATCCTGTCGGGGAAAAGCGCGAGCGCAGGGCCGCGGCG
>JBPBQS010000178.1:0-9746 GCA_050920955.1 Janthinobacterium lividum | reverse complement strand
GCGGTCCCCGCCGCCGGCACGCACCTCGCGCATCTTGCCGCCCGGCGCGCCCTGCGCCTCCAGCACCGTGACCTCGTAACCCGCCGCCGCCAGCCGCACCGCCGCCGCCAGGCCGCCGATGCCGGCGCCGATCACCGCCACTCGCCCCGTCACCGGAGCGCCGCCTTGTCGCCGCCGGCCATGAGCAGTTCCTGGTTGACCCGCATGTCAATAATATCTGACACTCCAAAAGACAACGCCGCATGACACATCGGCACCCCGGGGGATCGGCAATGGGCATTCTGGGCAGGATCGAGCGGGCGCTGGAAGGGGCGGTCGACGCGGTCGCCCCCGGCGCCCCGCCCGCGCTGGTCGCGGCGCTGCGCCACGCCGTGTTCCCCGGCGGCATGCGCGTGCGCCCGCGCCTCTGCCTGGCGGTGGCCGAGGCCTGCGGCGGCACCGACCCGGCGCTCGCCGACGGCGTCGCCTGCGCGATCGAGCTGCTGCACTGCGCCTCTCTGGTGCACGACGACCTCCCCTGCTTCGACGACGCCGACACCCGACGCGGCCTGCCTTCCGTGCACCAGGCCCATGGCCAGGCGCTCGCCGTGCTCGCCGGCGACGGCCTCATCGTCCTCGGCTTCGAGACCCTGGCCCGCGCTGGTGCCCACTCCCCGAATCTCGCGCCCCTGCTGCTGATGCTGGCGCGCGCCGCCGGCACCCCGCACGGTCTGGTCGCCGGCCAGGCCTGGGAGTGCGAGCCGCACGCGCCGCTCGCCACCTACCACCGCGCCAAGACCGCCTCGCTGTTCGCGCTCGCCACCACCGCCGGCGCCCTGGCCTCGGGCGCCCCCGCCGAGCCCTGGCGCTTGCTGGGCGACAGCCTCGGCGAGGCCTACCAGGTGGCCGACGACATCCGTGACGCCGCCCTGGGCAGCGCCGAGTTGGGCAAGCCCGCCGGCCGCGACCTCGCCCTCGGCCGCCCCAGCGCCGCCCTGCGCTACGGCGTCGGCGGCGCGCTCGGCCGCGTCGAGGCCCTGGTCAGCGGCGCGATCAACGCGATCCCGCCCTGCCGCGAGCGCGCCGCGCTGCGCGAGCTGATCCTCGCAGAGATGCGCCGGCTGCTGCCCGCCGAGCTGGTGATGCGCGCGGCGGCATGAGCAGCAGCAAGGCCGGGCTCTGCCCGGACCCGCCAGGGGCGAGCCGCCCCTGGACGGGCCTCACTTAAGTAGTGGTTTCCAAAGGCGAGCCTTTGGCGGAGTTTGAGGCGGAGCCTCAACCTTCCTCCCTCCCGGACGCCCCCTGGCGCGCTCGCCTGGCGCAGGCCGCGATGCGCCTCCAGGCCGACCCTCGCTTCCGCCGCCTGGCCGCCGCCTTCCCCCTGACCCGCCCCGTCGCGCGCCGCCGCGCCCGCGCGCTGTTCGACCTGTGCGCGGGCTTCGTCTACTCGCAGGTCCTGCTCGCCGTGGTGCGGCTCGACCTGCCGCGCCGCCTGCTCGACGGCCCGCGCACCGCCGCCTCGCTCGCCCCCGAGCTGTCGCTCGACGAGGCCGCCACCGAACGCCTGCTTTTGGCCGCCACCTCGCTCCGCCTGCTCGCGGTGCGCGGCGCTGACGGGGCAGGGGCCGTGCGCTACGGCCTGGGCCCGCTCGGCGCGGCGCTCGTCGACAACCCGGGCGTCGCCGCGATGATCGCCCACCACGGCCTGCTCTACGACGACCTGCGCGACCCGCTTGCCCTGCTGCGCGGTACCGCCGGTCCCACCGCGCTCGCCGCCTACTGGCCCTACGCCGACACGACCGCCGCCCCGCCCGGCCGCGACGCTGTCGCGCCGTACTCCGCGCTGATGGCCGAGTCGCAGCGCATCGTCGCCGACGAGGTGCTCGCCGCCTACCCGGTGCGCCGCCACCGCCACCTGCTCGACATCGGCGGCGGCAGCGGCGCCTTCCTGCTCGCCGCCGCCGCCCGCGCGCCCCGGCTGCGCCTGACCCTGTTCGACCTCCCCGCCGTCGCCGCGATCGCCCGCGAACGGCTCGCCGCCTCCGACGCGGCCGAACGCGCCGAGGCGATCGGCGGCGACTTCCTCCGCGACCCGCTGCCACGCGGTGCCGACCTCGCGAGCCTGGTGCGCGTGCTGCACGACCACGACGACCCCCACGCCCTCGCCCTGCTGCGCGCGATCCGCACGGCGCTGCCCCCCGGCGGCACCGTGCTCGTGGGCGAGCCGATGTCGGGCACGCCCGGCGCCGAGCCTGCCGGTGACGCGTATTTCGGCCTCTACCTCCTGGCGATGGGCAGCGGCCGCCCGCGCACACCGCAACGCATCGCGCAGATGCTGCGCGACGCCGGGTTCGAGCGCCCGCGCCTGCTGCGCACCCGCACGCCGATGGTGGCGCGGGTGATCGTCGCCACCGTCCCCGCACGCTGAGCGGACAACCGCTCCGCCTGTTCCGTTGCCTGCGCACCTGCCTCGCCGCGATGCGCCACGACGAACCGCCGCAATTCCGCACACAGACGTTGTGTCTAGTCTGCTTGTCTGCCTAAGGTGTATTGTCAACCTGACACTTCCCGCTGACATCGAATGCCGGCAGGCACACGAGCCCCGGCCCCCGAAACGTGAGGTTCCTCCATGCAGGCCATCGCTGTGGTGATGCAGGCTCCAGGAAAGGCGGTGCTCTCCAGGCTCGACCTGTCCGCGCCCGGCCCCGCCGACGTGGTGGTCGACATCGACTGGAGCGGCATCAGCGCCGGCACCGAGCGCCTGCTCTGGTCCGGCCGCATGCCCGACTTCCCCGGCATGGGCTACCCGCTGGTCCCCGGCTACGAGTCGGTCGGCCGCGTCGCGCAGGCCGGCGCCGAGTCCGGCCGTGTCGAGGGCGAATCGGTCTTCGTGCCGGGTGCGAAATGCTTCGGCGACGTGCGCGGCCTGTTCGGCGGCGCCGCCTCGCGCGTGGTGCTGCCCGGCGCCCGCACCCTGCCGATCGACGCGACGCTCGGCGAGCGCGGCACGCTTCTGGCGCTTGCCGCCACCGCCCACCATGCCATCGCCGGCAACCTCGCCTCCGCCCCCGACTTGGTCGTAGGCCACGGCGTGCTCGGCCGCCTGGTCGCGCGCATCGCCATCGCCCTCGGCCACCCCGCGCCGACGGTGTGGGAGGCCGAGCCGCAGCGCCGCGCCGGCGCCCAGGGCTACCCTGTCGTAGCCCCCGCGGACGACACGCGCCGCGACTACCGCTGCATCCTCGACGCCAGCGGTGACGCGGGGCTGCTCGACACGCTGGTGTCGCGCCTGGCACGCGGCGGCGAGATCGTGCTCGCCGGCTTCTACCCCGGCAACGTCGCCTTCGCCTTCGCCCCCGCCTTCATGCGCGAGGCCAGGCTGCGCTGCGCCGCCGAGTGGCAGCCCGCCGACCTGGACGCGGTGCGTGCCCTGCTCGCGTCGGGCGCGCTGTCGCTCGACGGCCTGATCACCCACCGGCGCGCCGCCGCCGACGCCCACGAGGCGTACGGCACCGCGTTCGGCGACCCCGCCTGCCTCAAGATGATCCTCGACTGGAGAGCGCACGCATGAGCGAGACACTCGCCGCCCCCCGCCCCGGGGACACCGACGCCGCCCCGGTCCCGGCAAAGGTCGAGACGCAGATCATCGCCATCTACGGCAAGGGCGGCATCGGCAAGAGCTTCACCTTGGCCAACCTGTCGTACTGCATGGCGCAGCAGGGCAAGCGCGTGCTCCTGATCGGCTGCGACCCCAAGAGCGATACCACCTCGCTGCTGTTCGGCGGCCGTTCCTGCCCTACCATCATCGAGACCTCGTCGCGCAAGAAGGCCGCCGGGGAAAAGGTCCAGATCGGCGACGTCTGCTTCAAGCGCGACGGCGTCTACGCGATGGAGCTCGGCGGCCCCGAGGTCGGCCGCGGCTGCGGCGGGCGCGGCATCATCCACGGCTTCGAGCTGCTGGAGAAGCTGGGCTTCCACGAGTGGGGCTTCGACTACGTGCTGCTCGACTTCCTCGGCGACGTGGTGTGCGGCGGCTTCGGCCTGCCGATCGCGCGCGACATGTGCCAGAAGGTGATCGTCGTCGGCTCCAACGACCTGCAGTCGCTCTACGTCGCCAACAACGTCTGTTCCGCCGTCGACTACTTCCGCCGCCTCGGCGGCAACGTCGGCGTTGCCGGCCTGGTCATCAACAAGGACGACGGCACCGGCGAGGCCCAGGCCTTCGCCGACGCGGTCGGCATCCCCGTCCTCGCCGCGATCCCCGCCGACGACGACATCCGCCGCAAGAGCGCCAAGTACGAGATCGTCGGCGCCCCCGGCTCGCGCTGGGAGTCGCTGTTCGCGGCACTCGCCGCCGAGATCGCCGTCGCCCCCCCACTGCGCCCGACGCCGCTGACCCAGGACGGCCTGCTCGGGCTGTTCAAGGGCGAGGCGGTCGGCCGCGGCGTGGTGCTCGACCCTGCGACGATGGACGACATGTGCGCGGGCATCTCGCCCGACGCCCGCCCGTCCCTCGAAGTGGTCTACGAGGGCGCATAGCGTGGACGGGCTCCTCCCCCCCTCCTCGCTCGCCCCCGACGAGCCCCCCGGCACCGGCGCGGACGGCGCCTGCCACGGCGGCCGCGAGACCATGCTCGACGCCGCCCGCTCCGCCGGCAAGGGCGAGGTGCTGGCGAAACTGATCGCCGACTACCCGCGCGGCCCGCACGAGCAGCCGCAGTCCATGTGCCCCGCCTTCGGCAGCCTGCGCGTCGGCCTGCGCATGCGCCGCGTCGCCACCATCCTGTGCGGCTCGGCGTGCTGCGTGTACGGCCTGAGCTTCACCGCCCGCTTCTACGGCGCGCGGCGCAGCGTCGGCTACGTGCCCTTCAACTCCGAGACCCTGGTCCGCGGCCAGCTCTTCGAGGACATCCGCGACGCCGTCCACGAGACCGCCAAGCCGGAAAACTACGACGCCGTCGTCGTCATCAACCTGTGCGTGCCGACCGCCTCCGGCGTGCCGCTCGATCTCCTGCCAAAACAGATCGACGGCGTGCGCGTGATCGGCATCGACGTGCCCGGCTTCGGCGTCCCCACCCACGCCGAGGCCAAGGACGTGCTCGCCGCCGCCATGCTGCGCACCGCGCGCACGGAGGCCGAGTCCGGCCCGGTGCAGCGCCCGCGCGGCCCTCGCCCCGAGCTGCCCACCGTTGCCCTGATCGGCGAGCTGTTCCCCGCCGACCCCGTCGGCATCGCCGGCCTCCTCGCCCCCATGGGCCTGGCCGTCGCCCCGCCCACGCCGGCCCGCGAGTGGCGCGACCTGTACGGCGCGCTCGACTGCGACGTCGCCGCCGCCGTCCACCCGTTCTACACCGCCAGCATCCGCGAGTTCGAGGCCGCCGGCCGCCCTGTCGTGGGCTCCGGCCCCGTCGGCATCGAGGCCACCGACGCCTGGCTCGGAGCCGTTGGCCGCGCCGCCGGCCTGGGTGCCACCGCCATCGACGCCGCCCGCGCCGCCTGCCTGCCCGCGCTCCGCGCCGTGCTCGCCGCCAACCCGATCTCGGCGCGCGTCACCGTCTCCGGCTACGAGGGCTCCGAGCTTCTCGTCGCCCGCCTGCTGGTCGAGGCCGGCGCCGAGGTCCCCTACGTCGGCACCGCCTGCCCGCGCACCGCCTGGAACGAGGACGACCGCGCTTGGCTCGAGGCCCGCGGCGCCCACGTGCAGTTCCGCGCCTCCCTGGAGCAGGACCTCGCCGCCTTCCGCGAGGTGAGGCCCGACCTCGCGATCGGCACGACCCCCGTGGTGCAGCGCGCCAAGGAGGCCGGCATCCCCGCGATCTACTTCACCAACATCGTCTCCTCGCGCCCGCTGTTCGGCATCCCCGGCGCGGCCGCCCTCGCCTCGACGGTCGCCGCCCAGACCCGCGGCCGCGAGCGCTTCACCCGCATGGTCGCCTTCTTCGGCGACGCCGACGCGGCGCTCGCGAAACCGGCCGCCCTGCCGCCGCCCGCCGACGCGCCGGCCGCGCCCGCGCAGCAGATCCCGGTGCAGGCCGGCCCCGTCCACCTGCCCGCCACGCCACCCGCGCACGCCGCCTACACCGGGGGGATGTGACGCCATGCTGGTGATCGACCACGACCGCGCCGGCGGCTACTGGGGCGCCGTCTACGCGTTCTCCTCGCTGCGCGGCTTGCGCGTCATCATCGACGGCCCCGTGGGCTGCGAGAACCTGCCCGTCACCGCGGTGCTGCACTACACCGACGCCCTGCCGCCGCACGACCTGCCGATCGCGGTCACCGGCCTGTCCGAGGACGACCTGTCGCAGAACGGCACCGAGGGCGCGCTGCGCCAGGCCAACCGCGCCGGCAACGCCGAGCACCCCGGCATGCCCGGCGTGGTGGTGACCGGCTCGATCGCCGAGATGATCGGCGGCGGCGTCACGCCGGAGGGCTCCGGCCTGCTGCGCTTCGTCCCGCGCACCATCGACGAGGACCAGTGGCAGTGCGCCGACCGCGCGCTCTTCTGGCTCCACGCCCAGTTCGGCACCCGCAAGGCGCGCGGCACCGTGATCCGCCGCGCCGGCACCCCCGCCGCCGAGCCGGCTGCCGTCGCGAAACCGCTGGTCAACATCATCGGCGCGATGCACGGCGCCTTCAACATGCCGTCCGACCTCGCCGAGATCCGCCGCCTGGTCGAGGGCGTCGGCTGCGCGGTCAACCTCGTCTACCCGATGGGCGCGCACCTCGACGACACGCCCCGCCTCGCCGATGCCGTGGTCAACGTCTGCCTGTACCGCGAGTTCGGCCGCATGCTGTGCGAGGAACTGGGAAAACCCTACCTGCAGGCGCCGATCGGCCTGTTCGCGACCACGAACTTCCTGCGCGCGCTGGGAAGCCTCGCCGGCGTCGACCCGGAGCCCTTCATCGCCGCGGAGAAGCTCTCCACGGTGAAGCCGATCTGGGACCTGTGGCGCTCCGTGACGCAGGACTTCTTCGCCACAGCCAGCTTCGCCGTGGTCGCGACCGCAACCTACGAGCACGGCCTGCGCCAGTTCCTGGGCGAGGAGCTGGGCATCCCCTGCGCCTTCGGCCACGCGCGCCGCCCGGGCATCAAGCCCGACAACCAGGCGGTGCGCGAGCAGCTGCGCGCCACGCGCCCGATGGTGCTGTTCGGCTCCAACAACGAGCGCATCTACGCCGCAGAGCTGGGCCTGAACCCGCGCTACATCCCGGCCTCGTTCCCGGGCGCGATCATCCGCCGCAGCCTCGGCACGCCGTTCATGGGCTACGCGGGGGCGACGTACCTCGTGCAGGAATACTGCAACGCCCTGTTCGACGCCCTGTTCAACATGCTCCCCCTCGGCACCGAGCTGGACCGCATCGAGGCGACGCCCGCGCGCCCGGACCAGGCCCATGCCGAGGCGCGCTGGACCGCGGACGCGGCGGCGCTGCTCGACCGTTCGGTCGAGCGAGAGCCCTTCCTGGTCCGCATCTCCGCAGCCCGACGGCTGCGCGAGCGGATCGAGCGCGACGCCGGACGGGACGGCGAGCGAGAGATCACGGCGGAACGCGTCGAGGCCTCCCTTTCGGCGATGGCGCTGTCGTGAGCGCCCACCATCCACCCAACACAAGGAGTCGCTGACATGGCCAACGAGGTCACCAGGAGGTCAACCCTCTCGGGTCTGACCGAGCCCGAGGCACGCGAGTTCAACCGCATCTTCGTGCTCAGCTTCCTGCTGTTCACCGGCATCGCCGTGGTGGCGCACATCCTCGCCTGGCTGTGGCGCCCCTGGGGCGGCAACTACGTGGGCTCCCACCCCGTCAGCGCCGCGATGCTCGACCCGACGACGCTGCTCGCCCACCCGCTCCTGGGCCACGCCGCGACCCTTGGCAGCCACGTGCTGCACACGCTGGTCTAGGGGAACACGCGATGTTTCGCATCTGGATGCTGTTCGACCCACGCAGGGCGCTGATCACCCTGTTCGTGTTCCTGCTGACGCTGGCGCTGGTGATCCACTTCATCCTGCTCAGCACCGACCGCTTCAACTGGCTCGACGGCCCGAACCACGACCGCCTGACCGGCGCCCCGGTGCAGCAGATGACGCCGCTCCCCCAGCCGCCCAAGCCGGCGCCCTGACCGACGACGACCACGGGCGTCCCGCTCCCCGGCCCTGCCCTCGCGGCAGGGGCCGGACCAGGGGGGCGCCCGCCACCATGCCCGCACGGGGACGGCGCCTGCCGCCCACGTCGCAGAACGGGAGATGCCGGCCATGGCGATGCTGAACTTCGAGTACAAGTACCGTGTGCGTGGCGGCACCCTGATCGGCGGCGACCTGTTCGACTTCTGGGTGGGGCCGTTCTACGTCGGCTTCTTCGGCGTCACCACGATCTTCTTCTCCGTCGTCGGCACGCTCCTGATCCTGTACGGCGCCGCCATCGGCCCGACCTGGAACGTCTGGCGCATCAGCATAGCCCCCCCCGACCTGGCCTACGGGCTCGGCTTCGCGCCGCTGCGCGAGGGCGGGCTGTGGCAGTGGATCACTTTCTGCGCGATCGGCGCCTTCGTCTCGTGGGACCTGCGCATGGTCGAGATCGCGCGCAAGCTCGGCATGGGGCTACACGTGCCGATCGCGTTCGCGGGCGCAATCCTGGCCTACGTCACGCTCGAGGTGATCCGCCCGGTGCTGCTCGGCGCCTGGGGCCACGGCTTCCCCTACGGCATCCTCAGCCACCTCGACTGGGTCAGCAACGTCGGCTACCAGCACATCGAGTTCCACTACAATCCCGCCCACATGATCGCGATCACGTTCTTCTTCACGACGACGCTGATCCTGGCGATGCACGGCGGCGTCATCCTGTCCTCGCTCAACCCGCCGGAAGGCGAGGTCGTGCCCCCCACCGGCTTCGAGGACAGCTTCTTCCGCGACCTGATCGTCTACTCCATCGGACCGCTCGGCATCCACCGCCTGGGCTGGTTCTGCGCCATCAACGCCGGCGTCTGGAGCGCCATCTGCATCGTCATCAGCGGCCCGCTGTGGACGAGGGGATGGCCCGAGTGGTGGTCCTGGTGGCTCAACCTGCCGTTCTGGAACTGACACGATCATGTTCGATTATCGCACCGGCTTCGGCATCGAGTACCAGAACCTCTTCAACCGCGTGCAGATACGCGGGCCGCTCGACGAGGGCGCGCCCCTGAAGTCGGGCGCCGAGAACCGCGTCGGCACGCCGCGCACCTCCTACCTGCTCGGCCTGGTCGGCGCCGCCCAGGTCGGCCCGTTCTACCTCGGCTTCGTGGGCATCGCCTCGATCATCTGCGGCTTCATCGCCTTCGAGATCATCGGGCTGAACATGCTGGCCTCGGTGAACTGGAACCCCATCCAGTTCGTCCGCCAGCTCCCCTGGCTCGGGCTGGAGCCGCCGGCGCCCGCGTACGGCCTGCACATCCCCCCGCTCAACAAGGGCGGCTGGTGGCTGATGGCCGGCTTCTTCCTCACCGTCTCGATCCTGCTGTGGTGGGTGCGCGTCTACCAGCGCGCACGCGCGCTGGGCATGGGCACCCACGTCGCCTGGGCCTTCGCCTCCGCGATCTGGCTCTACCTGGTGTGCGGCTTCTTCCGCCCGCTGCTGATGGGCTCCTGGGGCGAGGCGGTGCCGTTCGGCATCTTTCCCCACCTCGACTGGACCGCGTCGCTGTCGATCCGCTACGGCAACCTGTTCTACAACCCGTTCCACATGCTCTCGATCGTGTTCCTCTACGGCTCGACGCTGCTGTTCGCGATGCACGGCGG
>JBPBQS010000143.1:0-9751 GCA_050920955.1 Janthinobacterium lividum | reverse complement strand
CACGGCCATGCCGCGCGCGCGGGCGAAGGCGAGCACCGCCTCCTGCTCGGCGCGCTCCATGACCCAGCCGGTCGGGTTGCCGGGCGAGGCGAAGCAGATCGCGCGCGTGGTGGCGTCGCAGGCGGCGAACAGCGCGTCGAGATCCAGCGCCCAGCCCGACTCGCCCGGCGTGAGCGTGACCGTGCGCACCTCGGCGCCCGCGATCGAGAGCGCCTTGAGCAGGTTCGGCCAGGAGGGCGAGACGGAGACCACGCTGTCGCCCGGCCCGACCAGCGCCTGGGCAAGCAGCACCACGCCGTTCATGCCCGAGCTGGTGAGCGCCACGCGGTCCTCGGCCACCGGGCGGCCGTACAGACGCTCGAGGTAGGCCGAGAGCGCGTCGCGCAGCGCGGGGACGCCGCGGCCGTGGGCGTAGAAGGTGTCGCCGGCGCGCAGCGAGGCCACGGCGGCGTCGCTGATGAAGGCGGGCGTCGGCAGGTCGACCTCGCCGGCCCAGAGGCCGATCACTTCGGGGTCGTGGCGCCCGAGGGCCCAGACCTCCGAGATCAGGGAGTCCTGGAGGGCGTCTATGGCCGGGCGGATGGCGCGCAAGTCGGTGTCTCCGGGGAAGGAAGCGAGGCGCGGGAAGGCCGGCCCGGGTGTGGCCAACCCCGGGCGGAGCCCCGGCCTCCCTTGCGCCCCTCGTTGACTTTTGACCACCCGTTCCCAGACCACGTGGCTATGATCGCCACGATGACCCTTCCCGAGACGCCCCTCTTCGAGGCCGTGGTGGTGCCGCACCGCAGCCTGTCGCGACGCGGCACGCTGATCCTGGTGGGCGCGATGTGCACGCTCGGCCTCGCGGTGACCGTGGTGTTCCTGCTGCTCGGCGCCTGGCCGGTGGCGGGATTCGACGTGGTGGACATCGCGCTCGCGGTGCTGCTGCTGCGGATGAACGGGCGGGCGCGGCGGTCGAGCGAGACCCTGACGCTGACCGACCGGGCGCTGCACGTCGTGCGCCGCGACCACGAGGGGCGCGAGCGCCGCCTCAGCCTGCCGCCGGCCTGGCTGAACGCCGTGCTGGAGGAGCGGCCGGGCCGCGTGCCGGCGCTGTGGCTGGTGGCGCGCGGCGCCCGCGAGGAGGTGGCCGCGGCACTGGGCGAGGCCGAGAAGCGCGACCTGGCGGCGGCACTGCGGGGCGCGCTGCACCGCAACCGCAACCCGGTGTTCGACAACGTCCAGCTCCGCGACGACCCGCCCGCCGCCGGCCTGCCGCCCGACGATCCGCGGCCCCTGCGCCCGCGGGACGGGCAGGGCGGGACGCACCACCCGGCCGAGCCGGACGGCGCGTCGCCCTAGCCCTGCTGCGCCCGCCCGTCGCCGGAGCGGGCGCCCGGGCTCAGACCTCCTGCGGCGTCATCGACTTGATCAGCTCGAAGACGCGCTTGCGCACCGTGGTGTCGGTGATGCGGTAATAGGCGCGCACCAGCTCCAGGGTCTCGCGGCGGTTCAGCGTGTCGTCGCCGCCGCCGAAGCCCTGCTGCTGCTCGGCGAAGCCCGTGTAGGCCGAGCGCGGCGAGGCGCCGTGCGAGGCGGTGAGCTGCTCCGGCATGTCGTCGAAGAAGAAGCTGATCGGCACGTCGAGCACGCGCGACAGGTCGAACAGCCGCGAGGCGCCGACGCGGTTCACGCCGCGCTCATATTTCTGCACCTGCTGGAAGGTGAGGCCGAGCGCCTCGCCGAGCCGCTCCTGCGACATCCCCATCAGGGTGCGTCGCAGACGGATGCGGCTGCCGACATGCACGTCGATGGGGCTGGGCCGGCTTTCACGCTCGCCGGTCTCGCCCGGGAGCGTGTCCTTGCCGAGGTCTGAGGGTCGCGCCATGAGCAAACAATCCTTCGGGGAGACACGCCGGAAGCGTGCGCGGTATCGGGTTGTGACTCTGTCATTTTGATGAGTGCAAGAAGGTTAACGCCACAACCCTGAATTGTCAACGATCTCACGCATTGGCAGGCGAAGTCCAAAAAAGTAACTTTTCCTTAAATCCTGAACGCAGCCGCGGCCTTGCGACGCCCCATGCCCAGCCCCAGCCCGGCCATGGCGAGCGAAAGCAGGATCGGCGTGAGCAGCCCGAGCCGCGCATAGGCCGTGGTGCGCAGGTGCCCCGGCAGCGGCAGCACCAGCGTGCCCGCGACCTGCAGCCCGAGTCGCCCCTGCTCGCGCCCGAGGCTGTCGAACGCCGCGGAGATGCCCGTGTTGGCCGCGCGCACCAGCGGCAGGCCCTCCTCGACCGCGCGCATCCTGCCCGCGGCGAGGTGCTGGCGCGGGCCGGTGCCGAGGCCGAACCAGGCGTCGTTGGTCACCTCGACCAGCCAGTCCGGGCGGTCCGCCTCGTCCACCACCTGGCTCGGGAAGATGGTCTCGTAGCAGATCAGCACGCCGAACGGCGGCAGCCCGGCGACGTGCTGGGTGACGATCCCCGGCCCCGGCGCGAAGCCGCCGCCTGGCACGAGCTGCAGCAGCGGCAGCCAGGACGGCACGTACTCCCCGAACGGCACCAGGTGCGACTTGTCGTAGGCCGCAGCGATCGCGCCGCCGGGCAGGATCGTCACCAGGCTGTTGCGCGGGCGCTCGGCGGCGTCGAAGCGCACCGTGCCCACCAGCGACGCCAGCGCCGGCACGCCGCCTCCGCGCGCCGCGTCCGCGATCGCCACGCGGGCGTTGTCGTCCTGGGTCAGCAGGAACGGGCTCGCCGTCTCCGGCCAGATCACCACGCGGCCGGCGTCCGCGGGCACGCCGGGCACCGCCTGCGCCATGCCCTGCCGGGTGAGGTCGAGGTAGTGGCGGAAGGTCGCGACCGCCCAGGCCCGGTCGTGCTTCTCCGCCTCCGACACGTTGCCCTGCGCCAGCACCATGACGACGCCGGGCGCCGGCGGCTCCGGCTTGGCGAGGCGCACGATGCCGAAGCCCGCCCAGGACAGCAGCACCGCCACCCCGCCCAGCACCGCGCGCCGCCCCAGCACCGGCGTCATCGCCACCAGCAGGGTCGCCAGCGTCAGCCCGTGCACGCCGACCGCGGAGGCCGGCTGGATCATGATGTCGCCGAGCGGCCCGGACAGCGCCCATACGCTGCCCAGCGGGTTCCACGGGAAGCCGGTGAGCACGAACTGGCGCGCGATGTCGGCCAGCGTCCACAGCCCGGCGAGCAGCAGCGCGCGACGCCAGCCCGCCGGCGCCAGGCGCGACGCCGCGCAGGGCAGGGCGATGAACGGCGCGAGCCCGGCCGCCGTGACCGGGACCGCGAACGGCACCAGCCACCAGAACTGGTCCGCCTTCACCAGGATCGCCTCGGTGATCCAGTACAGACCGACGAGATGGTGGCCGAAGCCGAAGACGTAGCCGCGCCGGAACGCCGTCCTGGCGCGCGGCGCCGCGTCGATCAGCGTCAGCAGCGCCGGGAAGCTGACCAGCAGCACCGGCAGCACGCCCAGCGGCGGCAGCGCCAGCGCCGACAGCGCGCCCAGCCCCAGCGCCACGAGGTCCGCGCGCCACCCCGCGAGCAGCCACAGGCCGCGCCGCAGCCTGCCGAGCGGCCCGGTGCCGAGCGCGCCGCGCGTGTCCCCGGGTGCTGCCGGCACGCGTTCCGGCGCCAGTGCCTGCCGCCCGCGCTCAGACATGGCGAGGCCCGCGCGCGCGGCCGCCGGCCGGGCATGGGAAAGGCGGCGCGAACCCTGGGCACGGGCAGACGCCGGACGGACGCGGCACGAACACCCCCACCGCTCAGTCGTGCGCGTCGCGCAGCTGGTAGTGCCGGTAGTAGCGGTCCGTCACGAGGTCGGTCTTGACCACCACGGCGACGTCGGTGGTGTTGAACTGCCGGTCGATCACCGCGCCGTCGCCGACGAAGCCGCCCAGCCGCAGGTAGCCCTTGATCAGCGGCGGCAGCAGGGCAGGCGGCTTGCCGGCCTCGATCAGCTCGGGCGCCATGCGCCGCATGTCGATCCTGCGCCCCGGCAGCGCCACCGGGCGCAGCGCCGGCGGCGCCAGGTGGTTGTAGTAGAGGTAGGAAAGCTCGGTCGCCAGCCGCTCAGGGTCGGTGCCGGGCAGGCTGGCGCAGCCGAACATGACCTCGATGTGGTGCAGCGACACGTAGGCCGCGATGCCGCGCCACAGCAGCTGCATCACCGCGCCGGTCCGGTACGTCGTGGTCACGCAGGACCGCCCCAGCTCCAGCGACTGCCCGAAGCGCAGGATCTGCGAGATGTCGTATTCGTCCTCGGAGTAGAACCGCCCGAGCTGGGCGGCGGCGTGCTGGCGGATCAGCCGGTAGGTCCCGACCACGCCCTCCGGCCCCGGCCCGATCGCGTGGTCCACCACGAGCAGGTGGTCTGCGACCTCGTCGTAGGCGTCGGCGTCGCGTCGCGAGGCGCGGGCCTCCTCGCCGGGCTCTGCGCCCATCTCCTCGTAGAACACGCGGTAGCGCAGCGACTGCACCGCGTCGATCTCGGCCGCCGAGGTCGCGATGCGCACGCCGAGGTGGCCGGCGCGCAGCTCGCCGAAGCCGCCGGGCCGCTCGCGCCCCGGCCCGTCCGCCACGCGCGACTGCGCCGTCACCGCGTCCGGCCCAGCCGCGGGGCCGCGTCGCCGACCGGGGCCGCCGCCACCGCGCCGTGCTCGCCGCGGGGGGCACGCGCCGCCACGGCCGGCGCGGCACGGCGGCGCGACGCCGCCGGGGCAGGGGCTGCGGGCGCCACCGGCTTGCGGCCGTAAAGCTCCAGGCGGTGCGACACCAGGTCGAAGCCCAGGCGCGCCGCGATGCTGGCCATCAGCGCCTCGTGCTCCTTGTCCTCGAACTCGATGACCCGCCCGGTGTCGACGTCGATCAGGTGGTAGTGCCGGCCGTGCTCGGTCGGCTCGTAGCGGGCGCGGCCGCCGCCGAAGTCGCGCCGCGCAAGGATCCCGTTCTCCTCCAGCAGCCGCACCGTGCGGTAGACGGTGGCGATGGAGATCCGGCCGTCCAGCGTGGCGGCGCGGCGGTACAGCTCCTCGACGTCGGGGTGGTCCTCGGCATCGGACAGGACGCGCGCGATCACGCGGCGCTGCCCCGTCATCTTCAGGCCCTTGTCGACGCACAGGCGCTCGATGCGCGATTCCATCGGGATTCCAAGCAGTCGGTGACGCGGTCCGGGCGGCGGGCGAGATCCGGGACGCCCCCGGCGCAGCCATGCCCCGCCGCCGGTCGCATCCCGTGCGCGGGCGGATCGCCCGGCATCAACGGGGTAGCCGATCCTGCGCCGTGTTGTCGACTCAGGCGCGGCCAGGCCCGGACGGCGCCCCCCGCCTTGCCCGCGCTTCCCCGCGCCCGATATAGGGCCCGCAAGGCGCGGCGGTGCGCCGGGAGGACGGGGCCGATGACCGAGGTGGATGCGCCGGACAAGGCGGTCGACATCACGCGCGACACCTGCCCGATGACCTTCGTGCGCACCCGCCTGGCGCTGGACCGCATGGCGCCGGGGCAGGTGCTCCAGGTCACGCTGCGGGGCGAGGAGCCGGCGCGCAACGTCCCGCTCACCGCCACGGCGCAGGGCCACGAGGTGCTGGGGCAGAGCAGCGACGCGGACGGGGTGGTGACGCTGCTGCTCCGCAAGGGAAGGAAGGCAAGGCCAGAGGCTCCGCCTCTGGACTCCGCCAAAGGCTCGCCTTTGGAAACCCCTGCTTAAGTCCAGGGATCAAAGGGCCCCCCGGCCCTTTGCGGGTCCGGGCAGAGCCCGGCCTTCCTGCCGCATGACCAGCGCATCCCCCCCGCCCGGGTAGTACCCCCGACGCCGCCCGACCTCGCCGAACCCCGCCCGCGCGTAGAGCGCCCGCGCCGCCGCATTGCCAGGCGCCACCTCAAGCAGCACCGCCGCGGCACCCAGCCGCGCCGCCTCCGCGAGACCCGCCGCCAGCAGCGCGCCCCCCACGCCGCGGCCCCGTGCTGCCGGCAGCACGGCCAGGGTGAGCACCTCCGCCTCGTCCCCGGCCAGGCGCAGCATCGCCATCCCCCCCACGTCGGCCAGCAGGGCGAAACACCCCGGCGTGGCCAGCAGGGCCGCGATCGCGCCGGCGTCCCAACGCTCCGCCGGCGGGAACGCGGCACAGTGGATCGCGGCCAGGACATCGGCATGGACCACGCCCGCAGCGATGATCCCGGCGGGCAGGGGGCTTTCGGCCCGCCCGGTCACGCCGGCCCGGGGCGCAGGCCGCCACGCGGCAGGCTGGCCTCGGGGGCATCGACGTAGAGCGGCAGCACGGCGCGCGGCGGCAGCGCGCCCTCGACCCGCCGCTGCGCCGCCGCCGCCAGCGCCGAGGCGTCCGGGCCCGCACAGACCCCCACGCGAACATCGTCGCCGCGCCGTTCCATCAGGAGCGCGACCTCGGCCGAGGCGGCCCCGGCCACCAGGACCGGCCCCTCCGCCGCCGGCAGCGCGTCGAGCGGCACCGAGCACGCCACCCCGCCACGCTCCAGGAACACCCGCCCCGCCCGCGCCGGCGTCGCCACCCACAGCGCCCGCCCCGCGGCCGCAGCCCCTGCCAGCGCCTCGCCCCCGGTCACGCCGACCAGCGCCGCCCCGCTCGCCAGCGCCAGGCCGTGCGCCAGGGACAGCGCCGCGCGCAGCCCGGTGAAGCTGCCCGGCCCGACGTTGGCCACGATCCTGTCGAGCGAGCGCCCGTGCGCGTCGAGCAGCGCCGCGACCAGGCCCGGCAGCAGCGACGCCTGCCCATGGCGCGCCTCCAGCTCGCGCTCCACGAGCACGGCGTCCCCGTCCAGCAGCGCCACGCGGCACAGCGGCAGGGCGCAGTCGATCACCAGCACGCGCGGCAACGCTGCCGCCCCCGACGAAGGCGTCACAGCAGGACGCAGGCCTCGTCGAACTCCAGCCGCGGCGCGCGCTCGTGCTCTGCGGTGGCGTCGGCATGGCCGAGGCAGACGAGGAAGTTGGAGCGCCAGCCCCGCCCCGCCATGAACGCGGCGTCGACGCGGTCGCGGTCGAAGCCCGACATCGGCCCGGCGTCCAGCCCCACCGCGCGCGCCGCCAGGATCAGGTAGCCGCCCTGCAGCGTCGAGTTGCGGGTCGCCGTCTCGTCGGCCAGCATGGCGTTGCCGGCGAACCAGGCCCGCGCATCCTCGCCCTGCGGATACAGCCGCGGCAGCTGCTCGAAGAACGCCGGGTCGTGCGCGACCACCGCGACCACGGGCGCCGACATCGCCTTGTCCACGTTGCCGGCCGACAGCGCCGGGCGCAGCCGCTCCTTGGCGTCGGTGGTGCGCAGGAACAGGACGCGCGCCGGGCAGCAGTTCGCCGACGTCGGCCCGAAGCGCATCAGGTCGTAGAGCGCGCGCAGCACGTCGTCGCCCACCGGCTGCGCGGTCCAGCGGTAGCGCGAGCGCGCCGTGCGGAACAGCGTGTCGAGCGCGTCCGGCGCCAGCATCGCCTAGAGCTCGACCTGCTCCACGGACGTCACCTCGGGCACGTAGTGGCGCAGCATGTTCTCGATGCCGTGCTTCAGCGTGGCGCGCGACGACGGGCAGCCGGAGCACGCGCCCTGCATGTGCAGCAGCACCACGCCCTTGCTGTAGCCGTGGAACACGATGTCGCCGCCGTCGCCCGCCACCGCCGGGCGCACCCGCGTGTCCAGCAGCTCCTTGATCTGGTCCACGATCTCGCGGTCCGCGGGGTCGATCTCGGTCGTGGTCGCGGCGATCTGCTCGCCCTCGATGGTGGCGCGCCCGGAGACGAAGTGCTCCATCACCGAGCCCAGCACCTGCGGCTTGAGCGACGGCCAGTCGGTCGCGTCGCTCTTGGTCACGGTGATGAAGTCCGCACCCAGGAACACGCGCGCCACGCCCGGCAGCTCGAACAGCGCGGTCGCCAGCGGGCTCGGCACGGCCGCCTCGGCGCTGGCGAAGTCGGCGGTGCGCGCGCCCATGACCTCGCGGCCGGGCAGGAACTTCAGCGTGGCGGGGTTGGGGGTGTCTTCGGTCTCGATGAACATGGACGCGCTCCGGAAACGGACCGACAGGGTCCCGACAGCCGGATATCTGGACAAGGACGCCCGCGGGGGCAAGGGCACACGCGAGAAAGGCCCGGGCCGGCGCCCCCGAGGGAAAGCAAGAAAGCAGTTCTTTCTTGAAAGAAAGAACCAAAGAACCTTGCCCATGGGAACCGTGCCCGGCGTGGAGCAAAGGCCCTTCGTGGCAAAGTCTTTTTGCTTCTTTTTCTTCAGAAAAAGAAGGTCTTCCTTACGCCCCGAGCGCCGCCTCCACCCCCGCCGCGACCGCGAGCAGCCTGCGGTCCCCCATCGTCTCGCCCACCAGCATGAGCCCCGCCGGTGCGTCGCCGGCGCGGTGGCACGGCAGGCTGATCGCGCAGCGGTCGAGGAAGTTGGCCAGCGCGGTGTTGCGCAGCACGAGCTGGTTCACCCGGACGTACTCCGCCGGCTCGTCCAGCGACCGGATCGCCGGCGCCACGACCGGCACCGTCGGCATCAGCACCGCGTCGAACGGCGCGCTCGCCGCGTCGGCTGCCACGCGCAGCCGCACGCGCGCGGCCATCGCGTCGATGTAGTCCGCGGCCTCGAAACCCTCGCCGCGCGCGATCCGGCCGCGCACCTGCGGGTCATACGAGTCGCCCGAGTCGCGCAGCCGCGCCCGGTGCACCGCGTAGGCCTCCGCGGTCACCATCACGGCGTTGGCGTGCGACCTGGCGACCTCGGCGAACACCGGGAACTCCACGGCCGTGACCCGCGCGCCCGCCGCCTCCAGCCGACGCAGCGCCGCCTCCCACGAGGCCGCGGTCGGCGTGTCCATGCCCTCCAGCACCATGCCCTGCGCCACCGCCAGCCGCAGCCCGGACACGCCCGGCCCCGCCGGCACGACGTCGGGCGGCGCCTCGCCCGCGAGCAGCGCGTCCACCGTGGCGCAGCACGCGACGCTGCGCCCCAGCGGCCCGATCGAGTCCAGCGACGGCGCCAGCGGGAACGCGCCCGCCAGCGGCACCCTGCGCGCCGTCGGCTTGAACCCCACCACGCCGCAGAACGCCGCCGGGATGCGGCACGACCCGCCCGTGTCCGTGCCCAGCGCCGCCAGCGCCATGCCGTCGGCGACCGACACCGCAGCCCCCGACGAGCTGCCGCCCGGGATGCGCCCCGTGGCGCGGTCCCACGGGCTCGACGGCGTGCCGGTGTGCGGGTTGAGCCCCAGCCCGGAGAATGCGAACTCCGTCATCCCCGTGCGCCCGACCGCGACCATCCCCGCCGCCAGCATCCGCCGCACCGTCTCCGCGTGCCGCCCCGCCGGCGCCCCGCCCGCCAGCGCCCGCGAGCCTGCCAGCGTCACCTCGCCCGCCACGTCGAGCAGGTCCTTGAGGCTGAACGGCACCCCCGCCCACGGGCTCGCCGCCCGCCCCGCCCGGCGCAACACGTCGGCGGCGTCCGCGGCCGCACGGGCCGCCCCGGCATACACCGCGACGAAGGCGCGCGACCCCTCGCCGGCAGGGTCGGCGATGCGCGCCAGGCACGCCTCCACCAGGGCCCGGGAGGTGGTCCGGCCGGCATCCAGGTCGCGGGCGGCAGCGTCGATCGTGTCCATCCGCCGAGCCTCGCAAGCCGGGCCGCGTGCGGCAAGCCTGGGCGCGGGCGAGAGCAAGCATGGGCTCTGCCCAAACCCGCCAGGGCGAGCCGCCCTGGACCGGCCTTTCTTGAGGAAGGCGTTCCAAGGGCCCGGCCCTT
>JBPBQS010000219.1:0-9823 GCA_050920955.1 Janthinobacterium lividum | reverse complement strand
GCCTACGAGCTGGGCAAGCACGGCGTCGCGCACACCGTGATCTCCGACAACGCCGGCGGCCACCTGATGCAGCACGGCCAGGTCGACCTCGTCATCGTCGGCACCGACCGCGTCACCCGCACCGGCGACGTCGCCAACAAGATCGGCACCTACCTCAAGGCGCTGGCCGCGCGCGACAACGGCGTGCCGTTCTGGGTCGCCCTGCCGTCCACCACGATCGACTGGACCGTTTCGGACGGTGTCGCCGGCATCCCGATCGAGGAGCGCGCCGCCGACGAGGTGACCACCGTCACCGGCCGCGCCCCCGACGGCCAGGTGGTGCGGGTGCAGGTCACGCCCGATGGCAGCGCCGCCGCCAACCCGGCGTTCGACGTGACGCCCGCGCGCCTGGTCAGCGGGCTGATCACCGAGCGCGGCCGCTGCGACGCCGACGCAGGAGGGCTCGCGGGGCTGTTCCCGGAGCGGGCCTGAGCCTCACGACGGAGGAAGCAAGGCCGGGCTCTGCCCGGACCCGCCAGGGGCGAGCCGCCCCTGGACCGGCCTCACTTAAGGGGTGCGTTCCAAGGGCGCAGCCTTTGGCGGAGCCCAGAGGCAGGGCCTCTGGCCTTCCTTGGCCACAGTCCTCACCGGCGCGGTGGCATGCCCCAGCGCTCCTCGATGCGGCGCCGCGCGGCGAGGAGTGCGGCCTCCTGGGCGTGGTCGGTCCTGTCCAGAGCGACCCTCACCAGCACCGGCGCCAGCTCCGCCAGCAGCCAGCCCACCGCGCAGGCCGCCCACGCCGAGCCGAGCACGCCGACGTCGCCCAGCAGCGCCAGCGCGTCCTCCACGCCGCCGCCGCCGCGCCACAGCCGCATCACCGGGCCGATCGAGAGCGCGGCCCCGAACAGCGCCACCGAACGCGCCACCGGGCGGCCTGGCGCGTTGTCGCTGAGCAGGGCGGGCGCCAGCGGGGCCATCAGGCCGGCGAGCAGCAGCACCGAGGCGGGCGAGACCGCCAGCACCAGGCCGCAGCCCATGCCCTGGAGCCAACGCAGCGACCCGGCGCGGCGGCCCGCGGGCGCGCCCTTCGCGCCGCCGCCGGCCTTCCCGCTCATGGCCACCACCCGCAGCTGGGCGTCACAACAGCACCGCCATCATCAGGAAGCCGGTGGCGAGCATCAGGCCGACACCGCCGACGATGTCGCGCCCTGCCCGTCGTGCGCCATCGAGCCGGCCGCCACGCCGCGCGGCCAGAGCGGCGAGCTGCGCGTCGATGCGGGCCACCTCGGCGCGTGCCAGCGCGGCGCCGGCCTCGTCGCGGCCGAGCGCGCCGTCGTCGTTGAGCAGCTCCACCATCTCGGACAGCAGGCCCTGCGCGGCCAGCGCCGCAAGCCGCGCCGCCAGACGCTCGCGCGTGTCGCGGTTGCGCCAGGCCGACAGGTCCGACAGCCCGCTCCGCAGCAGCCAGCCGGCCAGAGCGGGGAGCGGGCCGGCACGCAGGCGCTGCTGAAGCAGGCCGAGCAGCCGCGCCTGGCGCATCGCCGGGCTTCCCGACGGGCCGGCGTCGTCCGGGCGCTGGCCGTGCCGTGCCGCGACGAAGGCCAGCACCTCCGCGTCCAGGGGTGGCGGCGGCGCGGCAGCGGGCTCCTCGGCGTCGCCGCGCTGCGCCACCGCGTTCCCGGGCTGGGCGGCCGCCCCTTCGGCGGCCACGCGCTCCAGCGCGGGCAGTAGCTCAGGGAGGCCGACCACCACCTGGCGGCCCAGCAGCGGCGACGCGCAGGCCAGCAGCGGGTTCAGCTCGTACGCCAGTCGCGCCACCGAGATGCCAGGCGGCGTGGAGCTGGCGTCGCTCGTCGTGGTGCCGAGCAGCAGGTGCTGGGTGCGCGTCTCCGCCCGCAGCCGTTCCACGTCGCTGCGCTGCGGACGCAGGCGCGCCCAGCCGAGGACCGCCTCGGACGCGACCAGCTCGTGCAGCGCCGCCAGCATCGGCCGGTCCTCGCGCGCCTGCACCAGCGCCGGCCCCAGCCCGTCCGGCCACAGCGACAGGCCGTGCCAGCACAGCGGCGCCAGCGGGTCGAGCAGTGCCACGACGCGCATCACGCCGACCGAGTCGTGGGTGCGCCCGAGTCCGGCCAGCGCCGCCTCGATCCGCGTGGCCGCGCCGTTGTCGCCGAGCGAGCGGCGCAGCCACGTCGTCACCGCGCCGGTGCGCAGCAGGGCGGCCGCCGGCTCCGGGTGCTGCGACAGCGCCAGCGCCAGGCCGCGCGCGCTCCACGCCTGCACCGGACCCACCGCCAGGCCGTGCTCGGCCGGGCGCACCGGGCGGCTCTTCATGCGGCGCGCCTGCGCGGCGGCGGGATCGCGCAGCTGGGCGGGCGCGGGCCGGTGCTGCGGGTCCTCGGCCAGCATGGCGCGCAGCAGGTCGGCGAACGCCGGCGAGACGTCGCCCGGGCCGACCAGGGCGTCGAAGCTGCCCAGCTCGACCTTGCGGCGCAGTATCGCCGCGTCGTCGAGCCCGGGCAGCGGCGCCCGTCCGAGCACCAGGCACAGCAGCACGACGCCCAGCGCGTAGATGTCGTCGGCCACATCACCATCGCCGCGCCCGGACCTCAGGCAGCAGGCCGACGGAGGCGGCTCGAACAACGCGGACTGCAGGCTCGCGGGCGGCTCCGCCCAGGCCGGGCCCAGGACCACCTCGCCGGAGCCGTCGCGGAACAGGTTGTCGGGGCGGATCGCGCGGTGCGTCACGCCGAGCTGCGCGAGGGCGTCCAGCACGGCGGCGGCCGGCCGCAGAACCTCGGCGAGCAGCGAGGACTCGCTCCACGGCCTGGCCACGGCCGACAGCGGCGGCCCTGGCGGGGCAGGGCACACCACCCAGGCGGCGTCTGCCGCGACCCCATGGGCGAGCGGCACCAGCAGGCGCGGGATCACGGCGTTGGCCAGCGCGAGAATGGCGCCGGCACGCGGCGGCGAGGCGGGCAGCACGC
The DNA here is from genome assembly GCA_050920955.1 of Janthinobacterium lividum. GTDB lineage: Bacteria > Pseudomonadota > Alphaproteobacteria > Acetobacterales > Acetobacteraceae > CAXSEF01. Next base: position 6,857 of record JBPBQS010000219.1, on the reverse strand, counting down.
GCAGCGCCACCAGCCCGCCGGGCCAGTCCCGCCCGGGCTCGTGCGCCTGCACGGCGCGCAGCTCCGGCGCCAGGTGCGCGGCGGGGCGGTCGGGTTCGGGCACGAAGCGCCCGGCGATGGGCGCGTCCTTGGGCTCTGCTGCCATGGGTGGATCGCTTCGTCGTTCTGACGCGCCACCCTGACCCCGGGCCGCCTAACCCCCGGTTAACGCCGCGCCCTCAGCCCTCGAACGGGTCGCGCACCAGGATCGTGTCGTCGCGCTCCGGGCTCGTGGACAGCAGCGTCACCGGCGCCTCCGCCAGCTCCTCGATGCGACGGACGTACTTGATCGCCTGCGCCGGCAGCTGCGCCCACGACCGCGCGCCCCGCGTCGAGTCGCTCCACCCCTCCATCGTCTCGTACACCGGCACCGCCGCCGCCTGCGCCGCCTGCCCAGCCGGCAGGTGGCGCACGCGCTTGCCGCCGATCTCGTAGCCCGTGCAGATGCGCAGCTCCGGCAGCCCGTCGAGCACGTCGAGCTTGGTCAGTGCGAGCCCCTGCACGCCGCCGACCTTGCACGCCTGGCGCACCAGCGCCGCGTCGAACCAGCCGCAGCGTCGCGGCCGCCCCGTCACCGTGCCGAACTCGTGGCCGCGCTCGCCGAGCAGCCGCCCGGTGTCGTCGTGCAGCTCGGTGGGGAACGGCCCGGAGCCGACGCGCGTGCAGTACGCCTTGGCGATGCCCAGCACGAAGCCCACCGCTGACGGCCCCATGCCGCTGCCCGACGCCGCGGTCGCGGCCACCGTGTTGGAGCTGGTCACGAACGGGTAGGTGCCGTGGTCCACGTCGAGCATCACCGCCTGCGCGCCCTCGAACAGGATGCGGCGGCCCGCGCGCCGCGCCTCGTCCAGCCGCTCCCATACGGGCTCCACGTACGGCAGGATCCGCGGCGCCAGCGCCATGAGGTGCGCCATCAGCGCCTCCTTGGCGAAGGTCTCCGCCCCCAGCCCCGCCAGCAGCGTGTTGTGGTGCAGCAGCAGCTCGTCGAGCTTGTGGTCCAGCGTCTCCGGCTCGGCCAAGTCGCACGCCCGGATCGCCCGCCTGGCCACCTTGTCCTCGTACGCGGGCCCGATGCCGCGCCCCGTGGTGCCGATCCGGCGGTCGCCGCGCGCCTGCTCGCGCGCCCGGTCCAGCGCCGCGTGCACCGGCAGGATCAGCGTCGCGTTCTCCGCGATGCGCAGCGTCTCCGGCCCCACCGCGAGCCCCTGCGCCCTGACGCGCTCGATCTCGGCCAGCAGCGCCTCGGGGTCGACCACCACGCCGTTGCCGATGATCCCCAGCTTGCCGCGTACCAGGCCGCTCGGCAGCAGCGACAGCTTGTAGGTCTCGTTGCCCACGACCAGCGTGTGCCCGGCGTTGTGCCCGCCCTGGAAGCGCACCACCACGTCGGCGCGGCTCGCCAGCCAGTCCACCACCTTGCCCTTGCCCTCGTCGCCCCACTGGGCGCCGATCACCGCGACATTCGCCATACGCCCGTCCTCCAGCTGCCCGCGGCACGCCCCGGGCCCAAATGCAGGCCCTTTGTGGCACCTGGGACGGGGCGCGCGCCAGCCACGCGGGCGTCGAAGGCAAGGCCAGGGCCCTGCCCTGGACCCGCCGGGGGCAGGCGCCCCCGGACCCGCACGACGAAGGGAAGGCTTCCTTGCGGGTGGATTCTCAAGGCGAGCCTTGAGCGGAGTCCGGAGGCAGAGCCTCCGGCCCTGCCTCAGCCCAGCGCCACCGCCGCCCCGTCGCGCAGCACGTGCGTGCACAGCAGCCGCGCCGCCTCCGCCGCCGCGTCCGCCGTGCCCTCGAGCCCCGCCACCGTGACGAACCCCTCCGCGCGCAGCGCCTGCGCCTGCGCCTGGTCGCTGCCGCGCGGCACGAACACCCGCGTCGGCACCGGCCGCGGCGGCGCCGCCCGCAGCACCGCGTCGGCGAACAACGTCAGCCCCGCCGCCGGCTCCGCCTCGCCCGACACGTAGCGCCCGCCGCGCCCCAGCTCGTCGTGCAGCGCCGGCGCGTAGATCGAGAAGCACAGCCCGGTGTGGTAGCGCATTCCCCGGAACTCGATCGGGTCTACCGTCAGACGCAACCCCGGCGCGCGCCTGCGCAGCACCGCGACCACCTCGTGCAGCCGCACCGCCAGCGCGAACGCCGCCGCCGGCAGTTTCACCCGCGCCAACGCCTGCAACGCGATGTCCGCAGGCCCCGAGGCGCGCAGCAGGTCCGTCAGGATCCCGGTGATCGGCCCGTCGAGCCCGGCCCCGATCAGCGCCACCGACGCCTCGTCCTTGCGGTCCAGCGCGCGGGTCAGCGCGTCGCGCGTGGCGCCCGGCGCGATGCCCGCCCAGTCCAGCAGCGCGGGCGCCATCTGCGGCAGCATCAGGTCGAAGCTCACCCGCGTCAGCCCGAGCGCCGCCAGAGCCTCCGCCCCCACGAGGATGGTTTCCGCGTCCGCCTCCGCGGTGTCGGCGCCGATCAGCTCGATGCCCACCTGCGGCACCTGGCGCCCGGACGCCATCTGCCCGGCGCGCACCCGCACGCACTGCCCCGCGTAGGACAGCCGCAGCGGCCGCGGCGCCTGCGACAGCCGGGTCGCGGCGACGCGGCCGATCTGCGGCGTGATGTCGGCGCGCAGGCCCATCATGCGGTGCGTGTCGGGGTCCATTACGCGGAACGTCTGGTCGGCGACGGCGGCGCCCGGCCCCGCGAACAGCCCGTCCTCGAACTCCAGCAGCGGCGGCTTGACCCGCTCGTAGCCGTGCGACGCGAAGGCGGCCATCAGCGCCTCGACCGAGGCGGCCTCGGTCTCGGCCTCGGGCGGCAGCAGGTCGCGAAGGCCGGCAGGCAGCAGCGCGGGGCTCGGGGCGTCGTTCATGGCCGGGGCTCATGGCAGGTGAGGCAGGCAGCAAGCAAGGCCAGAGGCGCTGCCTCTGGACTCCGCCAAAGGCTGCGCCCTTGGAACGCGCCCCTTAAGGCAGGCCAGTCCAGGGCGGCTCGCCCTGGCGGGTTTGGGCAGAGCCCATGCTTGCCTGCCTTCAGGCCGCCCGGCGCAGCGCGTGCTCCGCGCCGACCGACGCGTGCGCCCAGTCCAGCCACGGCAGCAGCAGCGCCATGTCCGACGCCTCGACGGTGCCGCCGCCCCACAGCCGGAAGCCGGGCGGCGCATCGCGGAACGCCAGCACGTCGAGCGCCACGCCCTCGGCCTCCAGCATCGCGGCCATGCGCTGCGTGGCCGCGCGCTGCGCCCCGGCGTCGAGCGCCGCGAACCAGGCGGACTCGATCGCCAGGCAGATCGACGTGCTCGACCGCGTGGCCGGGTCGGGCGCCACGAACCGCGCCCAGCCCGAGCGCCCCACCCACTCCGACACCGCCGCGAGGTTGGCCTGGGAGCGCGCGATCATCGCCGGCAGCCCGCCGACGCGCTCCGCCCAGTCCAGCGCGTCGAGCGCGTCGGCCACGCACAGCATGGACGGCGTGTTGATGGTGTCGGCGCGGAACAGGCCCTCGTTCAGCACGCCGTCCTGCGTCATGCGGAACAGCTTCGGCAGCGGCCAGGGCGGCGTGTAGGTCACGAGGCGCTCGGCGGCGCGCGGCCCGATGGCGAGCATGCCGTGCCCCGCCTCGCCGCCCAGCACCTTCTGCCAGGACCAGGTCACCACATCGAGCCTGTCCCAGGGCAGCGCCATGGCGAAGGCGGCCGAGGTCGCGTCGCAGATCGCCAGCCCGGCGCGGTCGTCGGGGATCCAGTCGCCGTCGGCGAAGCACACGCCCGCGGTGGTGCCGTTCCAGGCGAACACCACGTCGCGCGCGAAATCCACCATGGCGAGGTCGGGCAGCCGTCCGTTCGGGCCCTCGAGCACCCGCGCGTCGACCGGCAGGTGCGACATGGCGTCGACCGCCCAATGCCGCGAGAAGGTGTCGGTCGACAGCACGTCCACGCCGCGCCCGCCGAGCATGGACCACATCGCCATCTCGACCGCGCCGGTGTCCGAACCCGGCACGATCGCCAGGCGCCAGTCGTCCGGCATGCCGAGCAGGGCGCGCGAGCGCGTGATCACCTCGGCCAGCGCCGCCGTCGGCCCTGGCGCGCGGTGGCTGCGCCCGAGCCACGCCAGGTCCAGCGCCGCGGGCGACCAGCCCGGGTGCTTGGAGCACGGCCCCGACGAGAATCGGGAGTTGACGGGCCGCGCGTCCGGGCGCGGCGCCGTGGGGCCGGCGTCTGTCATGAGCTTCACCATGGAACGGGGACGCCGCGTGCCGCACGGCCGTCGGCGGCGTGGAAGGGCCGTGGACCGTGCGCACACGTCGGGAAGGCGTCAACGGACCGCTCCGCCGTCCTGCCATGCGCGACGAGGCCGAAAGCACCCCGGTTGGAAATCACGGGCATTGTGCCGCACCAAGACACGTTCGCGAACTCCACATCCTGTGGTTGAAAGAAGACCGGGGATGCACGTTCCGTCGTGGTGGCAACGGCATTTCACGACGTGTGGGCCAGCCTTGCCGGGAAATGGGACCGTGCCGTGCACGATCATGGCGCCGGGCTTTCCATTTCATGAATACTTACCGGACTCGCGAAAACTTGATCGAAACGGCGTTTTCGTGATGGCGAAGGCGGAACGGACTGGTCGCGAAAGCAAGTGTGGCAGTTCCGCAACGCCATTCCGCAGCCTCGCGCAGCAGGGCCGCCATTACAATCTGTGAGGGCAACTCGGCTACTTTTTGTGCTCTTAAAGTCATGTTCGCGCCGCCGCCGCTCTCCGCGGTTTCCGAGTGGCGCATGAATGAAGGACTTAGACACGATGCGGATCCGCTCTGCCCTCCTGGCAACAACCCTTCTCGGCTCGGCCTTCGCCGCCGCCGCCTCGGCGCAGACCGCGCCCCCGATCGACGGCGTGTACATCTCTGCCGGCGCCGGGTACAACCTGCTGCAGGACGAGCACCTGCGCCCCGGCCCGAACAACGGCGGCGGCACCGGCATCCGCGAGCACACGCGCTACCGTTTCGGTGACGGCTACGACGCGGTCGCCGCGGTGGGCTACGGCTTCGGCAACGGCCTGCGCGCCGAGATCGAGGGCCACTACCTCAACAACGACGTGAACAACTACGTCCGCACCGCGATCGCCTCCAGCACGACCGGCCATACCGAGAGCTACGGCGGCCTCGCCAACGTGCTCTACGACTTCAACCTGTCGAACTTCGGCATCTCCGGCGTTCCCGTCACGCCGTACCTCGGCGTCGGCGCCGGCTACATGTGGACGCACCTCAGCCCGCTGAGCAGCGTGTTCAACGACGGCACCGTGCTCCGCACCGGCGGCACCAACGGCTCGGTCGCCTACCAGGGCATCGCCGGCATCTCCTACGACATCACGGCGCTGCCCGGCCTCGCGGTGACCGCCGAGTACCGCTACCTCGGCCAGCTGAACCAGGATGCCTACCAGGCCACGTACTACCGCGGCCCGGGCGTGATCTCGAAGGGCAACGCCAAGTTCGACGAGCAGCACAACCACTCGCTGATGGTCGGCCTGCGCTACGCCTTCAACACTGCCCCGCCGCCGCCGCCGCCGGCCCCCGCGCCGATCGCGACCCCGCCGGTGGCCCCGGCCCGCACCTACCTCGTGTTCTTCGACTGGGATCGCGCCGACCTGACCGAGCGCGCTCGCCAGATCATCCACGAGGCCGCCAACGCGTCGACCCACGTGCAGACCACCCGCATCGAGGTCAACGGCTACACCGATCTCTCCGGCACGCCCGCCTACAACCAGGGCCTGTCGGTGCGTCGCGCCAAGTCCGTCGAGGCCGAGCTGGTCCGCGACGGCGTGCCGCGCGGCTCGATCGGCATCCACGGCTACGGCGAGAGCAACCCGCTCGTGCCGACCGCGCAGGGCGTGCGCGAGCCGCAGAACCGCCGCGTCGAGATCATCCTGCACTGAACCATCCCTCGGGATGGGCTACGCGAGGGGGGTGCCGCAGGGCGCCCCCCTTTTCGTTTGCGGGGCCGCCGTCGCCCCGGTATCTCCCCGCTCGCGTCACCCGCGACTCCGGTGGCGCGCGACAGTCGGCCGCCTCCCCGCGCGCCGGGCAACCGCCGGGAGCCTCGCCCTGCCCTTCCGCCGACTCGCCACGCCGGCACGCCGGGCCGTCTTCCTGCGCTTCCTGAAGTTCGGCGTGGTCGGCACGCTCGGGTTCGTCTGGGACACCGCGACCGTCTACGCCACCGCGCCGTGGATCGGGCTGTACGCCGCGGGACTCGCGGCCTACCTGGTGGCCTGCACGCTCAACTGGCTGCTCAACCGTCTCTGGACGTTCCGCGACCACGCGCACGGCGGCGCGTTCCGGCAGTGGGCGCTGTTCGTCGCGTCGAACTCCGGCGGGTTCGTGCTCAACCGCGGCGCGTTCTTCGCCCTGGTTGCCAGCGTGCCGCTGTGCAGGGCCTACCCGGTGCTGGCGGTCGCGGCAGGCTCGGTCGCGGGGATGTTCGCCAACTTCACTGTGGCCTCGCGCGTGGTGTTCCGCGCGCGCTGAGGCCGAAGGAAGCAAGGCCGGGCTCTGCCCGGACCCGCCAGGGCGAGCCGCCCTGGACTGGCCTCACTTAAGGGACGCGTTCCAAGGGCGCAGCCTTTGGCGGAGTCCAGAGGCGGAGCCTCTGGCCTTGCTGTCTGCGCGTGCCTGCACGTGACAGGCGAGTGCCCTGCCCCTACGCTCGCGAATCCATGGGGCGGGGCTTACGGGATGAACGAGATTGTCTTCGCGGACATGCTCCGCGGCGCGAACGTGCAGAACGGCGTGGCGCGCCTGCAGCTCGGCGCCATGGGCGCGGACGGCACGGCGCAGCC
>JBPBQS010000177.1:0-9824 GCA_050920955.1 Janthinobacterium lividum | reverse complement strand
TCCGCACCGTGCGCGCCGCCGTGCTCTGGGAACGCTGCGTGCCAGGCCCCGCGCACTGCGGCTGGACCTGGCACGACGCGCGCATGGCCGAGATGCGCCGCCTCGGCCTCGCCCCGGTCGTCGGCCTGATGCACCACGGCTCCGGCCCGCCCGGCACCGACCTGCTCGACCCTGGCCTGCCCGAGGCGCTCGCCGCCCACGCCGCCCGCGTCGCCGGGCGCTACCCGTGGGTCGAGGCCTGGACGCCGGTCAACGAGCCGCTCACCACCGCGCGCTTCTCCGGCCTCTACCGCACCTGGCACCCCCACGCCGACGACGAGTCGCTGTTCCTGCGCATGGTCGCGACCCAGTGCCGCGCCGTGCAGCTCTCCATGCGCGCCATCCGCGCCCGCGTCCCCGGCGCCACGCTGGTGCAGACCGAGGACCTCGGCCGCGTGTTCTCCACCGCCCCGCTCGCCGCCCGCGCCGCGCGCGAGAACGAGCGCCGCTGGCTGTCGCTCGACCTGCTGTGCGGCCGCGTCGACGCGTCCCACCCCTGGCACGCCCGCTTCCTGCGCGCCGGCGTCTCCCCCGCCTGGCTCGACGAGCTGCGCACCGCCGAGGCCGCGCCCGACCTCGTGGGCATCAACCACTACGTCACCTCCGACCGCTTCCTCGACCACCGCTCCAGCCGCTACCCCCTGCGCGCACGCACCGGCGCCGGCGCCGCCCGCTACGCCGACACCGAGGCGGTGCGCGCCGGCGTGCCCTCCGCCGACCTCGGCTGGGCCGCACGCCTGCGCGAGGCCTGGGCGCGCTACGGCCGCCCGCTCGCCGCCACCGAGGTCCACCTCGGCTGCGCCCAGGACGCCGAGCAGGTGCGCTGGCTCCTGGAGGCCTGGCACGCCGCCCACGCCGTGCGCGACGAGGGCATCGACGTGCGCGCCGTCACGGTCTGGGCGATGTTCGGCGCCATGGACTGGGACAGCCTGCTGCAGCAGCGACGCGGCCGCTACGAGCCCGGCGCCTGGGACGTGCGCGCCGCCCCCCCGCGCCTCACCCTGCTCGGCGAGGCGGCCACAGCGCTCGCCACGCACGGCCGCTTCGCCCACCCCTGCCTCGGCGAGCCCGGCTGGTGGCACCGCCCCGACCGCCTGCACCCGCGCTGCGTGCCGCCCGCCGCCGAGGCGCACCCGTCGTGAGCGCGCACGCCGCGGGCGCGGACCCCGCCTTCGCCTCCTTCGTGCTCGCCGGCTTCGAGTGCTCGTCGCACCGCGCCCGCGGCGGCCGCCGTCTCGACCTGCTCGCCGCCACCGGCCACGACCGCCTCGCCGCCACGGACTACGCCGCCCTGCGCGCCCACGGCATACGCGCCGCGCGCGACGGCGTGCGCTGGCACCTGTGCGAGCCCGAGCCCGGCCGCCTCGACTGGTCCACCCTGCGCCCCATGCTGCACGCCGCGCGCGAGGCCGGCGTCGACGTCGTGTGGGACCTCTGCCACTACGGCGTGCCCGACTGGCTCGACGTGTTCTCGCCGGCGTTCCCCGAGAGCCTCGCCCGCTTCGCCGCCGCCGTGGCCACGCTGGTGCGCGACGAGGGCGGCGCGCCGTTCTTCTGCCCGGTCAACGAGATCTCCTTCTGGGCCTGGGCCGGCGGCGAGGTCGGCCGCTTCGGCCCCTTCGCGCTGGGCCAGGGCGACGCCCTCAAGCGCCAGCTCGTGCGCGCCGCCGTCGCCGCCACCCGCGCCGTGCGCCTCGTCGACCCCCGCGCGCGCTTCATCACCGCCGAGCCGCTGATCCACGTCGCCTCCGGCAGCGGCGACCCCGCCGACGACGCCGAGGCCGAGCACCACCGCCTGGTGCAGTTCGAGGCCTGCGACATGCTGTGCGGCCGCCTGGCCCCCGAGCTGGGCGGCGGCCCGGACGTGCTCGACGTCGTCGGCGTCAACTTCTACCCCGACAACCAGTGGTACCTGGGCAACTACACCATCCCGCTCGGCCACCACGCGCACCGTCCGCTGTCCGAGATGCTCGCCGAGGTCGCCGCCCGCTACGGCCGCCCCATCCTCGTCGCCGAGACCGGGGCCGAGGGCGCAGGCCGCGCCGCCTGGCTGCACTACGTCGGCGCCGAGGTCCGCGCGGCGCAGGCGCGCGGCGTCGCCGTGGACGGGATCTGCCTCTATCCCGTGCTCGACTACCCCGGCTGGGAGGACGACCGCACCTGCCAGAGCGGCCTGTGGACCGCGCCGGACGCCGACGGCCTCCGCGCCGTCCACGCCGGACTGGCCGAGGAGCTGGCCCTGCAGCAGAGCCTGTTCGGCGGCAGCTAGGAAGCAAGGTCGAGGCTCTGCCTCGAGCTCCGCCAAGGGAAGCCCCTTGGATGGCTTCACTTAAGTAAATGGGATCAAAGGGTCCTCGGACCCTTTGCGGGTATGGGCAGAGCCCATGCTTCCTTTCCCGCCCTCGACGGCTTGCCCCGGGCACCCCACAGTCATGGGCGGCGTGCGTCGAACAGGGTGGAGCGGCTTCATTGGCACTGGCGGCATCGACGACGGCTCCCCTTCTCGACGAGGTCGAGGCCCTGTGCGCCCGCGCCGCCGCCGCCCGCGCCTCGATCGGCCGCGTGGTGTTCGGCCAGGCCGACGTGGTCGAGCAGGTGCTCGTCGCGATCCTCTCCGGCGGCCACGTGCTCCTCGTCGGCGCCCCCGGCCTGGGCAAGACGCTGCTGGTCGAGACGCTCGGCACCGTCCTGGGCCTGCAGCCGCGCCGCGTGCAGTTCACGCCGGACCTGATGCCCGCCGACATCACCGGCTCCGAGGTGCTCGACGAGGACACCTCGTCGGGTGGCGTGCGCCGCTCCTTCCGCTTCGTCCACGGCCCGGTGTTCTGCCAGCTCCTGATGGCCGACGAGATCAACCGCGCCAGCCCGCGCACCCAGTCCGCGCTCCTGCAGGCCATGCAGGAGGGCAAGGTCGCCGTCGGCGGCGTCGAGTACCCCCTGCCCCGCCCGTTCCACGTGCTCGCCACGCAGAACCCGATCGAGCAGGAGGGCACCTACCCGCTGCCCGAGGCGCAGCTCGACCGCTTCCTGCTCCAGGTCGACGTCCCCTACCCCGAGCTGCGCGACGAGCGGACCATGCTGCTCGCCACCACCGGCGCCTCCGCCGGCCGCGCCGAGCCGGTGCTCTCCGGCGACATGCTGCTCGCAGCCCAGGCCCTGATCCGCCGCATCCCCGTCGGCGAGAGCGTCGTCGACGCCATCCTCGCCCTCGTGCGCGGCGCCCGCCCCGAGACCGCCGCCGACGACCGCGTCCGCCGCGAGGTCGCCTGGGGCCCCGGCCCGCGCGCCGCCCAGGCGCTGATGCTCGCCAGCCGCGCCCGCGCCCTGCTCGACGGGCGCCTGTCGCCCTCGCTCGACGACGTCGCCGCCCTCGCGCACCCCGTGCTGCGGCACCGCATGGCGCTCACCTTCGCGGCGCGCGCGGAGGGCGCCACGCTGGAGGGGCTCATCACCCACCTGGTCGGGCGCGTGGCTTGAGCGCGAAGGCAGGCAAGGCCAGAGGCTCTGCCTCTGGACTCCGCCAAAGGCTCGCCTTTGGAATCCCTTTCTTAAGTCAAGGGATCGAAGGGTCCTCGGACCCTTCGCGGGTTCGGGCAGAGCCCGACCTTGTCTGACTCCCGCCGCGCCGAGGCCCTGGGTTCCGGCCTCCCTCCCCTGCTGGTCGCCGCCGAGCGCGTCGCCAACACCGTGTCGCAGGGCGTGCACGGCCGCCGCCGCACCGGCCAGGGCGACAGCTTCTGGCAGTACCGCCCCTTCACCCCCGGCGACTCCGCCACCCGCATCGACTGGCGCCAGTCTGCGAAAGCCTCGCGCGCCTACATCCGCGAAACAGAGTGGGAGGCCGCGCAGACCGTGTGCCTCTGGCGCGACTGCGGCGCCGGGATGCGCTGGCGCTCCGCCGCCGCCCTGCCGGAGAAGTCCGAGCGCGCCGGGCTGCTGCTGCTGGCGCTGGCCTCGCTGCTCCTGCGCGGCGGCGAGCGCGTGCGCCTGCTCGACGCCGACCCCGCCGCCCGCACCGCCGCCTCCGGCCGCGCCGCGCTGGACGGCCTGGCGCAGTCCCTCGCCCTGTCCGAGGCCGCCGCACGCGCTGGGAAGGGCGCCGACGCCGGCGTGCCGCCGCGCGCCGAGCTGCCCCGCCACGCCCGCGTGGTGCTGCTCGGCGACTTCCTCGGTCCGCTCGACGCGGTGCGCGCGACGCTCTCCGCGCTGGCCGCGACGCCGGTGACCGGCCACCTGGTGCAGGTGCTCGACCCCGCCGAGGCCGCCCTGCCCTACAACGGCCGCGTGCGCTTCCGCGACGTCGCCGGCCGTGCGGCGTCGGGCGCGCAGGACGTGCTGGTGCCGCGCACGGAGAGCCTGCGCGACGCCTACGCCGAGGCGCTGGCGGCGCAGCAGGCGGGGCTCGCGTCGATCTGCCGCGCCGCCGGCTTCGGCTTCTCCACGCACCGCACCGACACGCCGCCGGAACGCGCCCTGCTGGCGCTGTACGCCGCCCTGTCCGCCCCGGCCGGTGGCGCGCCGCCGGCCGCCGGCCCGCACCCTGCCGACCCGGCGCCCGCCGCGTGATCTTCACCACGCCCTTCCTGCTGCTGGCGCTGGCCGGGCTGCCGCTGCTGTGGTGGCTGCTGCGGGCCACGCCGCCCGCGCCGCGCCTGCAGGAGTTCCCCGCGATCCGCCTGCTCGCCGGGCTGCGGCGCACGGAGGAGACCCCGTCGCGCACGCCGCTGTGGCTGCTGCTGCTGCGCATGGCGGCGGCGGCGCTGGTGATCGCGGGCCTCGCAGGGCCGGTGCTCAACGCCGACCGCGGCGTGCTGCCCGGCGGCGGCCCGGTGCTGCTGGTGATCGACGACGGCTGGGCGTCGGCCGCCGACTGGACGCAGCGCCTCGCCGCCGCCGGCCGCGTGCTCGACCGCGCCGAGCGCGCCGGCCGCCCCGTGTCGCTGCTCGCCACCGCCCGCGACGACGCCGACGCCGCCCCGCGCGCCACCGCCCCGACGCCGGTCGCCGAGCTGCGCCCCCGCCTCGCCGCGCTGCGCCCGCACCCCTGGCCGGTGGACCGCGCCGGCGCGACCTCGGCGCTCGCCGCCGCGGGCACGCCGGGCGCGGTCGTCTACCTGTCCGACAGCCTGGCCGCCCCCGGCGACGACGCCTTCCGCCGCGCGCTGGAGCACGCCGGCCCGGTCACGACCCTGTCGCGCGCCGCCCCCGACACCCGCCTGATGCTGCCGCCGCGCGCCGAGGCGGACCGTCTGGTCGCCCGTGTCGCCCTCCTCCCGCAGCCGAATGAGCAGCATCTCGCCGTGCTGGCCGAGGCCGGCGACGGCCGCGCCCTGGCCCGCGCCGAGGCCACCGCGCCGGCCGGCGCCACGCTGGCCGAGATCCCCGTCGCCCTGCCCGTGGAGCTGCGCAACCAGCTCACCCGCCTGACGCTGCAGGGCCCGCCCGCCGCCGCCGGCGTCGTGCTCCTGGACGAGCGCTTCCGCCGCCGTCCCGTCGGCCTGGTCACCGCCGGCGCCGGCGCGGAGACGCCGCTGACCGGCACGCTGTTCTACCTGGACCGCGCGCTCGCCCCGGTGTCCGAGCTGCGGCGCGGCGACCTCGCCACGCTGCTGTCGCGCGACGTCTCCGTGCTGGTGATGGCCGACGGCGAGGTGGGCGCCGCCGACGCCAGGCTGCTGCGCCCGTGGATCGAGAAGGGCGGCCTGCTGCTCCGCTTCGCCGGACCCAGGCTCGCCGCCGCCGACGCCCCCGATGCCCCCGACACCCCGGATTCTGCCGAGCGCCCGCCCGCCGGCCCCGCGCCCGACGCCCGCCTGCTTCCCGTGCCCCTGCTCGCGGGCGACCGGCAGCTCGGCGGCGCGATGTCGTGGAGCCAGCCGGAGGGGCTCGCGCCGTTCCCCGCCGACAGCCCCTTCGCCGGCCTGCCCGTGCCCGCCGAGGTCACGGTCACGCGCCAGGTGCTCGCCGAGCCCGGCGCCGCCCTGGCGCAGCACACCTGGGCGCGCCTCTCCGACGGCACGCCGCTGGTCACCGAGCGCGCGCTGGGCCGCGGCCGCATCGTGCTGTTCCACGTCACCGCCAACGCGGAGTGGTCCAACCTGCCGCTGTCCGGCCTGTTCGTGGACATGCTCGACCGCCTGGTGCAGCTCGCTGCCGGCGTGGCGCCCGCCGACGACGCCACCCGCCTCGCGCCGGCCGAGACGCTGGACGGCGCCGGCGTGCTCGGCCCCCCGCCGCCCGCCGCCACCGGCCTCGCCGGCGAGGACTTCCCCCGCACGCCGGTCTCGCCCCGCCATCCCCCCGGCCTCTACGGCCCGGAGAACGACCGGCGTTCCCTGAACCTCGCCAACGCCCTCGACGCTCCCGCGGACGCGCCCGCCCCGCTCCCCGGCACCCCGCCCGCGGCCCCGGTGCTGCGCGACGCCGGCCGCGGCCCCGGCACCGTGCTGCCCCTGGTCGCCGCCGGGCGCGAGCGCCCCCTCGGCCCCTGGCTCCTGGCCACGGCTGTCGCGCTCCTCGCCCTCGACCTGGTGCTCGGCCTGCGCCTGCGCGGCCTGCTCGGCAGGGCCGCCGCCGCAGCCCTCCTGGCCGCCGCCCTGCTCGCCGCCCCCGCCCGCGCCGAGCTGCCCGCCCGCGCGATCCCGGTCCAGGCGAGCGTCCCCGCCACGCCGCGCGGCAACCTGTTCCCTGGCCAGACCCCGCTGGGCGCCGCCCCGGAGCAGAGCCCCGCCCTCGCGACCCACCTCGCCTACGTCCTGACCGACGACGCGCAGATCGACGACACCTCGCAGCAGGGCCTCTCCGCCCTGTCCGGCTACGTCAACAGCCGCACCGCCGCCCAGCTCGCCGACCCCCTGCCCGTGCGCCCCGGCGTCGACGACCTCAGCTACTACCCCCTACTCTACTGGCCGATCACCGCGCAGACCACTCTCGACCCCGCCGCCGCGCGCGCGCTCAACGCCTACATGGCGCACGGCGGCCTGGTGGTGATCGACACCCGCGGCGGCGGCGACGAGGGCAGCGGCGCCGGCTTCTCCCCCGGCGCCGACGCCGCCTTGCGCCGCGTGTCCGCCGGCCTGCAGATCCCCCCGCTCGCCCCGCTGGGCAGCGGCCACGTCCTGTCGCGCTCGTTCTACCTGCTGCCCGAGTTCCCCGGGCGCTACGTCGGCGCCCCCGTCTGGGTCAGCCGCGACGCGCTTCCCGACAACGACGGCGTCAGCCCCGTGGTCATCGGCGCCAACGACTGGGCCGCCGCCTGGGCGATCGACGCCGCCGGCCGCCCCTCCTTCGCCACCGTGCCAGGCGGCAACCGCCAGCGCACCATGGCCTTCCGATTCGGGGTCAACCTGGTAATGTATGCACTAACCGGCAACTATAAAGCTGACCAGGTGCATGTTCCTGCCCTTCTGGAGCGCCTTGGACAGTGAAGAAGCAAGCAAGGCCAGAGGCTCTGCCTCTGGACTCCGCCAAAGGCCGAGCCTTTGGAATCCTATACTTGAGTAAGTGGTTTCCAAAGGGCGAGCCCTTTGGCGGGTCCGGGCAGAGCCCGGCCTTGCTTCCTTGACCTCGCTCCACTTCACGCCGGGCGTCCCCGCGTGGCTCCTGGCCGCGCTGGCGGTGCTGGCCGCCGCGGTGACGGCGCTGGCACTGCTGCGCCGGGCGCGGGGCGCGTGGCTGCGGGCGGCGGCGTTCGCGGTGCTGCTGGCGTGGCTGGCGGGGCCGCGCCTGGTGCAGGAGCAGCGCGACGCGTTGCCGGACATCGCGCTGCTGGCCGTGGACCACACGGCGTCGATGGCGATCGACGGGCGGCTGGGCACGGTGGACGAGGCGGCGCGGGCGATCCAGGCGCAGGCGGCCAGGATTGCGGGGCTGGAGCTGCGCACCGTCGCGGTGCAGGAGGGGGGGCGCGACGGCACGCGGCTGTTCTCGGCGGTGGACCGGGCGCTGGCGGACATCCCGCGCAACCGGCTGGCGGGGATCGTGGCGCTCAGCGACGGGCAGGTGCACGACGCGCCGGCGAGCGACGCGGGGTTCGCGCCGGCGCCGCTGCATCTGCTGATGCCGGCGGAAGGGGCGCAGACGGACAGGCGGCTGCGGGTGGTCGCGGCGCCGTCGTTCGGGGTGGTCGGGTGGGACGTGGCGATACGGGTGGTCGTCGAGGATCTGGGCATCGCGGATGGCGGGCGGGGGGGGAGCGCGCGGCTGACGCTGCGGCGGGACGGGGAGGCGCCGGTCGAGCGCACCGTGCCGGTGGGGGTGGAGCAGGACGTCGACGTGCCGATCACGCAGCCGGGGCCGACGGTGGTCGAGCTGTCGGTGGCGCACCGGGTGGGGGAGATCTCGGACCTCAACAACCGGGTCAGCGTGCCGATCAACGGGGTCAGGGACAGGCTGCGCGTGCTGCTGGTGTCGGGCGAGCCGAACCAGGGGGAAAGGGTGTGGCGGCGGCTGCTGAAGGCGGATCCGTCGGTGGACCTAGTGCACTTCACCATCCTGCGTCCGCCGGAAAAAGACGACATGACGCCGCTCGGGGAGCTGGCGCTGATCGCGTTCCCGACGCGGGAGCTGTTCGTGCAGAAGATCGCGCAGTTCGACCTGATCATTCTCGACCGGTTCCAGAACCGGGGCATCCTGCCGATGCCGTATCTGCGGAATATCGCGGATTACGTGCGCGCAGGGGGGGGGCTGCTGCTGTCGGTGGGGCCGGAGTTCGCAGGCGCGGACAGCCTGTCGGACACGCCGCTCGCCGAGATTTTGCCCGCGCACGCGCCGGACAACGGGGGGGACGGCGTCGTCGAGGGGGAGTTCCGGCCGCGGGTCACGGCGCTTGGGGAAAGGCACCCGGTCACGGAGGGGCTGGCGGGGGCGAACGCGGCGGTTGCCGGGGCGGGGGGGGAGCCGGCGGGGGGGCCGTGGTATCGGGCGATCACGCCGCAGGATCCGCATGGGCAGGTGCTGATGAGCGGGCCGGGGGAGATGCCGCTGCTGCTGCTGGACCGGGTGGAGCAGGGGCGGGCGGCGATGCTGATGTCGGACCAGATCTGGCTGTGGGCGCGGGGGCACGAGGGGGGCGGGCCGCAGGCGGAGCTGCTGCGCAGGCTCGCGCACTGGCTGATGAAGGAGCCGGGGCTGGAGGAGGAGGCGCTGGACGCGCGCATCGAGGGGGGGCGGATGACGGTGGAGCGGCGCTCGCTGTCCGAGGCGCCGGCGGGGACGGTCACGGTCACGGCGCCGGATGGGACGACGCGGACGGTGGCGCTCGCGGGTGCCGGGCCGGGGCGGGCGGCGGCCACGGTGGAGGCGCAGGCGCCGGGGGTGTGGGGGGTGTCGGACGGGGTGCGGCGGGCGTTCGCGGCGGCGGAGCCGGCGAACCCGGAGGAACTGGCGGATCTGCGGGCGTCGCCGGAGCGGCTGGCGCCGATGCTGGCGCGGTCGGGGGGGAGCGCGCACTGGCTGCGGCCGGGCGGGGCGCCGGAGCTGCGCATGGTGGCCGCCGGGGCGTCGGCGAGCGGGGCGGGGTGGATCGGGCTGCGCAGGCGCGACGCGCACCTGGTGACGGGGGTCAGCTCGGTGCCGCTGCTGCCTGCGTGGGCGAGGCTGCCGCTGTTGCTGGGGCTGGTGCTGCTGGCCTGGCGGAGGGAGGGGCGATAGGGGCGGTTTGGGTTTGCTAGGAGAAGATTTTGGCTCTTACAGCGTTTGCTGTTGATATGGTCCCAGCCCCATGGCCCCGAGAATGAAAGCGGCGGCGGAAGCATTGTGGCCGAGCGCCTCCAGCGTGCGGCGCC
>JBPBQS010000011.1:0-10042 GCA_050920955.1 Janthinobacterium lividum | reverse complement strand
CGTGGCATCTGCGGGTGCAGCGCGAACAGGGCGTCGGCGGTGCCGTCGGGGTCGTAGACCGCCAGCGGCCCGGCGTCGCGCAGGCGGGCTGCGAGTGCGGCGATCGCCTCGGCGGCGAGGGGGTGGGCGAACGCCTTGTAGAGCACGTTGCCGCCCTGGCGGGCGTCGAAGGTCTGGATGTCGAGCATGGCGGGACCTCGGGGCAGGACGGGAAGCAAGCCTGGGCTCTGCCCAGACCCGCCAGGGCGAGCCGCCCTGGACTGGCCTCACTTAAGGGACGCGTTCCAAGGGCGCAGCCTTTGGCGGAGTTCGAGGCGGAGCCTCGACCTTGCTTCACAGCCCCAGGCGGCGCCGCATCTCCTCTGCCGCCGCCGCCGTGTCGTCAAGCGGCGCCGCTTCCCACTGCTCCAGCCGCCCGGCGAACGGCCGCACCCTGCCCTCCCCCGCCAGCCCGCGCAGGAACAGCCCGATGCGCCGCGACCGCCCCGGCAGCTCGGCCAGCAGCACCGGCGCCGCCGTCGCCACCGCCTCGGACACCATCGATACGCTGTCGATCGTCGCCACGATCACGTCCGCGCAGGCGAGCATCCCGAAATACGGGTTCTCCCCGCCCATGTCCCAGACCAGCGCCCCGAGCGGCCGCAACGCCGCCCCCAGCGCCGCCCGCACGACCGGATCGGTGCGGCGCGACGCGGTGAGCGCCAGCCCGACGCGGTCCTGCCGCATCATGGCTGCCAGCCCCGCCGCGAGCGACTCGCCCTCCGCAGGCCCGAGCCGGAAACGGCCGTTGCTGCCCCCCACCAGCACCGCGACCAGCGGCCGCGGCAGGTGCGCGAACCGCGGCGCCCAGGCGACCCGGGCGGCGGCCAGCCGTTCCGGCGTCGCGCGATGCAGGGCGGTGCGCGTGACGAGAACGTTGGGACCGGCCAGCTCGTCGTGGCGGTTCGCGACCACCAGGTCGAAGCGCCGCAGGTCCATGCGCGGCGCCTGGACCTGCACGACGCGCGCCCCGCGCCGCCGCAGGGCCGCGCCCACCGCCGCCCCCATGCCGCCGACCGAGATCGCCAGCGGCGGCACGTCGCCCGCGTCGAGCCCGGCCGCGCGCAGCGGCCGCGGCCAGAACCGGGCCGGCACGCGCGACCACGGCGGCGCGGCCACCAGGTCGCACAGACCCGGCACCCAGCCCGCGGCCTCGGCCAGCCCGAGGGCCTGGGCCTGCAGGCCGGCGTAAGGTTCGCTCAGGATGCGGCAGGCGGGCGCGGGACGGGCGACGCCCGTGTCCATGTCGCGCCGCCCTCGCGTCAGCCGGTGGTGACGTTCGCCTTGATCTTGTCGAAGATGCCCTGGCTCAGCGCCTTCTTGGTGACCATGTCGGAAGGCACCGTGTAGGGACGGCCGGCGATGATCTTCGCGGCGCGCTTCGGGCCGATCTGCGGGATCGCGTCGAGCTGCGCCTCGGAGGCGGTGTTGACGTTGACCGGGGCCATGGCGGCGGCAGGCGTGCGCGCCCGCGCGGCTGCCGGGTGGCCCGTGGCGGACATGGCCGCCGGCGGCACGGCGTGGGCAGGGATCGCGGGGCTCGCCGTGGTCTGTGCGAAGGCGGGGCCGGCGAGCAGCGCGCCGAGCGCGACGAGGCCGAGAGCGAAGCGGTTCATGGGGCGGTTCCTGGACTGTTGCGCAGCCAGATTGTGTCGCCACGTGCCGGCGCGCAAGGCACGGGCCCACGCCGATCCACCCCGGAGTCGCGGCGTGACGCGCCGGAATGCCGTCCGCCAGGCCGTCGCCGGAATGGTTGCGCTACCACGAGAAATCTTGACTCCTCAACGCATCGTGAGTATAAGTGATGGGCGCGACATGATGCGACGACGTGTGCAGCCCGGGTTTCGGCAGCCGCCCAGCATCAGGAAACTCCGCGCCGGTCAGCGGCCCTGACGGCTGCTACGAGCGCATTCCTGCGCGACACGGAAGACTTCAAAAGTGAACACGTTCGAAGAACTCGGCCTGGCCGCGCCCCTCCTCAAGGCGCTGACCGCCGAAGGCTACACTGTGCCCACGCCGATCCAGCAGCAGGCGATCCCGCTGGTCATGGCCGGCCGCGACGTCCAGGGCATCGCCCAGACCGGCACCGGCAAGACCGCCGCCTTCGCCCTGCCGATCATCCACCGCCTGCTCGCCAACCCGAAGCCGGCGCAGCGACGCGGCTGCCGCGTGCTCGTGCTCTCGCCGACGCGCGAACTGGCCGGGCAGATCGCCGAGAGCTTCCGCTCGTACGGCAGCCAGACCAACCTGCGCGTCGCCCTGATGTTCGGCGGCGTGCCCAAGCCGCGCCAGGCCAAGGCGATGTCGTCGGGCGTCGACGTGCTCGTCGCCACGCCGGGCCGCCTGCTCGACCACATGAACGACCGCGCGGTCGACCTCGGCGCCACCGAGGTGCTGGTGCTCGACGAGGCCGACCACATGCTCGACCTCGGCTTCATCGTGCCGATCCGCAAGATCGCGGCCACGCTCCCGGTCGTGCGCCAGAGCCTGTTCTTCTCGGCGACCATGCCGAAGGAGATCTCGGGCCTCGCCGGCGCCCTGCTCCGCGACCCCGCGCACGTCGCCGTCACCCCGGTCGCCGCCACCGCCGACCGCGTCGACCAGTCCGTCGTGTTCGTCGAGGCCTCGCGCAAGCGCATCCTGCTCGCCAGCGTGCTCAAGCGCGTCGGCATGGAGCGCACCCTGGTGTTCACGCGCACCAAGCACGGCGCCGACCGCGTCGTGCAGCACCTGGAGGCCGCCGGCATCAACGCCCGCGCCATCCACGGCAACAAGAGCCAGGGCCAGCGCGAGCGCGCCCTCGCCTCGTTCAAGGACGGCAGCGCGCCCGTCCTCGTCGCGACCGACATCGCGGCCCGCGGCATCGACGTGGACGGCGTGAGCCACGTCATCAACTTCGACCTGCCCAACGTGCCCGAGAGCTACGTCCACCGCATCGGCCGCACCGCGCGCGCCGGCAAGGCGGGCAAGGCCATCAGCTTCTGCGACAGCTCCGAGCGCGCCCACCTGCGCGGCATCGAGAAGCTGATCCGCACGCGGGTCCCCGTCGTCGAGCAGGACGCGCTGGCGGCCTGAGAAAAGAAAGGCCGGGCTCTGCCCGGACCCGCCAAAGGCTGCGCCCTTGGAACGCGTCCCTTAAGTCAAGGATTCCAAAGGCGAGCCTTTGGCGGAGTTTGAGGCAGAGCCTCATGCTTGCCTTCACGGGCCCGGATCGCTCCGGGCCCGTCCTCGTTCTAGCGCAGCGTGACCTTCTCGTTCTCGCCGGGGTGCGGCGCCTCGCCGGTCAGCTTGGCCTTCACGTAGCCGTAGGCGTGGACCATGGCCGAGCTCGGCGTGTCCCAGTACTCGGCCTGCGACACCGTGACCTTGAGCAGGGCGACGTCGGGGTCGTCCTTGCCCTTGGGGAACCAGGTGGCCATCAGCTCGGTCCAGTGCGCGTCGATGGCGGCGCGGTCCTGCACGAGTTCGGCGCTGCCGGACAGCGAGACGTAGTTCTGCGCGGACGGGTCGGAGAAGCTGACGCCGACGCGGTGGTGCGCCTGGACCTCGTCGACCTTGTGCGAGCTGGCCTTGGTGAAGAACCACAGCGTGCCGTCGAACTCCGACTGGCTGATCGCCATGGGGCGCGAGCGGAGCTGGTCGCCGTCCTCGCTGGTCAGCATCGCGAACTTGGTGTCCTTGATCAGGTCCCAGATCTTGGCCATCTGCGTGTCGCTCATGGAAAGGCTCCTCGGGTCGGTTGTCGTGGCAGCTACAGGCGCGGCGCGGCCAAAAGGTTCCGAAGCCTGCACGAAAGCAAGGTCGAGGCTCCGCCCTGGGAACGCGCCCCTTAGGTCAAGGGATCAAAGGGCCCCACGGCCCTTTGCGGGTCCGGGCAGAGCCCGGCCTTGCCTGCCGACAGGCCGCAGCCGCGCCCCGAGCTGGTCGAGCAGCGCCGCTGCCGTGTCGTTCCACACCGCGTAGGGGTCGTGCCCGGGCCCGGCCTCGGGCGACGCGCGGCGCAGCAGCGCCAGGATGGCGTCGGCGATGCTGTCCGGGTCCGGCTCGCAGAGCAGGGCGAGCGGCTCGTGCTCGAGCTGCTCGACGATGCCGCCGACGCGCGTGGCCACGACCCAGCGGCGCGCGGCGATGGCGGCGGCGGCGACCCCGCTCTGGCTCGCCTCGCGGTGGGAGAGCACAAGCGCGTCCGACCAGGCCAGAAGCTCCCCGATCCCCTCCTCCGGAACCCAGCGATTCTCCACGCTGACGCCGGGCAGGCCGCGGAGCCGGGCGAGATCCGCGCTCTCCGGCCCCTGCCCGACGACACGAACCTCCAGGTCGTCGCGCGGTCCGAGGCGGGCGAGGCTGGCGGCCAGCAGGTCGAGGCCCTTGTAGGGGAGCAGCCGGCCGAACGAGAGCAGCCGCAGCGGCCCGCCGTGGCGTCGCGGCGGCGGCGCGGGCGGCCCGAACACGAACGGCGGCAGGGTGGCGCGGATCGGCGCGCGGCGCCCGGCGCGCTGCTCGCGCAGCCGGCCGGCGACGTGGCCCGACAGCGCCACGAGGTCGTCGGCATGGGCGAGCAGGCGGCGCTGCAGGGCCATCTGCAGCGGGTAGCCGTCGCCGGGATGGGGGTCGGCGTCGTGCACGACCACGGCGTACGGCACGCCGACGCGGCGCAGCGCCACGCCCATCACCAGGTCGAGCGGCCCCGGCATGGCGCACAGCGCGAGGTCCGGCGCCATGGCGCGCAGCTCCGACACCAGGCGCGGCAGGGTCGCGGGCGTGGCGGCCAGGCGTCCGACGAAGCCGCGCAGGCTGCCGTAGGTGCGGATGCGCAGGTCGCAGCGCGGCGGCGCGGGCCCGGCAAGGATCTCCGCCCCCTCCGCCAGCGACAGCAGCGCGGTGACGCCTTCGAGACGGGAGAAGCCGGCGGCCAGCTCGGTGGCGACGCGCGGGCCTGCGCCGTGCCGGCCCCACTGCCACACCAGAACCCTCACCCGGCGCGAACCCGGCTCATGCGAGCGACATCAGCGCGTCGTGCAGCGGCCCGGCGCCGAGACGCTCCCGCGCCGCCCGGCGCGCAGCGTCGCCCAGCGCGGCACGCCGCTCCGGATCCCCCGCCAGGTCGCGCAGCGCGCGCGCGGCGGCGCCCACCTCGGCGTCGGCCCACACCGCGCCCTCGGCCTCGAACACGCCGCGCGGGTCGCGGGCGGGCACCAGCCGGAACGGCACCGGCACGCCGCAGCCTGCGTCCAGGAACTCCGCCGTCGCCGACCAGTCCGTGGCGACCACGCAGCGCCCGAGCAGCATCGCCTCGGCGGGCACCAGGCCGAATCCCTCGCTGCGGTGGAGCGAGAGCACGATGTCGGCGCACGCGGTCAGGGCGTGGCTGTCGGCCATCGACAGCACCCGCGTCTCGAACCGTATGTTGGCCGCCCCCTCCGCCGCGGCGCGCAGCAGGGCCATGTCGCCGGCATGGCGAAGGGCGCTGCCCGTCTTGACCACGAGCACGCGGTCCGCGCGGTCGCCGAACGCCTCGCGGTGGGCGGCGATGGCGGCCAGCGGGTTCTTGCGCGCGAAGGACGACGCAAGGCTGAACGACACCAGCGTCACCACCGCCGCCTCGGGCAGGCCGAAGTCCGCGCGCCCGAGCGCCGACGGGTGTGGCGGCGCGGCGGCGACGGGGTGCGGCACGACGCGCACGCGCCCGGGCATCAGCGCTTCCAGCGCCTGCGCGGCGAAGCGGGACGGCGCCCAGACCTCGTGCACGAAGGCGGCGCCCGCCCGCCAGTCGGGCGGCACCACCGGCAGCTCCCACGCCCAGTAGCCGACGACGCGCCTGCCCCGCAGCAGGCCGCGCGGCAGGCGCAGCAGCGCCGCCGGCAGCAGCGGCGCGTTGACGTGCAGCAGCAGCGGCAGCCCGGCCGGCAGCCGGCCCTGCGCCCCCTGCCCCGCGCCCTCCGACGGGTCGCCGGACACGCGCAGCCCGGCCTGCAGGGCGTGCGCGGGCAGCCCGAGCGCCTCCAGGCCGCGCAGCATGAGCCTCGCCCCCTCGCCGAGCCCGGACGCGCGGCCGATCTCGCCGCCGACGATCGCGCCGCGCTGCGGGTCCACCGTCGGCGGCGGGCGGTCCGGGCGCGGCGCCAGCAGCGCGGAGCCGTGCGACAGCAGCCGGCGCCGGCTCCTGGCCGGGAGGGCGCGCCACAGCCGGTGCAGGGGATGGAGGGCGGACGCGGATACCATGGCCGCCCGACCCTGCCGACTCCACGCGGGTGCAGCAAGAGGCGGCGCGGCCGTCCATGCCGCCACGTCGTGCCCCGGTATGCACCCGCCGGTTGTCCCGCGGCGCGAGGCGTATAGGATCGCCGCCATGGCCCCCGACCCGCACGCGCGCCCTGCCCCGCCGCCCCGCCTCACGACGCGTCGCACGACGGGCGGTGCACGGTGAGCGGCGGGCTGGCGGCCGGCCAGGCGGCGGAGCGGGCCAGTGCGCTTGCCGACGGCCAGGCCGGGCTGTGGCGGCCGGACTTCTCGGTCGCCGTGCCCACGCCCGACATCGCGCCGTGGATCGCCGGCAACACCGGGCTGCCCGGCTTCACCACGCTCGAGGGCGCCGCCGACGGGCCGCATGTCGTGCTGGTGGCGCTCACCCACGGCAACGAGACCGCCGGCGCCGCCGCGCTCGACCGGATGCTGCGCGCGGGCGTGCGGCCGATGCGCGGGCGCCTAACGCTGGGCTTCGCCAACCTCGACGCGTTCCAGCGCTTCGACCCCGCGCAGCCCACCGCGACGCGCTTCCTCGACGAGGACCTCAACCGCCTGTGGGACCTGCCCACGCTGGAAGGGTCGCGCTCGTCGCGCGAGCTGGAGCGGGCGCGGGCGATGCGCCCGGTGCTGGAGCAGGCGGACCTGCTGCTCGACCTGCACTCGATGCTCTGGCCGTCCGACCCGCTGATCCTGAGCGGCCCCGCCGCGAAGGGGCGCCGGCTCGCCGCCGCGATCGGCACGCCGCCGCTGGTGGTCGCCGACGGGGGCCACCTCGGCGGGCGGCGCCTGATCGACTTCGCGCCGTTCGCGGACCCGGACTCCGCGCAGGTGGCCGTGCTGGTCGAGGCGGGGCAGCACTGGCAGCCCGACACCGTGGAGACCACGCTCGCCTGCATCGACGGCCTGCTGCGCCACGCGGGGATGCTGCCGCCCGCCGCCCCCGGCCCTGGCGCCGCGGTGCGCTGCGCCGACGTCACGATGACCGTGACCGCGGCGACCGCCGGCTTCGCGTTCACCAGGCCGTTCCGCGGCGGCGAGGTCATCGCGGCGGGCGACACGCTGATCGCCACCGACGGCGCGGCGGAGGTCCGCACGCCCTACGACGACTGCCTGCTGGTGATGCCGAGCTTGCGTCCGAGCCGGGGACACACGGCGGTCCGCCTGGCGCGGTTCACCTGAAGGCAAGGTCGGGCGCTGCCCGAACCCGCCAAAGGCCTGAGGCCTTTGGAAACCCCTTACTTAAGCAAGTGGATTCCAAAGGCGAGCCTTTGGCGGAGTCCAGAGGCAGAGCCTCTGGCCTTGCTTCCTTCAGCGCATCCGCGCGTCCGAGCCCTCGCGGCGGATGATCCCCCTGTCCGCGGCATTGCGGAAGTACTGCAGGATATGGACCCGGACCGCGCTGGTCCGGCCGACGGCCGACGCGTTCTGCTCGATCTCGCGGATCAGCTCGGCCTGCACGAGGGACTCGCGCTGGCAGATCTCGCGCAGGGCGTCCCAGAATTCCGGTTCCAGGCGCATGCTGGTGCGCCCGGCCGTCGCGTTGATGTTGCGGTTGACCAGCCGGCTCTCGCCCACGTGCGTGCTCCTGTTGCACGCACAGGATGAGGCCGCCTGCTTAAGGCTTCGTGAGCACGCGGGCGTGAATCGCGCGGCTGCGTCAGCCGGGCTCGCCCGGCGCGCGCAGCACTAGGCTCAGCGCGTGCAGCCCGGTCCTGAACTCCGCGTCCAGCATCGCGTGCACGGCGCGCGAACGTGCGACGCGGTTCTGGCCGGCGAAGACGTCGCTGACCATGCGCACCTGCATGTGGGTCTCCCCGCCGGGCGCCGCGCCGCTGTGCCCGGCGTGGCTGGCGCTGTCGTCGTGGACCTCGATCACGCTGGGACGGAACGCCTCCGTCAGCACCGCGCGCACCCTGGCCGCCCTGCCTCCCGCCTGCGACATCGCCGTCCCCTTCCCTGCCGTTGCGCCGCATATGCCCGCCCGGGCGCCGTCCCGCCACCCCCGGCGCGCGGCGACGCGCGAAGCCGTCCCCGCGGGCCTTGCCGCCGCCGGAGTGGTGCGCACATAAGACGACGATGACCCGACGCACACCGACGCGCCCCCGGGCCTACGCGCCCGACCCGGACGCGCCCGGCCGACTCTGCGACATTCCCTCGTGCGGGAACGCCGGCGAGTACCGTGCGCCCAAGTCGCGCACCGACCTCACGCACTACTGGTGGTTCTGCCTGGCCCACGTGCGCGAGTACAACGCCGGCTGGGACTTCTACAAGGGCATGACCCCGGGCCAGATCGAGGCCCAGCTGCGCGCCGACACCGCCTGGCAGCGCCCGACCTGGCCGCTGGGCCGGCTCGGCGGCGCGCCCTTCGACGAGGAGGCCCTGCGCGACCCGCTCGCCAACCTGGCCGGCGAGCGCCCCCGCCGCCGAGCGCCTCCGGCCGACGCCACGCCCGCGGAGCTGCGCGAGCCGCTCGGCACGCTGGGTCTGGAATGGCCGGTCTCGCTCGACGAGGTCAAGACGCGCTACAAGGAGCTGGCCAAGCGCCACCACCCCGACGCCAACGGGGGCGACCGCGCGGCGGAGGAGCGGCTCAAGACCATCAACCTCGCCTACGCCGCCCTGCGCTCGCACATCTCGGCCCAGCCGGCGGTGCGCCAGCCGCAGGCCAGCGGCGCCGGCGGGTGACGGCCTCGTGAACCGCGCGCGCCGGCTTTCATGCGACGACCCGCCTTCGTGTCTCGATATCCCGCGCCCAGCCTTCTTGCGCCACGACCAGGGCGGCCGTGCCGCCGCGAACCGACAGGACACCCACCGCCGATGAACCAGATCGCCGCCCTCTCCGACACCCACGAGGCAGTCGAGGCCGAGATGGTCCCCACCGAGACGATCACCCGCCCCGACATCACGCTGCGCGCCCGCGAGACGTTCGGCATCGACGTCGACATGGACGTGCCCGCCTTCTCCGTGCGCACCGAGCACGTGCCGGCGATCGACCCGACCTACCGCTTCGACCGCGAGACCACGCTGGCGATCGTCGCGGGCTTCGCCTTCAACCGACGCGTGATGATCCAGGGCTACCACGGCACCGGCAAGTCCACGCACATCGAGCAGGTCGCGGCCCGCCTGAACTGGCCCTGCATCCGCGTCAACCTGGACAGCCACATCAGCCGCATCGACCTGATCGGCAAGGACGCCATCGTCCTGCAGGACGGCAAGCAGGTCACCGAGTTCCGCGAGGGCATCCTGCCCTGGGCGCTGCAGCACCCCTGCGCCCTCGTGTTCGACGAGTACGACGCCGGCCGCCCCGACGTGATGTTCGTGATCCAGCGCGTGCTCGAGGTCGAGGGCAAGCTGACTCTGCTCGACCAGAACCGCGTCATCCACCCTAACCCGTACTTCCGCCTGTTCGCCACCGCCAACACCGTCGGCCTTGGCGACACGACCGGGCTGTACCACGGCACGCAGCAGATCAACCAGGGCCAGATGGACCGCTGGAACATCGTGGCCACCCTGAACTATCTGCCGCACGCGCAGGAGACCGCGATCGTGCTCGCCAAGATGGGCGTCGACGCCAAGGACGGCGCCGCCAAGCGCCGCGTCGAGAGCATGGTGGCGCTGGCCGACCTCACCCGCGCCGGCTTCATCAACGGCGACATCTCCACGGTGATGTCGCCGCGCACGGTGATCACCTGGGCCGAGAACGCGAAGATCTTCGGCGACCTCGGCTTCGCGTTCCGCATGACCTTCCTCAACAAGT
>JBPBQS010000289.1:0-10076 GCA_050920955.1 Janthinobacterium lividum | reverse complement strand
CGCGGCGCGAACCAGGTCCTGAACAAGGGCAACGTCAGCCTCGACGAGCTGACCAGGAAGCTGCTCGCCTTCCGGGTGCCGGCACGCTGAGCCGGACGCGCGCGCGACGCGAGCGGGTCCGCGCGGTTCGCGCTGGCGAAGCGGGCCCGGCGCGGCGATGATCCGCAGGCCCGCCGCGACGGCGAGCGGCGCCGCGGGCAGGCGGCACCCTGCGCAGGAGCGGCGATGACGGACACCCCGATGACCAGCCCGGCCCTGCAGGTCCCCGCCGCGCTGTGGGAAAGGGTCGAGCGCCACGCCGAGGCGGAGGGGCTCTCGCCCGACGAGCTTGTGTGCCGCTGCCTCGAGCAAGGACTGCCGGCCCACACCGACACGGTGGCCAAGGAGGCCGCCCTGCCGAGCGTGCCGCCGATCACGGTCGTGATCGAGGAGGCCGCCCTGCCTGCCGCCACGGTGCGCGCCGCCGCCGCCGCCTACGCCGCCCGCAAGCTCTGAGCCGCACCGCCTCGTCTCCCCGGCCCGGAACCTCCGGCGAACATCGTTCCCGGACCGCAGGCAGAGTGGCGCTCAGCGCTTCATCCACCTGTGGACCGCGGCGCGCAGGAACGCCGCGTCCTGCGGGCATGCGGTGGGGTTGCCGGCGCGGTGCCCCCAGACGCTCGGGATGGGGCACAGCTCCGCATCCGCGAGGTGCGCGAGTTCCGCCTCGTTGTCGGCCACCCGGAAGTAGAGGTCCGTCTCGCCCGGCATCAGCAGCACGCGCGCCCGGATCGCCCCCAGCGCCCGCTCCAGGTCGCCGCCGTACAGGGCGTTGTCGGAGATGTCCGCGTGGTCCCAGGCGAGCGCCTGCGCGTACAGGTTGGCGGCGCGGCGCTGCGCGAACCGCTCCGCCCAGTCGGTGCGCAGGAAGGTGTCCAGGTCCGGCGCCCCCAGCGCGGTGCGGTGCAGGCCCGCGCGGTAGAAGTCCTGGCTCAGCCCCCACCCGGCATAGATGTGCCCGAACGCCTTCAGCGCGGCCTGCGGCTCCGCCGAGAACCGGCCGCCGCCGAGGTGCTCCGGGGCCGCCTCCAGCGTGCGCAGCAGCCCCGACAGGAACACCCTGTTGTGCGTCGCCGTGCGCGCGCTGCCGCACACCACGATCGCGCGCTCCACCATCCCCGGGTGCATCGCCGCCCAGTGGTACGCCTGCACGCCGCCCATGGAGAACCCGTACACCGCCGCGATCCGCTCCACGCCGAGCATCTCCGTGACCAGGCGGTGCTGCGCGCGCACGTTGTCCGCGATCGTCACCAGCGCCGGATACCCGGGCGTCTCCGCCGCCCCCGACGACACCTCGTTGGAGAACATGTCCACCGCGAGCACGCACCACCGCGTCGGGTCGAGGATCCCGTCCGGCCCGACCAGCCACGCCATGTCGTCGTGCCGCGCGGCGTAGCTGCTCGGGTAGAGCACCAGGTTGTCGCGCGCCGCGTTCAGCGTGCCGTGCCGCTGCCAGCCGACGTGCGCGTCGCGGATCACCCCGCCCTTCTCCGCCGCGAAATCGCCGAGCGCGAACGAGCCGCTCTCCGTGGTCCAGTCCATCGCGTATACCCCCAGAGCCCATTCATGCAGCGAAGAAAGCAAGCAGTTCTTTCCTGAAAGAAAGAACCAAGGAACTCTACCCATTGGACCTGTGCCAGCCGGGCCGCAAGGAACCCTTCGTGGCAAAGTCTTTTTGCTTCTTTTTCTTCAGAAAAAGAAGATCTTCCTTGCTGCCCTACTGCATCGTGCGCCCGAACGCCACAGCGAGGCGCAGCAGGGCGAGGTCGCTGCCGCGCGCGCCGATGATCGACAGCCCCACGGGCGCGTCGCCGGCGGTGGCGCCGGGCAGGCTCACCTGCGGCACGCCGGTCAGGCCGCCGTGGCTGGTGAGGCAGGCGATGCGCTCGCGCAGCGGGCCGAGCGCCGCGAGCGGCAGGCCGCGGAGCGGCGCGGGGAAGGGCGTGGTCGGCAGGCACAGGACCGTGCCCGGCGGCAGGAGGTGGCGCAGGTGGGCGCGCGCCTCGATGCGCATCAGGGTCGCGGCCGTCCGCTCGGGCTCCGTCATCATGGAGGCCTGCACCAGGCCGCGCGCCACGCCGAACGCCAGGCGCGGGTTACAGCTGTCGAGCCACGGCGCGAACGTCGCCCAGGCCTCGCTGCCCTGCAGCACGCGCTGCGCCCGCTGCCACACCGACAGTCCCTGCGGCGCAAGCGTCGCGTCCTGGCGCTGCCCGACGAGGGCGGCCAGCCGCTCCACCACCGGCGCGAGTGCCGCCGCGGTGTCCTCGTCGGCGAAGCCGAACGCGTCGGTGGCGACCAGCAGCCGCGTGGGCAGCGCGCCGGGCAGGTCCTCGCCGAGCAGCACCGTGCCGATGCGGGCGAGCAGCGCGGGGTCGCGGGCGAACCAGCCGCAGGTGTCGGCGCTCGGCGACTGCGCGGCGATCCCGGCGAAATCGACGCGGCCGTGGGTCGGGCGGATGCCGTAGAGGCCGCAGAAGCTGGCGGGCACGCGCACCGAGCCGCCGGTGTCGGTGCCGAGGGCGAAGTCGCACGCGCGCGCCGCGACCGCCGCCGCGGAGCCGCTGGAGGAGCCGCCCGGGACGCGGTCGGGGGCGGCCGCGTTGCGCGGCGTGCCGTCGTGCGCGTTCTCGCCGAGGATGCCGAGGGAGACCTCGTCGGTGACGGTCTTGCCCACGACCGACGCGCCCGCGTCCAGCAGCGCCTGCACGACCGCGGCGTGGCGCCCGGGCGTGGGCGCGAAGCGGGGCCAGTCGGGGTTGCCGCCGCCGGTCGGCACGCCGGCGAGGTCGATCAGGTCCTTCACGGCGAAGCCCAGCCCGGCGAGCGGGCCGCCGGCCGCGCCCGCCACGCGGACGAGCGGGCCGGGGACGAAGGCGTCGCTCGGCGTCGTCATGCGGTGATCCTCTCCTGCCAGCCCGCGCCGGGGACGGCGGCGAACAGGGCGCGGGTGTAGGGGTGCTCGGGCGCGTGGAAGATGCGCGCGGCGGCCGCGACCTCGACGATCCGCCCCTGCCGCATCACGGCGATGCGGTCGCAGACCTGCAGCGCCACGCGCAGGTCGTGGGTGACGAACACCATGCTGAGGTCGAGCCGCGCCTTGACGTCGGCGAGCAGGGCGAGGACGCGCGCCTGCACGGAGACGTCCAGCGCGGAGACCGGCTCGTCGGCGACCAGGATCTCCGGGCGCAGGGCGAGGGCGCGGGCGATGCCAATGCGCTGGCGCTGGCCGCCGCTGAACTCGTGCGGGAAGCGCCGCGCGGCCGACGGGTCCAGCCCGACCAGGTCCAGCAGCGCCAGCGCCTCCTCGCGCGCGACGCCGGGCGCGGTGCCGTGGATGATCGGGCCCTCGGCGACGATGTCGAGCACGCGCTGGCGCGGGTCGAGCGAGCCGTAGGGGTCCTGGAACACCATCTGCACCTGCCGGCGCACGGGGCGCAGCGCGCGGCGGTCGAGGCGGGCGATGTCGCGGCCGTGCAGGAGGATCTCGCCGCCGTCGACCGGCATCAGCCGCGCGAGCGCGCGCGCCAGCGTGCTCTTGCCCGAGCCGCTCTCGCCCACGAGGCCGAGCGTCTCGCCGCGCCGCAGCTCCAGCGCGACGCCGTCCAGCGCGCGCGTGACCCGCCCGCCGAACAGCGAGCGCGCGCCGTAGGTCTTCACGACGTCGCTCGCCTGCAGCACGAACGGCGCGGCGGCGGCCGGCCGGGCGGGGGGCGGCGCCAGCCGCGGCACGGCGGCGATCAGGTCGCGCGTGTAGGGGTGCTGCGGCGCGCCCAGCACGGCGTCGCGCGGCCCCTGCTCGACCAGCGTGCCCCGGCGCAGCACCGCGACCTGGTCGGCGATGTCGGCGACCACGCCGAAGTCGTGGGTGATGAACAGCACCGCCGTGTTCCGCCGTCGCTGCAGGTCGCGGATCAGGTGCAGGATCTGCGCCTGGGTGGTGACGTCGAGCGCGGTGGTCGGCTCGTCGGCGATCAGCACCTGCGGGTCGAGCGCCAGCGCCATGGCGATCATCGCGCGCTGCCGCTGCCCGCCGCTGAGCTGGTGCGGGTGGCTGCGCAGAAGCCGTTCCGGCTCCGGAAGGTGCACGTCCTCCAGCAGCGCGACCATGCGCGCGTGCCGCGCCGCGCGGCCGAGCCTAGTGTGGATGCGCAGGACCTCCGCGAGCTGGCGCCCGATGGTGTGCAGCGGGTTGAGCGCCGTCATCGGCTCCTGGAAGATCATCGCGATCCTGGCGCCGCGGATCGCGCGCATCCGCGCGGGCGGCGCCGTCGCGAGGTCCTGCCCGTCGAACAGGATGCGGCCCGAGCGCACGTGCACGCGCGGCCCCGGCAGCAGCCCGAGGACCGCGCGCGCCACCATGGACTTGCCCGAGCCGCTCTCGCCGATCAGGCAGGTGACCTCGCCCGCGCGCAGCTCCAGGCTGACGTCGCTCACGGCGTCCGCCCGGTCCGCCCCCGCCGGCAGCGCGATGGTCAGGCGCTCGAGCGTGAGAACAGGTTCGCTCATCGCTCGCGCAGCCTCGGGTTCAGCGCCTCGTTCAGCCCGTCGCCGGCGAGGTTGATGGCGAGCACGGTGAGCAGGATCGCGATGCCCGGGAACGTGCAGATCCACCACGCCGAGCGCAGCACCGCGCGCCCCGCGCTGATGATCAGCCCCCAGCTCATGACGTTGGGGTCGCCCAGCCCCAGGAACGCCAGCCCCGCCTCCAGCAGGATCGAGGTGCCGATCAGCAGCGAGCCCACCGGGATGATGGCCGACATGCAGTTCGGCAGCAGGTGGCGGAAGATGATGCGCGCGTCGCTCGCCCCCAGCCCCGCGCAGGCGAGCACGAACTCGCGTGCGCCGAGCGCCACGAACTCGCCGCGCACCAGCCGCGCCACCCCCGGCCAGGACACGGCGGCGATGGCGATGATCTCCGTGGACACCGACGGCGACAGGATCGCCACGATCAGGATCGCCAGCACGAACGACGGGATGGTCTGGAAGAACTCCGTCAGCCGCATCAGCGCCGTCTCCGTGGCGCCGCGGTAGAACCCGGCCAGCCCGCCCACCACCACGCCGAACACGATCGCCCCCAGCGTGGCGCACACGCCCACCAGCAGCGACGTGCGCGCGCCATGCGCGATCCCCGCCGCCACGTCGCGCCCGAGCGTGTCCGTGCCGAGCAGGAACGCGCGCCCCGGCGGCTGCAGCGCCGGGCCCGCCAGGCGGAACGGGTCGCCCGGATACAGCACGGGCGAGAGCGCCACGAGCAGCAGCAGGCAGCCGAGCAGCGCCGCGCCGGCCACGGCCAGCCGGTTGCGCGCGAACCGCGCGAGGCCTGTCACGAGGGGGGCCCTTTCGCGAAGCGAAGCAAGCAAGCAGTTCTTTCTTGAAAGAAAGAACCAAAGAACTTTACCCGATTAGATATGTGCCAACCGCGCGAAACGGATCTTATTTGCAGAAGTCTTTTTGCTTCTTTTTCTTCAGAAAAAGGAGTGCTTTCTTCCTGCCTGTGCCTCATCTACGCCGCCAGCCGCGGGTCGAGCGCCGCGTAGATCAGGTCGACGGCGAGGTTGACCGCGACGACGAGGCACGCGGAGATGAAGAAGATCCCCAGCAGCAAGTTGAGGTCGCGCGACTGCAGGGCGTCGAACGCGAGGGTGCCGATGCCGGGCCAGCCGAACACAGTCTCGACGACGATGGAGCCGCCGATCAGGTTGCCGGCCTGCACGCCGGCCATGGTGACGACGGGCAGCAGGGCGTTGCGGAGCACGTGGCCGGTCATGATGCGCCACTCGGCCTGACCCTTGGCGCGGGCGGTGGTGACGTAGTCGCTGCCGAGCTGCTCCAGCACGGAGGCGCGGGTGACGCGGGTGTAGACGGCGAGGTAGTAGAGCGAGAGGGCGCTGGCGGGCATCACGAGGTGGCGCGCGACGTCGGCGGCCTCGGCCCAGCCCTCGTTGAAGGCGCCGACGGTGTCGAAGCCGCTGGTGGGCAGCCAGCCGAGGCGGAGCGCGAACACCACGATCATCATCAGCCCGAGCCAGAAGCCGGGCGTCGCGTAGGCGACCAGGCTGAGGAGCGAGATCACGCTGTCGCGCCAGCCGTTGCGCCCGGTCGCCGCCAGCAGCCCGAGCAGCGTGCCGAGGACGAGCGCGGTGCCGAAGGCGGTGAGCATCAGCAGCCCGGTCGGCCAGAGCCGGTCCAGGATCAGCTGCAGCACGGGGCTGTCGTTGCGGAACGAGTAGCCGAGGTCGAGGTGGAGCATGCCGAGCACGTAGATGCCGAACTGCGCGGACAGCGGCTGGTCCAGGCCGAAGCGGTGGCGGAGCTGCTCCATGTACTCGGGCGTCGCCGCCCCGCTCTCGCCGGCGAGCACGGAGGCGGCGTCGCCAGGGGCCAGGTGGATGAGCAGGAAGTTGAGCACGACGATGCCGAGCACGACGGGCACCGCGAGCAGCAGGCGCCGTGCGAGATGGCGGGCGAGCCGCACGGCGCTACGCCTCCATCCACGCCCGCTCGAACGCCTGCTGCACGCCGAGCGGCCCCGTCGTGTGGTCGTGGAGCTTCCTGTTGAAGACGCTGACGTACTGCACGTCGATCAGCCAGACGAGCGGGCTGTCCTCCACGAGGACCTTCTGCACGCTCTTGTAGATGTCGCCGCGCTTCGCGGGATCGGTCTCGCGCGCGCCCTCGGCGAGCAGGCGGTCGACCTCGGGGTTGGCGTAGAACGTGTCGTTGACGAAGCTCACGCCCTTGCGGACCTGGGTGCTGAGGTACTCGCGGTTCAGCCCGATCACCGGGTCGATGCCCTGGCTGAGGAAGGGCTCGTTCATGTCGTAGTCGTAGTCGGTGTAGGCGCGGCGCAGCCAGGCGGCGGTGTCCTCCGAGCGCAGCGTCACGTCGATGCCGACCTGCGCCAGCGCCTGCTTCAGGTACTCCGCCTGCCGCTTCCACTGCTCGCCGAAGGAGTTCACCTCCAGGTGCATGGCGAAACGCATGCCGTCCGCACCCCGCGGCACGCCGGCGCCGTCGAGCAGGCGGTTGGCGATGTCGAGCCGGTCGGGCACGTCGAAGCGGCGGACGTCGTCGGTGTAGAGCCCCTGGGCGGCGAACCTGCGGCTGAGCGGGCCGGTGGCGGGGAGGCCGTAGCCGTACATCACGTCGCGCAGGATGGCGTTGCGGTCGATGGCGTAGGCGATCGCCAGGCGCACCTCTTTCTTGTCGAGGTGCGGGCGATGGCTGTTCAGCTCCAGCACGCTGATCGCCGGCGTCATCTCGTAGCCGCGCGGCTCGAGGCCCAGGACGGGGTTGGTCTTCATGCGCGCGAGGTCGGAGTAGTTGACGGCGCTGTAGGCGGCGAAATGCACCTCGCCCGCCTCCAGCGCGGCCGAGCGCGTGGCGGCGTCGGGGATGAAGCGCGCGACGATGCGGTCGAGGTGCGGCAGCCCTGGCTTCCAGTACCTGTCGAAGCGGTCGAGGCGCACGTACTGGCCGCGCTCCCACTGCACGAAGCGGAACGGCCCGGTGCCGATGGGCTTGTTGGCCGAGGGGTTCTGCAGCACGTCGGTGCCCTCGAACACGGAGCGGCACAGGATCGGCAGGTCGCGCCCGGCGAGCGCCTTCATCAGGTACGGCGCGGGGTTGGCCAGGTGCAGCACCGCGGTCATCGGGTCGGGCGTGTCCACCGCCGTCAGCTCGGCCAGGATCACCGGGCCGTTCGGATGGTACTTCTTCAGGACCTCCATGAAGGAGTACTGGACGTCGGCGCTGGTGAAGGGCTTGCCGTTGTGGAAGACCACGCCGTCCTGCAGCCGGAAGGTGATCGTCCGCCCGTCCGGCGCGACCTCCCACGACTTCGCGAGGTTCGGCTGCGGCTCGAGGTCCCAGCCGTAGGTGGCGAGGCCCTCGTACACCTGCGTCGCGATCGGCGGGATGTTGCCCGCGGAGACGGCGTAGTGCGCCAGCGTGGACGGCTCGGGCGTCACGATCATCACCATCGTGCCGCCGCGCACCGGGCCGGCGGGGGCGGGTGCCGCGAGGGCGGGCAGGGCGGCCAGGCCGAACGGCAGGGCGAGGGCGGCACGGCGCGAGATCTTCGTCACGTGGGGATCCTGGGACAAGCGGGCACTCCGGATGGCGTCCATCGGCGCCTCGCCCAGCAATCATCGTGCCAGGCAAAGGCCCCGGTGCGATCCGGCGCCGCCCGCTGTGAGCTTCACCATGACTCTGCCGTAGAAACCGACCCAACTCGTTGATTCGGACCGGAAACCGGCAAAAGTGTGCGACCAACCAGTGACACCATAGTCCTGCCGCGCCTACGGCGATTGCAGCATGTCGCTGCCACGCCTCCGAAGGGCCTTCGGGCGCACGTCTTGGCTGAAGCCGACGGGTCGTTGGGCATGGCCCTGTGAAATCTCGATCGGGCCCGAAAGGTCCGGAAACTTCGGACAATGCCGTTCCCAGAGACGCTGCCCGGCACTGGCGTCGGTCAGGACAGCCAGCATCCGCAGCGCACCGGCGGCAGCGGGGCTGCCTTGCACCTGGCGGCATCGTCCATCGCTTCGGCAAGCCCGTCGGGGTCGAAGGTGCTCAAGCCGGGCCCGTCCAGGACCCCCCTCCCGGGAAGGGGCGACACCCCAGACCCGTCTGCAGACCCCCGCCGAAAGCGATGCCCGATTTCCGTCGCGCGACCGACCTCGCCGTCCAGCGGCTTGCGAGCTCGAGGACGCGCGTGACGGCGTCAGACCGAGCGTGGTCCCGAAGCCAGCATCCCCATCTGCCCGGCCGCCATCTGCCAAGGCGGACGCGGGTCTTCGGGGTCCAGCCCGAGAACGAGACAGTGCGGGCTGCCCAGCCACGGCTCGGACTTCCTGCTAGGTTCGTACCTCTGGCCGGAGATGTAGTACGGGGCCAAGAGGCGCCCTCTATACGAGCTGCCGTCCGACATCAGGGCACCCTGCGCGGGCAG
Source organism: Janthinobacterium lividum (assembly GCA_050920955.1). Lineage (GTDB taxonomy): Bacteria > Pseudomonadota > Alphaproteobacteria > Acetobacterales > Acetobacteraceae > CAXSEF01. The sequence continues at coordinate 1,081 of JBPBQS010000289.1, read as the reverse complement.
GTAGTAGGTCCCGTCGACGTTCACCGTCATGTTCAGTCCCTGCTTGCGTGCGGCGAACAGGTCCGCTTCAGTCATGCTGGAAGTCCCCTGTCCGAAGTCGCGCGCGATGTCGGCATCCGGCCAGTTCCGGACAGTTATCCCGACCAAACGCTTCTCAATATGCCAGTCTCCATCATGCGGAATCAGGTCCAAGACCCGCGCGATGCCGGTGCCTTCGTGCAGGTGGACGAACGCCAGCACGGAACCGCCGCCACAATGGAAGTGGCGGAAGCCCCATTTGTTGAGCAGGTGGTCCATCATCCTGCGGTAGTCGCACCACGTGCCTTTTTGGTGCGCATGCTTGTAGGCACGCTTCTGGTTCTTCAACGGCGGCAGGTGGCGGACCATCGACCTACCGTCCCTCATGTCCGAGAGGAGCGGTTCGGCCAACGGCGATAACGGGTTTCCAGCCAGATGCCCCGCAAAGAGGACGGTCCACCGTCGTGCTGGAACCGACGACCGGCGTGCGAAGTCGAGGTGGCAGACGAACGGAACGGCAGCGCTCTCGGTCATCTGTTTCCTCACTTGGAACGATGCATTTGATATCCCATACCGCCCTATGAAGCGGCTTTCCGGCCAAACACTCCGGGCAGACCCGTCGCTCTGCAGGCAACGTCCGGTCGAACATGTTGCTCGGCATCTCGACGTCCCGGAACCAGCCGACCAGCTTGTCCGGGGGTCCGAAGGAAACGTCCTCGAGTTGCTGGTAATCGACCCGTGCCAAGTCCGCGAGCGTATCGAGCCATGTCAGTTCCGGTCGGTTCGTCAAGCGGTCGAAGCCGCATTCGAGCGCAAGGTGACGGGCATCGCTCAGGTGCCTGCGGGCGGCCAGACGGAATATATAGCCTATGAGGCTCTCGTCCGGGTCGGGAGTGACGCTGACGCTGTGGGCGGGAGTCGAGGCAGGCATGGAGTCGTATCGAGCCATGTCAGTTCCGGTCGGTTCGTCAAGCGGTCGAAGCCGCATTCGAGCGCAAGGTGACGGGCATCGCTCAGGTGCCTGCGGGCGGCCAGACGGAATATATAGCCTATGAGGCTCTCG
>JBPBQS010000288.1:0-10196 GCA_050920955.1 Janthinobacterium lividum | reverse complement strand
GACATGGACGTGCCGGGCGTGCTGCGGGCGCTGGGCGAGGTGGGGTTCGCGGGGCTGGTGTGCGTGGAGCTGTCGCGGGAGAGCCATCGGGCTGACACAATGGTCCCGCAGTCTCTGGCGTGGCTGAGGCGGCACGTGCCGCAGGAGGCGGCGCCCGGGTCGTGGGCGGCCGCCGGGCCGGGTCGGGAGGTTTCGTGAGGATCTGTTTCGTCAGCCGGCGCTACTTCCCGGCGATCTCGGGCATGAGCGTGTACGCGCGCAACCTGCTGCACGAGCTGGTGGGCGCGGGGCACGAGGTCACGATGATCAGCCAGTTCCGCGGCGACGCGTTCGGGCGCTCCGTCTATGGCGGCGGGCCGCCGCCGCCGGTGGCGGGCGTGCGCGTCGTGGGCCTGGAGCAGGTCGGCGAGCAGGGCACGGGCGACTTCGAGCGCGACATCGAGGCGATGGTCGAGGCGATCCGGCGCGAGCATGCGCGCGCGCCGTTCGATGTGCTGCACGCGCAGTACGGGTATCCGACGGGGTGGGCGGTGCTGCTGGCGTCGCGCGCGCTGGAGGTGGCGAACGTGGTGTCGATCCAGGGCGGCGACGGGCACTGGGTGGGGTCGTGCTGCGAGACGCACCGGCTGGCGATGACGCGGGTGCTGGACCACGCCGGCGCGGTGCTGATCGGGTGCCGCTCGTTCGCCGACGAGGTCGTCGGGCGGCTGGGCACGGAGCCCTCGCGGTTCACGATCGTGCCGGGGGCGGTGGACGTGGAGCGGTTCACGCCGGGGGACGGGCGGGCGCCGGGGCTGGGGTTCGGGGCGGCGCGCGACCTCTCCGCGGCGCCGGTGCTGCTGTACCACGGGCGGGTGGACAGGCGGAAAGGCGCGCTCGACCTGCTGGACGCGGCGCGGGTGCTGGCGGACGAGGGGGTGGGGTTCTCGCTGGTCTATTCGGGGATCGGGCCGGACTTCGACGCGGTGGCGGAGCGCATCGTGGCGCTGGGGCTTTCGGAGCGGGTGCGGATGACGGGGCACGTCGCGTACGAGGACGTGCCGGCGGTCTATCGGGAGGCGGACGTGTTCGTGTCGCCGACGTATGCCGAGGGGTTCTCGAACACGATCCTGGAGGCGATGGCGTCGGGGCTGGCGTGCGTGTCGTGCCGCGCGGTGGGGGTCGTGGACTGCCTCCGCCATGGGGAGAACGGGCTGCTGAGCGAGCCGGGGGACGTGGCGGGGCTCGCGGACTCGCTGCGCCAGGTGATCGCGGACCGGGCGCTGCTCGGGCGGCTGGCGGCGGCGGGGCTCGAGGAGTGCCGGCGGGTGTACTCGTGGCGCTCGGTGGGGCGGCAGATCATGGACGTCTACGCGCAGGTGGTGCGCGCGCCGGTGGACCGCGGGTTCGTGGAGGCGCTGCCGGTCACGGCGTGCCGGTTCCGGGCGGAGCCGCACCTGCTGTGAGCACCGACCTGGGTTCGCGTGGGGCGCCGTGCGCGCTGTTCGTGTCGCCGCATCTCGACGACGTGGCGTTCTCGTGCGGGGCGCTGGCTTCGGTGCTGGCGGACGCGGGGTGGCGCACGGTGCTGGCGACCGTGTTCACGCGCTCCGTCGTGCCGGCGGAGGGTTTTGCCCTCGCGTGCCAGCTCGACAAGGGGCTGGGCGCGGAGGTCGACTACATGGCGTTGCGGCGCGACGAGGACCGGGCGGCGGCGCGTCTGCTCGGGTTCGCGGAGTGCCTGCACCTCGACCTGCCCGAGGCGCCGCACCGGGGGTACGGCAGTGCCGCCGAGCTGTTCGCCGGCGTGCGCGGGGGTGACGACGTGTGGCGGGCGGTGGCGGAGATGCTGGGCGGGCTGGAGGCGCGTGTGGCGCCGTCGCTGGTGCTCGCGCCGCAGGGGCTCGGCGGGCACGCGGACCATCGGCAGGTCGTGCGCGCGGTGCGCGAGGCGGCAGGCGCGCCGGTGTGGTGGTATCGCGACACGCCGTACGCGATCCGGCACGGCGAGGGCACGGCGCCGGAGGAGATGGCGGGGCTCGGGGGCGTGGCGGTGGCGGCGGGCGGCGGGATGGCGCGCAAGGTTGCGGCGGCCTGCGCCTACGCGAGCCAGGTGGGGTTCCAGTTCGGCGGCGCGGAGGGCACGGCCGCGGCGCTGCGCGCGTTCGCGCGCGACGAGGCGGGGCGGGCGGAGGCGGCGGGCGAGGCGCTGGGCGGGCTGGGCGGGGCGGCGGAGCGGTTCCTGTGCGCGGCGGGCGATCGTGGGGCGTTGGGCGGCGTGATGCGGGGTGCGGCGTGAACCGGGTGTGGCTGCTCGTCGGGCCGATGGTGGCGCTGACGCTGGGCGGGGTGGCGTGGACGGCGGACGCCTTCGGGCCGGCGCTGGGGGGGCTGCGCTGGCCGCTGCTGGCGCTGTTCGTGGCGATGCTCGCGGGGCTGGCGCTGCACGCGGTGCCGCCGCTGCTCGGGCTGGGGATGCGCGCGGCGCGCGGGCTCGGGCTCGTGCGGCGGGTGGCGGCGCCGGCGGGCGGGGTGTTCGCGGCGGGCGTGGCGGAGGCGGCGGCGGAGGGGGCGGCGCGCACGGCGGTGCTGCTGCCCGTGTGCAACGAGGACGCTGCGCGCGTGTTCGCGGCGGTGCGGGCGATGCGGGACTCGCTCGGCGACGCGGGGCTCGACGCGGTCGATCTGCACGTGCTCAGCGACAGCTCGGCGCCCGAGGTGGTGCGCGAGGAGGAGGCGCTGTTCGCGGCCCTCGGCGACCCGGGGGTGTTCTACCGCAGGCGGTCCGTCAACACCGGGCGCAAGACCGGCAACATCGCGGAGTTCTGCGCGCGGTGCGGCGGGCGGTACGCGTTCATGGTGGTGCTCGACGCGGACAGCCTGATCAGCGGGGCGACCGTCGGGCGGCTGGTGGCGCGCATGGTGGCGGAGCCGCGCGCGGGCATGATCCAGACGATCCCGTACGCCGTGAACCGCGAGACGCTGTTCGCGCGGATGACGCAGTTCGCGATGCGGCTATACACGCCGCTGTGGGCCGAGGGCGCGGTGCTGTGGCAGGGCACGCAGGCCAACTACTGGGGGCACAACGCGATCATCCGCATCGCGCCGTTCGTGGAGCACTGCGCGCTGCCGGTGCTGCCGGGGCGGGCGCCGCTCGGGGGCGAGATCCTGTGCCACGACGTGGTGGAGGCGGCGCTGATGCAGGCGGCGGGGTGGGAGGTGCACCTCGACCACACGCTCGGCGACACGTTCGAGGAGGTGCCGCCGAACCTGATCGACCACACCGCGCGCGAGCGGCGCTGGTGCCAGGGCAACCTGCAGCACCTGCGCGTCGTGGCGTGGCCGCGGCTGCGGCTGATGGGGCGCATGCACCTGGGGTCGGGGATCTCGTTCTATGCGGCGGGGCCGGCGTGGGTGCTGTTCGCGGTGCTGATCGGGCTCGCGCCGCAGGCTGCGGGGCGGCACCTGGCGGCCGAGGCGTTCCGGCCGCTGCTGGCGCTCGTGCTGCTGCCGCGGCTGGCGTCGCTGCTCGTGGTGATGGGCAGCGGGCGGGAGGCGGCGGCGTTCGGCGGCAGGCTCGCGGCGGCGGCGGGCGTGGCGCTGGACCAGGCGTTCACCGTGCTGCTGATGCCGCTGAACCTGCTGGTGTCGGCGCAGTTCGTCGCCGCCACGCTGGGCGGGCGCTCGGTGGGCTGGGGCACGCAGGCGCGCTGCGACCGCGGCGTGGGCTGGGGCGAGGCGATGCGGCTGCTGTGGCCGTACCTGGCGGCGGGCGTCGCGTGGGTCGTGGCGCTCGGCGTGCTCAGGCCGGGGCATGCGGCGGTGCTGCTGCCGGCGCTGCTCGCGCTGCTGGTGTCGCCGGCGCTGGCGGTGTGGAGCAGCCGGCTCGGGCTGGGGCGGGCGGCGCGTCGGCGCGGGCTGTTCTGCACGGTGGACGAGGTCGCGCCGTCGCGCGAGCTGCGGCAGTTCCGCAGGGCGATGGACGCGGGGCGCGCGCCGGACGCCGGGCCGGAGCGGCGGGGTGCGCTGGCGCCGGTCGCCGGGTTCGCGGGCGGGCTGTCGGGGGGCGAGGCGGGGCTTGCCGGGGGCGTCGCGCCGGGGCGGCAAGCGGCGGGGTCGGTGGCTGGCTGAGGCGGCGGCAAGGGCAGGGCGCTGCCCTGGACCCGCCAGGGCGAGCCGCCCTGGACCGGCGCACACGGGGTTCATGCGGTCGGCGGGTGGCCGGTTTCGGTGGAGTTGTCATGGCGGGTTTTCGGCGCGCGTGTCTGGTCGGGGCCTGTTCCGGCGCCCTGCTGATCGCGGGGTGCGTGTCGCAGCCCGGCGGCTACGGCAGCGCGGGAGGCTATGCGGCGGCGCCTGCCTACGCGGCGCAGGGCTACGCCGCGCCGGCGTATGCGGCGCCGGGGTATGACGCACCGTCGTATGCCGCGCCGCCGGTCGCCGCGCAGCCGGCATACGGCTACCCCGCCGGGACGGGCTACGGCTATGGCAACCCGGTGGTGGAGGGTCCGGAGGCGGGGTATCCGGCGGGCGAGTATGCCGGGCCGGACGGGCTGACCTATGTCGAGGGCGTGCCGGTCGAGGAGTACGAGGGCGAGCCGGTCCCATTCCTGTTCGTCGGCGAGGAAGGCGGCTGGGGCTACTACGACCGTGGCCGCCGCTGGCACGGGGCGCCGCCGGGGCTGCGAGAGCGGCTGGAGCGCGCGCATCCGGGCGGGCGCGGGCTGCCGCCACAGGGCGAGATCCGCCAGCGGTTCGAGCGGCGCGAGTTCGGCGGCGGCGGCGGGTTCGCGGGCCGGCCGCGTCCCGGGTTCGGCGGGGCGCCGGGGCAGCCGGGCTTCGGGGCCCCGCCAGGGCGGCCGGACCGGGGTGGCGGCGCGCCGCCGGAGCAGGGACAGGAGCGGGTGTTCCGCGGCGGGCCGGACCGGGGCGCGCCGTTCGGCGGCGGTCCGGCGCGCGGCGTCCAGCCCGGGCCGGGCGCACAGCCGCCAGGTGCGCCGGGTGCGGGCGGGCCGGGGCCGGGTGCGCCGGGGCCCGGGGGATTCGGTTTCGGGCGTCCGGGGTTCGGCGGCGGCCAGGCGCGGCCCGACGCCGGGGAGGAGGCGCGCCGGCGGTTCGAGGGGGGACAGCCAGGTGCGCCGGGCGGGCAGCCACGGCCGGGCGGGCCGCCGCAGGGCGCGCAGCCGCAGGGTGGGCCGCCGCAGGGGTTCGCGCGGGGTCAGGGCTTCGGACAGGGCGGGCCTGGGCCGGGGCGGCCGGGCGGCGGGCCGGGGATGGAGGGGCAGAGGCCGGGCGGCGAGGGTCGTCCGCCGGCGCCGCCGCCACGGCCGGCGGCGCCGCCGCAGAGGCTCCCCTGCCCGCCCGGCCAGCCGCACTGCTGAGGGCGGCGGGACCGGAGGTCAGGCGCGGGGGTACTGCTCGTCGGTGACGTGCTCCAGCCAGGTGACGGCGGTGCCGTCGAGGCGTTCCTGGATCGCGGTGTGGGTCATGGCGGTGGTGGGGGAGGCGCCGTGCCAGTGGCGCTCGCCGGGCTCGAACCAGACGACGTCGCCGGGCCGGATCTCCTCGACGGGGCCGCCGTCGCGCTGCGCCAGGCCGAGGCCGGCGGTCACGAGCAGGGTCTGGCCGAGCGGGTGCGTGTGCCAGGCGGTGCGCGCGCCCGGCTCGAACGTCACGCTGGCGCAGGCCATGCGGGCGGGGGCGGGGGCGGAGAACAGCGGGTCGATGCGCACGGTTCCGGTGAACCAGTCCGCGGGGCCGGGGCCGGAGGGCTGCGATCCGGTGCGCTTGATGTCCATGGCGTGCGTCCTTGGGTTGCTGCGTTCAGGGCAACCGGGGCCGCCCTGCCCTTCCTCGTCGAGGTTTCCAAAGGCGAGCCTTTGGCGGAGTCCAGAGGCAGAGCCTCTGGCCTTGCTTCCTACGCCGCCGCCGCGACGGCGACGCCCGACGAGAGGCGGTAGATGCGGTCGAGGCGCTCGACGCCGGTGAGGCGGTGGGTGATGAGCAGGACGCTGCGGCCGGGGGCGACGACGTTCAGCGTGGCGAGGAAGGCGCGCTCGGTCTGGGAGTCCAGGCCGGCGCAGGGCTCGTCGAGGATCAGGACGGGGGCCGGGGAGAGGAGCGCGCGGGCGAGGGCGACGCGACGGCCCTGGCCGCCGGAGAGGCCGGCGCCGCCTTCGCCGAGCCAGGCGTCCAGGCCGCCGGGGAGGGCGCGGACGGTGGCGCCGATCTCGGCCTGGTCGAGGGCGTCCCAGAGGTCGGCGTCGGAGGCGTCGGGGCGGGCGAGGAGGAGGTTCGCGCGGATGGTGTCGGCGAACAGGTGCGTGGTCTGGCCGAGCCAGGACAGGCGCGAGCGGACGGCGTCGGCGGGGAGCGACGCGAGGTCGGTGCCGCCGAGGGTGACGCGGCCGGAGTCGGGGACGCAGACCTTGAGCGCGAGGGCGGCGAGCGTGGACTTGCCGGCGCCGGAGGGGCCGAGGACGGCGACGCGCGCGCCTTGGGGGATGTCGAGGGTGAGGGCGTCGAGCACGGGGGGGCGGTCGGCGGCGTAGCGGAAGGAGACGGCGTCGAAGCGAAGGCCGCTTGCGGGGGGGAGCGGCGCCGGCGCGGCGGGCTCGGGGACGGCGAGCGGGCCCTCGGCGGCGTCGAGCACGCGGGCGGCTGCGGCGGAGGCGGCGCCGGCGAGGACGCCGGCGCGGGAGAGGCCGCCGGCGACCTCGAAGGCGGCGACGACGAGGAAGGCGCCGGGCACGGCGTAGAGCGGGTGGCGCCAGGCGGCGAACAGCACGCAGAACAGCGCGGCCTGGGCGCAGAGGAAGGCGAGGGCGGCGGCGTATCCGCCGCGGTGGGCGATGTCGCGCTGGGCGGCGAGGAGGTTGGCCTCGCGGGACTGGATCAGGGCGAGCGAGCGGTCCTCGGCGCCGAACGCGCGGACCTCGCGCAGGCCGGACAGCGTGTCGAGCGAGGCGACCCGCAGGGCGGAGGCGGCCACGGCCAGGCGCGCGCCGCTGCCGGCGGACATGCGGGCCGCGGCGATCGGCAGCGCGAAGGCGGCGAGCGCGAAGCAGGCGCAGACCTCGGCCGCGAGCAGCGGGTCGCGCACGCCGAACAGCACGGCGAGGACGGGGAGCAGCAGGATCGCGGCGCAGGCGGGGACGAGGATGCGCAGGTACAGGCCGTCCAACGCCTCGACGTCGCCGACCAGGCGGGAGAGGACGTCGCCGGCGCGGCGGAAGCCCAGGCCGCCGGCGGAGCGCGTGGCCAGGCCGCGGAAGAACCAGACGCGCAGGTCGGCGAGCGCGCGGAAGGTGGCCTCGTGGGTGAGCAGGCGCTCGGCGTAGCGCAGGACGACGCGGGCGGTGCCCACGGTGCGCAGCAGCGCCGCGCCGGTCAGGGCGAGCGTCAGGCCGGCGCCGAGCGCGCCCGTCGCGGCCAGGGCGCGCCCGGCGCCCGCCAGCACCGGGTTGTCGAGCGCAGGCGCGACCAGGCCGGGGCCGCCCAGGGGGGTGCCGGCGACGACGGAGCCGATCCAGGCGCCGGACAGGGTCAGCAGCGCCACCGCGGAGGCGACGGAGCAGAGGGAGACCACGACGCCGAGGAGGAGCCAGCCGGTGCGGGCGCGCCAGAGGGCGAGGATGCGGAGGAGCGGGGTCATGGGGTGCGGTCCAGGGGAAGGAAGCAAGGTTGAGGCTCCGCCTCAAACTCCGCCAAAGGCTGCGCCCTTGGAACGCGCCACTTGAGGGAAGCCATCCAAGGGGCTTCCCTTGGCGGAGTCCAGAGGCAGGGCCTCTGGCCTTGCTTGCTCATGCCGCGCCCCGGACGCCGGCGGCGCGGCCGTCGCGGATGTCCAGGCGCCGGCCGCCGAAGCCGTGGGCGGCGGCGGAGTGGCTCGCGAGGATCACGGTGCGGCCGACGGCGAGGCGGCGCAGGCTTTCCAGGACCTCAGCCTCGGTGGCGGGGTCGAGGTGGGCGGTGGGCTCGTCGAGGAGCAGGAGCGGGGCGTTGCGCAGGAAGGCGCGGGCGATGGCGACGCGCTGCGCCTGGCCGCCGGAGAGGCCGTGGCCGCCCTCGCCGATCACGGTGTCCAGGCCGAGCGGCAGGCCGGCCGCGAAGGCGTCGACCTGGGCGCGGGCGGCGGCCTGCTCGATCTCGGGGCTGGTGGCGTCGGGGCGGCCGAAGGCGATGTTCTCGCGCAGCGTGCCGGCGAACAGGACGGGCTTCTGGCCGATCCAGGCGGTGAGCTTTGCCAGCGCGGAGGGGACGATGGTCTCGATGGCGGCGCCGTTGAGCAGGACGCGGCCGGAGTCCGGGCGCGCGAAGCCGAGCAGGACCTCGATCACGGTGGACTTGCCGGCGCCGGACGGGCCGGCGAGCACGAGGGTCTCGCCGGCGGGGACGCGGAAGCTCATGCCGTCGAGCGCGGGGGCGCGGGCGGGGTCCCAGGACAGGCGGACGTCGTCGAAGGCCACGGCCACGCCGCGGGCGGCGACGTTGCGGATCTCCGGCGCGGGGCCGTCTGGGACGGTCGCGGGCGGCGGCAGGGAGGCGAGGACCTCGGCGGCGCCGGCGGCCTGCAGGCGGTCCTGGTAGGCCAGCGAGAAGGCGCGCAGGGGGGCGAAGAACTCGGGGGCCAGGAGCAGGCAGAACAGCGCGGTCGCTGGGGTCAGGGCGCGGGCGTTCGTGGCGGTGGCGGCGAGGAGGGCGTGGCCGTCGTGCAGGGCGAGGATGACGAGGGCGGCGGCCAGCGCGCAGTCCAGCGCGGCGGAGGACAGGAAGGCCACGCGCAGCACGCGCATGGTGCGCTGGCGCAGCTCGTCGGCGGCGGTGGCCAGGGCGCGGGCCTCGTCCTCGGTGCGGCCGGCGAGGACGATGGTGGCGATGCCGCGCACGCGGTCCAGGAAGCGGGCCTGCAGGCGGGCGAGGGCGAGGAACTGGCGCTTGGAGGCGGCCGCCGCGCCGATTCCGGAGAGGGCCATGGCGACGGGGACCAGCAGGCCGGCGCAGATCAGCACGAGGGCGGCGAAGGGGTCGGCGAGGAGGGCGGCGATGGCCACCGCGGTCGGGGCGAGCAGCGCCAGGGTGGCGGCGGGGACCCAGCGGGAGAACAGGCCGTCGAGCGCCTCGATGCGGTCCACCACGGCGGCCGTCAGCTCGCCGGAGGGGCGCAGGCGGAGGAGCGAGGGGCCGGCCTGCAGGAGGCGGGAGAGGGCGTCGGTGCGCAGGCGGCGGCGGGCGGCGGCGCCGGCGGCGAAGGCGGCGCGCTCGGAGGCGAGGAGGAGGAGCGCGCGGCACAGCGCGAGGCCTGCGAAGCCGGCGAGCCAGGGGGCGGCCTGCAGCGAGAGGGCGGCGGCCTGGTCCATGGGGAGCGTGCCGCCGGCGAGCGCCAGGTCGAGCACGCGGGCGATGCAGAACGCCTGGGCGATGGCGAGCAGCGTGGAGGCGAGGCCGGCGGCGATCACGGGGGCGGCGGTGCGGCGGCCGAGGCGGGTCTGCTCGCGGGTCCAGGCACGGGCCTGGGCGCGGGCCTGCGCGCGCGCGGCCGAGGCGGGGTCGACGGGGGCGGCGGGCCTGGCGCGGCCGCGTCGGGGTGTCGCGGGGGTCAGCGGCGGCGTGGGGTCCGCGGTGTTGGGGGTGCCGGTGTCCATCGCGTCCTTCGTCGTCCTGCGCGCTGCCGTCGCGGCCGGCGGCGTGCGTGTGCCGCCGGGGCGCGGCGCGTGCGCCTGCCCCGCGGATGTAGCCTCGCCCGGGCGGAATTGACAGGTGCAGGCGGCGCGGTGGCACGCTGTGGGCATGCGGGATCGTGGGCGGGCGGCGGGCGGCGGGGCTTCGGAGGACGGCGCGCGCGTTCCCGTGGGGCGGCGCGGGGTGCTGGTGGCGGCGTCGGGGCTGCTGCTGGCGGGGGCTGCGCGGGGGGCGACGGTTCCGCGGGCGCCCGGTGCGGCGGCGGTCGCGGGCAGCGGGGCGGCGGGGCCCGGGCTCGCGGCGACGGTGCGGCTGCGGCCGGGCGGGGTCGCGGACCTGGTCACGCTGCGGGCGGAGGGGGCGCGCAGCCGGCTGCTGCTCGACGCGGAGCCGGTGCTGCTGCCGGGCACGCCGGAGCGGATCGCGGGGCTGCCGGTCGCGGGGCGCCAGGTCGTGGTCGCCGGGGTGGCGCTGCCGTCGGGGCAGGTGCTCGCGGTGCTCGCGGGGTGGGACGGCGCGCAGGTGCGCGTCCTGGG
>JBPBQS010000250.1:0-10224 GCA_050920955.1 Janthinobacterium lividum | reverse complement strand
GCCGACAAGACCATCAACTTCCAGCAGGTCATGGACGTCATGGACACCGTGCGGAAGACCGGCATCACCGACGTCGGGCTCGCCACCAAGCAGGAGTAGGAGCAAGGCCAGGGCCCTGCCCTGGACCCGCCAGGGGCAGCGCCCCTGGACCTGCGCTGACAAGAGGCCGGGGTCCGGGGGGCGGCATCGCCCCCCGGCCTTTTTTCTTTTCTCCCCCAGCTCCCCAGGACCCATGAAGCATCTGATCGCCGCGGCAGGCCTCGCCCTCGTCGCGACCGCCGCCCACGCCGACGAGGGCATGTGGACCCTCGACAACCTTCCCGCCAAGCAGATGCAGGAGCGCTACGGCTTCACGCCGACCGCGGAGTGGATCGCCAAGGTGCAGGGCGCCTCGCTGCGTTTGGCACAGGGGTGCTCGGGGTCGTTCGTCTCCGCGGACGGGCTGGTGATGACCAACCACCACTGCGCCAACGCCTGCCTGTCGCAGCTGTCCGACGCCGGGCACAACTACATGCAGGCCGGCTACAACGCGGCGAAGCGCGAGGACGAGCCGCGCTGCCCCGACATCGAGCTGAACCAGCTCGACAGCATCGCCGACGTGACCCCCGCGATGGCCGACGCCACCAAGGGCAAGGCCGGCGCGGACTACGTCACCGCGCAGCGCGCGGCGTCGAGCAGGATCGAGACCGACTGCGTGGCCGGCGACGCGGCGACGTGGCGCTGCGACCTGGTCAGCCTGTACCACGGCGGGCGATACGCGCTCTACAAGTACCGGCGCATCCAGGACGTGCGGCTGGTGTTCGCGCCGTCGCAGGACATCGCGTTCTTCGGCGGCGACCCCGACAACTTCAACTTCCCCCGCTACGACCTCGACCTGACGTTCCTGCGCGCCTACGCGGACGGCAAGCCGCTGCACCCGACCTACTTCCCGTTCTCGCCGGACGGGCCGAAGGAGGGCGAGATGGTGTTCACCGAGGGCAACCCCGGCTCCACCAGCCGCGACGAGACGGTCGCCCAGCTCACCACCCTGCGCGACGCCACGCTGCCGCGCATCCGCACGCTGTACTCGGCGCTCGACGGGGTGCTGTGGGAGTACGGCCGGCGCGGCGCGGAGCAGGCCAAGGAGGCGCAGGACGCGCTGTTCGGCGTGGAGAACACGCTCAAGGTGTTCGAGGGCTGGCAGGGTACGCTCGCCGATCCCGCGCTGTTCTACCGCAAGCGCGAGGCCGAGGCCGCGCTCAAGACATGGGTCGACGCGGACCAGGCGCGCCACGCCGACTACGGCGACCCGTGGGCCTCCATCGCCGCCGCCGAGACGCGCGACCGCCAGCTCGCGCCGCGCGAGAGCATGATCGAGGGCCGGCGCGGCCGCGCGAGCGGCTTCCAGTCCGGGCTGTTCACCCGCGCGCGCACCCTGGTCCGCGCCGCCGCCGAGCGCGCCAAGCCGGACGCCGAGCGGCTGCCCGAGTTCCGCGACGCCAACCTGCCCGCGCTGCAGCAGTCGCTGTTCTCCGAGGCGCCGACCTACCCGGAGTTCGAGCGCACCACGCTGGCGTTCTCGCTTACCGCGCTGCGCCAGACGCTCGGCGCCGACGACGCCTTCGTCCACCAGGTGCTGGGCGACGCCTCGCCCGAGCAGCGCGCCGACGCGCTGGTCGGCGGCACGAAGCTCGCCGACCCGGCGGCGCGACACGCGCTGTGGGACGGGGGCGCGGCCGCGGTCGCCGCGTCCACCGACCCCATGGTCGTGCTCGCCCGCGACATCGACCCGGCGGCGCGCGCGGTGCGCAAGCAGCACGAGGACGAGGTCGAGGCCGTGGTCGCCAAGAACAGCGAGACCATCGCGCGCGCCCGCTTCGCCCGCGACGGCACCGCGAACTACCCCGACGCCACCTTCTCGCCGCGCATCTCGTTCGGCACGGTGAAGGGCTGGACCGAGGACGACGGGCGCGAGATCCCCGCGTTCACCGACATGGCCGGGCTCTATCGCCGCGCCACCGGCGCCGACCCGTTCAGGCTGCCGCAGGAGTGGCTGGACGCGAAGGGGCGGCTCGACCCGCACACGCCGTTCGACTTCGCCACCACCAACGACATCATCGGCGGCAACTCCGGCAGCCCGGTCGTGGACGGCGAGGGCCACGCGGTCGGGCTGATCTTCGACGGCAACATCCACTCGCTCGGCGGCGACTTCGCCTACGACCCGCGGCAGAACCGCGCAGTCGCGGTCGACACGGCGGCGATCCTCGCGGCGCTGCGGCAGGTGTACCGCAACGACGCGCTGGCGGACGAGCTGACGGCGTGGACGCGGCCGGCGAAGTGAGCAGGCAAGGCCAGGGCCCTGCCCTGGACCCGCCGGGGGCAGGCGCCCCCGGACCCGCTTCAATAAGCGTTTCCAAAGGCGAGCCTTTGGCGGAGTCCAGAGGCAGAGCCTCTGGCCTTGCTTCCTGATGGCCGGCCCTCCCCCGGAGACCCTGATGCGCCTGCGCGACATCGCGCGGATGCACCTGATGTTCGGCGGCGACCTGATGCGCGTCGGGCGTGCCGACGAGGCCGAGGCGTACCTGCGCGCGGCGCTGCTCGTCGACCCTGCGCTGACGCCGGCGATCGGCCTGCTGGCGCGCGCGCTGCTCGACCTGCAGCGGGTGGACGAGGCGATCGCGCTGCAGCGCGAGGCGGCGCGGCGCGAGCCCGGCAACATGTTCCACCGCGGCACGCTGGGCGCGATGCTGCTCACCGCGGGACGCTACCGCGAGGGATGGGCGGAGTGGGCGGCGACGCGCGCGCTCACGCCGCGCCTCGCGGACCCGGCGCGCGAGTGGGACGGGCGCGCGGAGCTGCGCGGGCGGACGCTGCTGGTGATCTGCTGCGACGGGTTCGGCGACGCGTTCCAGTTCTGCCGCTACGTGCCCGACCTGGCCGCGCGCGGCGCGCGGGTCGTGCTCGCGTGCGCAGTGGAGGCCATGCCGATCCTGGGGCGGCTGGAGGGCGTGGCGCAGGTCGTGGACCGCACGCGCCCCCTGCCCCGCCACGACCTGTGGACCGAGGACAAGATCCTGCCGATGCGCTTCGGCACGCAGACCGGCAACATTCCGCGCGCCGGGGGCTACCTGGCCGCCGACCCCGCGCGCGTCGCGGTGTGGGCGGCGCGGCTGCCGCCCGGGCGCAAGGTCGGGCTGGTGTGGGGCGGGCGGGCGGAGAACGACCAGGACGGCGCGCGCTCGCTGCCGCCGGGGCAGGTCGCGGCCCTGCTGCGGCCGGTGCTGGCGCAGGGCGGGACGTTCGTCAGCTTCCAGCACGGGCCGCGCCGGCCCGAGGTCGCGACGCTGCCCGGCGTGCTCGACATCGCGGGCGAGCTGGGCGACTTCGGCGAGACGGCGGCGGCGCTGGCGTGCATGGACCTGCTGGTCGGCGTGGAGACGGCGGCCACGCACCTGGCCGGGGCGATGGGGCGGCCGGTGTGGGTGCTGCTGTCGCGCAGGCCGGACTGGCGCTGGGGGCTCAGCGGCGAGGCGTGCCCTTGGTACGGCAGCGTGCGGCTGTGGCGGCAGGGCGCGGCGGGGGACTGGGCGGGGGTGACGGCGGCCGTGGGCACGGCGCTCGGGGCCAAGGAAGGTTGAGGCTCCGCCTCAAGCTCCGCCAAAGGCTGCGCCCTTGGAACGCGTTACTTAAGTAGATGGGATCAAAGGGTCCCCGGACCCTTTGCGGGTTTGGGCAGAGCCCATGCTTTCTTGCTGGCGCAGGCCGGCAGAAAACAATGGACAGTGGTGCTTGCCAAAGCTAGAGACGTTGCGCTGTCAAGACGTGGAAGCAGGGGGCGACGCATGATCCAGTCAACGCGAACTCCCGTCTCCGCTGCCCGGGTCCGCCGCTCGCACTAGCGACCGGCCGCCGAGGCCTTCACGCCGCGCGTCGACGCGGCCAGCGCACTCCTTCGAGGGAGCGGCCGCCGCAGGACGCGGCGCCGCCATGCACACATGACTTCGCGTTCAAAGACCGTCGCGCCCACGCGCGCGGTGCTCGGCTTCGTGCTGCGCCACTGGCGGCGGCACGGGGCGCTCGTGTCCGCAATCCTGGCGGCGGCGCTGCTGTCGACGGCGGCGGACGTGGTGATGCCGATCTACGCGGGGCGGCTGGTGGACGCGGTGTCCGGCGCCGGCGGCGCGGGGCACGCGGCGGAGGGGCGGCGCGCGTTCGCGGACGTCGCGTGGATCGCGGCGCTGGGGACGGCGAAGGTGGGGCTGATCTACCTGGGGCTGCTGGGCACGGTGCGGCTGACGCTGGCGATGATGCAGTCGGTGACGCTGGACACCTTCGCGCGGGTGCAGCGGTTCTCGGCGGACTGGCAGGCGAACAGCTTCGCGGGGTCCACCGTGCGCCAGATCACGCGGGGCAGCGCGGCGCTGGACATGCTCAACGACACGGTGCTGTTCGCGCTGCTGCCGGCGGCGGCGGCGCTGGGCGGCACGGCGCTGGTGCTGGGCCTGCAGTGGCCGCTGATGGGCGCGCTCGTGGGGGTGGGCAGCGTCGTGTACGTGGCGGGCGCGGTGGGGGCGTCGAGCTGGGTGGGGGCGGCGTCGCGGCTGTCGAACCTGTGGGACACGCGGCTGGGCGGGGCGCTGGCGGACGCGGTGACGTGCAACGCGGTGGTCAAGGCGTTCGGCGCGGAGGAGCGCGAGGACGCCCGCCTCGGCCACGTCGTATCCAAGTGGCGGCGGCGCGTGCGCAGGACGTGGCTGCGCGGCTCGCTCGTGCACACCGGGCTGGGCGGCGGGATGCTGCTGCTGCGCACGGCGGTGACGGGGCTGGGCGTGTGGTTCTGGTGGGTGGGCGAGGCGGGGCCGGGCGGGGTGGCGACGGTGCTCACCAGTTACTTCGTGGTGCAGGGCTACCTGCAGGACATCGGGCAGCAGGTGCGCCACCTGCAGCGCTCGGTGAACGACCTGGAGGAGCTGGTGGGGCTGCACGCGCAGCCGCTCGGCGTGGCGGACGCGCCCGGGGCGCCGGCGCTGCGCGTGGGCGCGGGGCGCGTGGAGTTCGAGCGCGTGGGCTTCCGCTACGGGCCGCACGCGGCGCCCTTGTTCGAGGACCTGCGCATCGTGATCCCGGCGGGGCAGCGCGTGGGGCTGGTCGGGCATTCCGGGTCGGGCAAGAGCAGCTTCGTCAAGCTGCTGCAGCGGCTGCACGACGTGACGGAGGGTCGCATCCTGATGGACGGGCAGGACATCGCGCGGGTGGCGCAGGTGTCGCTGCGCGGGCAGGTCGCGATCGTGCCGCAGGAGCCGCTGCTGTTCCACCGCAGCCTGGGCGAGAACATCGCGTATGCGCGGCCGGGTGCTTCGGCGCGCGAGGTCGAGCACGCGGCGACGCTTGCCAACGCGCACGGCTTCATTTCGCGTCTGCCGCAGGGCTACCGGACGCTGGTGGGCGAGCGGGGCGTGAAGCTTTCGGGTGGGGAGCGGCAGCGGGTGGCGATCGCGCGCGCGTTCCTGGCGGACGCGCCGATCCTGGTGCTGGACGAGGCAACGGCGTCGCTCGACTCCGACAGCGAGGCGATGATCCAGGAGGCGATGGAGCGGCTGATGGCGGGGCGCACGGCGATCGTGATCGCGCACCGGCTGTCGACGGTGCGCGCGCTGGACCGGATCGTGGTGTTCGACGCGGGGCGCATCGCGGAGGACGGGACGCACGCGGCGCTGCTGGCGCGGCCGGGCGGGATCTACCGCCGGATGTTCGAGCGCCAGTCGATGGGACTGCTCGCGGAATGAAAGCAACGTGCGCCGGTCCAGGGGCGCCGCCCCTGGCGGAGTCCAGAGGCAGAGCCTCTGGCCTTGCTTTCTTCCTGCTGCTGGCCCTGTGCGCCTGCGACCCGCCGAAGCCTGCCGCCAAGCCGGCCGTGGTGGCGCAGGTCTCCGTCGTGACGGTGCAGCCGCACGCGGTGGCGCTGTCGTGGGAGTACGCGGGGCGGGTGGTGGCGTTCCGGCGGACGGAGGTGCGCGCGCGGGTGGGCGGGCTGCTGCTGCGGCGGCGCTACACGGAGGGGGCGCGGGTGGCGGCGGGCGACGTGCTGGTGCGGCTCGACCCGGCGCCGTACGAGGCGGCGGTGGCGCACGCGGCGGCGCTGGTGCAGCAGGCGGAGGCGCAGCGCGACAAGGCGGGGCGCGACGAGCGGCGGGCGGAGGCGCTGCTCACGACGCAGGCGGGGAGCCTGGTGGCGCGCGACGACGCCGTGTCCGCGGCGGCGCTCGCGGAGGCCAACGCGGCGGCGGCGCGGGCGACGCTGCGCACGGAGGCGCTGACGCTGTCGTGGACGACGGTGGTGGCGCCGCTCGGCGGGGTGACGAGCCTGGAGGCGCTGCCGGAGGGGAGCCTGGTCGCGGCGGGCACGCTGCTGACGACGATCACGCAGACGGACCCGGTGTACGTCGGCTTCGCGTTCACCGACGAGGACCTGGCGACGCTGCGCGCGCTGCGGCGGGACGGGGGCGCGGGGCTGGACCGGCTGCCGGCGACGGTGGTGGAGGACGACGGCACGGCGTACCCGCGGCCCGGCGCCGTGGACTTCACGGACAGCAGCGTCGACCAGGCGACCGGGACGGTGCACGGCCGCGCGCTGTTCCCCAACCCCGACGACCGGCTGCTGCCCGGCGCGTTCGTGCGCGTGCGGATCGGCGGCATCGCCCTGCCCGGGGCGCTGAGCGTGCCGCAGCAGGCGGTGCAGCAGGACGCGGCGGGGTCGTACGCCTGGGTCGTGGGCGCGGACGGGCACGCGGGGCGGCGCGGGCTGACGCTCGGGCCCGCGGTTGAGGACGCGCCGGGACCGGGCGGGGCAGTCGTGCCGTCGTGGGTCGTGCAGGCGGGGCTCGCGGCGGGGGAGCGCGTGGTCACGGAAGGGGCGCTCAAGGTCGAGGACGGGCACGCGGTGGAGGTTTCGGGGCCGTGAGGGAGCGGGAAGGAAGCAAGGCCGGGTTCTGCCCGGACCCGCCAAAGGGCTCGCCCTTTGGAAACCATCCCGAAGGAAGTCTCTTGCCTTCCGTGTGGGATTCTCAAGGCATTGCCTTGAGCGGAGTCCAGAGGCAGAGCCTCTGGCCTTGCTTGCTCGCTTCATGCTGAACGCGCGGACCTTCATCGACCGGCCTGTGCTGGCGGCGGTGCTGTCGCTGGTGGTGACGCTGGCGGGGCTGGTGTCGATCGGGACGCTGCCGGTGGCGCAGTACCCGCAGATCGTGCCGCCGCAGGTGCAGGTGGCGGCGACGTATCCGGGTGCCGACGCGGCGAGCGTGGCGCAGACGGTGGCGCTGCCGCTGGAGCGTGCTGTCAACGGCGTGGACCACCTGCTGTTCCTGCAGTCCAACGTCAGCGACGGCAGCCTGTCGCTGACCGCGAGCTTCGACATCGGCACCGACCCGGACCAGGCGACGATCAACGTCAGCAACCGCGTGCAGACCGTGACCAGCACCCTGCCCGCCGAGACGCAGCGCGCGGGCGTGCAGGTGTCCAAGGCGTCGAGCACGCTGCTGGGCATCGTGGCGCTGGGGTCGCCGGGGGGGCGGTACGACGACCTGTTCCTGGGGGCGTACGCGCAGCGCCAGGTGATCGACGAGCTCAAGCGCGTGCCGGGCGTGGGGCAGGCGGAGTTCTTCGGGCAGAAGGACTACGCGATGCGGGTGTGGCTGCACCCGGACAAGCTCGCGCAGTTCCGGCTGGGGGCCGCGGACGTGGCGGACGCGATCCGCGCGCAGAACGGGCAGTTCGCCACGGGCACGGTCAACGCGCCGCCCGATCGCGGGGGCGCGTGGACCACGGGGATGACGGCGCCCGGGCGGCTGCCGGACGCGGCGGCGTTCGGGGCGATCGTGCTGGCGGCGGGGCGCGACGGCACGGCGCTGCGGCTGCGCGACGTCGCGCGTGTGCAGCTGGGCTCGGAGCACTACGACTTCGACGCGGTGCAGGACGGCGGGCCGGCGATGCCGATCGGCGTGTTCCTGCAGCCCGGCGCCAACGCGCTGAGCGTGATGGCGGCGCTGCGGGCGCGCATGGCGGTGCTGGCGCGCGACTTCCCGCCGGGGGTGAGCTGGAGCGTGCCGCTCGACACCACGCAGTTCGTGCGGGCCTCGATCCGCGAGACGCTGCTGGGGCTGGGCGAGGCGATGGCGCTGGTGGCGCTGGTGGTGTGGGCGTTCCTGCGGAACCTGCGGGCGACGCTGATCCCGCTGCTCGCGGTGCCGGTGTCCGTGGTGGGGACCTTCGCCGGGCTCGCCGTGCTCGGGTACTCGGTGAACCTGCTGACGCTGTTCGGGCTGGTGCTGGCGATCGGCATCGTGGTCGACGACGCGATCGTGGTGGTCGAGAACGTCTCGCGCCTCATCGACGAGGACGGGCTGTCGCCGCGCGAGGCGACGGCGCGGGCGATGGGCGAGGTCGGCGGCGCGCTGGTCGCGATCGTGCTCGTGCTGTGCGCGGTGTTCGTGCCGGTCACGCTGCAGGGCGGGCTCACGGGGCAGCTCTACCGGCAGTTCGCGGCCACCGTGGCGATCGCGGTGACGCTGTCGGGGTTCGTGGCGCTGACGCTGACGCCGGCGCTGTGCGTCCTGCTGCTGAGGCCGGCGGCGGTGCCGCAAGGGGGCGTGCGGCGCGCGCCGGGCGTGCTGCGGCGCGTGGACCGGGCGGCGGGGCGGGTCGCGGAGGGATACGGCGGCGCGGTCGCCTGGCTGCTGCGGCGGCCGGTGGCGGGGGTGGCGCTGGCGCTGCTGTGCGCGGGGATCGGGGTGACGGCCGGGCTGCGGCTGCCGGCGGCGCTGGTGCCGGAGGAGGATCGCGGCGAGGTGTTCGTGGTGTGGTCGCTGCCGCCGGCGGCCACGCTGAGCCGCACCGAGGCGCTGATGGGGCGCGTGGACGCGATGATGTCGCGCGACCCCGACGTGGAGCGCAGCCTGGCGTTCTCCGGCTTCAACCAGCTCTCCAACGGCAGCCAGACCAACTCCGGCGTCGCCTTCGTGCACCTGGCCGACTGGGGCCTGCGCGGCGCGGGGCACGCGGCCGCCGACATCGCCGCCCGGTTCAGCGCGGCGCTGTCGCGGGAGAAGGACGCGATGATCGCGAGCTTCAACCCGCCGGCGATCGAGGGCCTGGGCAACGTCGGCGGCTTCGAGCTGCACATCCTCGACCGCGGCGGGCTCGGCCTCGCGGCGCTGGAGGCGGCGACGCGGGCGTTCCTGCACGCGGCCGCCGCGCGCCCGGAGCTGGCCGGGATGGTGACCACGCTGCAGGCCAACACGCCGCGCTTCCGGGTGGACGTGGACCGCGACCGGGCGGCGGCGCTGGGCGTGCCGGTGGACGCCGTGTACGCGGCACTGCAGAGCACGTTCGGCAGCCTCTACGTCAACGACTTCACGCTGGACGGCCGCAACTACCACGTGAACCTGCAGTCCGACGCGCCGTTCCGCGCCGACCCCGCCAACCTGCGCGAGGTGTTCGTCCGCGCCTCGCTCCCCGCCCCCGCCGCTTCCGTGGCGGGCGAGATGGTGCCGCTCGCGGCGCTGGTGCACATGCGCCGCACCGTGGGCGCGGACCAGCTCGAGCGGTTCAACGTCTACGCCTCCGCCCAGGTCACCGGCTCGGCGGCCCCCGGCTACAGCTCCGGCCAGGCGATCGCGGCGGCGGAGGCCGTGGCGCGCGACGCCCTGCCGCGCGGCTTCGACGTCGCCTGGGCGGGCGCCGCCTACCAGCAGAAGCTCGCCGGGCGCTCGGGCGGGCGCCTGCTGCTGCTCGGGCTGCTGATGGTCGGGCTGATCCTGGCGGCGCAGTTCGAGAGCTGGCGCCTGCCGTTCGCCGTGCTGCTGTCCGTGCCGCTGGCGCTCGGCGGCGCGTTCGTCGCCGTCTGGCTGCGCGGGCGCGCGCTCGACGTCTACGTGCAGATCGGCCTGGTCGCCCTGGTCGGCCTGGCCGCCAAGAACGCCGTGCTGATCGTGCAGTTCGCGACCCTCGAGCAGCGCCGCGGCCTCGACGCGCGCGCCGCCGCACTGTCCGCGGCGCGGCTGCGGCTGCGGCCCATCGTGATGACCTCGCTCGCCTTCGTGATCGGCTGCGTGCCGCTGGCGCTCGCCACCGGGCCGGGGGCGGGGAGCCGGCAGTCGCTCGGCACCTGCGTCGTCGGCGGCATGATCGGGGCCACCGTGCTGGGCACGCTGTTCGTGCCGCTGTTCTTCCACCTGATGGGGCGGCAAG
>JBPBQS010000287.1:0-10339 GCA_050920955.1 Janthinobacterium lividum | reverse complement strand
ATCGCGTCGACCGCGCCCGCCAGCGCCTGCGCCTTGCACGACAGCACCACCACGTCGAACGCGCCGGCCACCTCGCCGACGAGGCAGTGGGGTGCCGCCAGCGACACGTCGCCGCAGGGGCTGCGGACCGCGAGGCCGGTCGCGGCGAGCTGCGCGGCGCGGCCGGGGCGCAGGAGGAACGTCACGTCGCGCCCGGCCTCCAGGAGGCGAGCGCCGAAGTAGCCGCCGACCGCGCCGGCGCCGACGATGAGAATCCGCATGAGAACCTCCACAAGGCAGGAAGGAAGCATGAGGCTCCGCCTCAAACTCCGCCAAGGGCCGGGCCCTTGGATCGCCTTCTCTTAGGCGAAGGGTTTCCAAAGGGCTCGGCCCTTTGGCGGGTTCGGGCAGGGCCCGACCTTTCTCAGCCGTCCCGCCGCGCCCGCATCGCCACGACGTTGCGCGTGTCCTCGCCGGCCCCGCCTAGGACCTCGGCGACCTTGCGCGCGAGCTGCTCGCGGCGGAACGGCTTGCCGATCAGCGGCACGTCCTCGCCGGGCTGCCCGTGGCGCGCGACCGTGTCCTCGGCGTAGCCCGACATGAACAGCACACGCACCTCGGGGCGCATCGCCGCCACGCGCTCGGCCACGTCGCGCCCGCGCAGCGGCCCGGGCAGCACCATGTCCGTCAGCAGCAGGTCCACCGCGGCGGCGTGGGCGCCGAAGGTGCGCAGCGCCTCCTCGCCGTCGGCGGCCTCCAGCACGCGGTAGCCGAGCTCGCCCAGGATCGCGCAGGCGATCTCGCGCACCGCCGCGTCGTCCTCCACCACCAGCACGCACGCCGACCCGCGCGGCAGCTCCGCCGGGGCGCGCGACGCCGCCGAGGCCGCCGCCGGCGTGGCGCCGCCGGCCGGGCGCGGCAGGTACAGGCGCACCGTCGTGCCCTCGCCCGGCGCGGAGTGGATCTTCACGTGCCCGCCGGACTGCCGGACGAAGCCGAACACCATCGCGAGGCCGAGCCCGGTGCCGCTGCCCTCCGGCTTGGTGGTGAAGAACGGCTCGAACACGCGCGCCGCCACCTCCGGCGTCATGCCGCAGCCCGTGTCGGACACCGCGAGCATGGCGTACTCGCCGGCCGTCACCTCGGCGTGGGCGCGGGCGTAGTCGTCGTCGAGCACCTTGTTGGCCAGCTCGATGGTGAGCCGGCCGCCGCCGGGCATGGCGTCGCGCGCGTTGAGCGCCAGGTTGAGCACGGCGCTCTCCAGCTGCGCGGCGTCGGCCAGCGCGGGCCACAGGCCGGCGGTCTCAACGTAGCGGATCTCGATGTGCTCGCCGAGCGTGCGGCGCAGCAGGGGCACCAGCTCGGGCATCGCGGCCGCGAGGTCGATCGGCTTCGGCGCCAGGGGCTGGCGGCGCGCGAAGGACAGGAGCTGGCCGGTCAGCGCAGCGCCGCGCTGCGCCGCCCAGGCCGCGCGGCCGATGCGCGCCTGCAGCGCCGGCTCGCCCGCAAGCCTGGCGCTCGCGAACTCCAGGTTGCCGAGGATCACGGTGAGCAGGTTGTTGAAGTCGTGCGCGATGCCGCCGGTGAGCTGGCCGATCGCCTGCATCTTCTGCGACTCGCGCAGCACCGCCTCGGCCTGGGCGCGTCGCGTCATGTCTGTGACCGTCAGCACGAAGCCCGCGTCGGGCATCGCCGTGCGCCGTACCTCCAGGTGCCGCCCGTCCGCGCCCGCGGCCTCGAACACGACGGCGAGCCCGGGCTGGCCGCGCCCGCGGCGGACCTGCGCCGCCGTCTCCAGGAGGCCGGCGCGCTCCGCCTCCCCGTCGTGGGCGCCCGCGTGTTCCGCAGCGGCGTGCTCCGCGAGGGCGGCGTACGGCGTGCCCTGCCGCACCAGCGCCCTGGGCAGGCCGAGCAGCGCGCCGAAGCAGTCGTTCCAGTGCCGCAGGCCGTGGTCCGGCCCGAACACCGCGACCCCCTGGCTCAGGCTGTCCAGCGAGGTGCGCAGCTGCAGCGCCAGCACGCGCTGGCGCGCCTCCGCAGCACTCGAGCGCCGCCACGCCTGGTTCAGCAGGCGCGCCGCCCACAGCAGGATCGCCACCGACAGCGCCGTGCCCGCCGCCAGCAGCCAGCGGACCCACTGCGCGCGGCTGTCCGACTGCGCGAGCCGCGCGTCCAGCAGGGCGTGCTCCTGCGCCCCGATCCCGGCCAGCGAGGCCTCGATGCGCGTCATCAGCAGCCGCCCGGAGCCGGTGCGCACCAGCGCCATCGCCGCCTCCAGCCCGACGTCGCGGCGCAGCTCCACCGTCTGCGCCAGCTCCTCCAGCTTGCGCGCCACCGGCGGCGACAGGGCGCGCAGCTCGTCCTGGATCGACGGGTTGTCCGCGGTGAGGCGCTGCAGCTCGCCCTCCAGGAACCCCACGCGCCCGAGCGCCGCCTGGTAGGGCGCGAGGTAGTCGTCGGCGCCGGTCAGCAGGAAGCCGCGCTGCCCCGTCTCTGCGTCGCGCACCGCGATCTCCAGGTCCTGCAGCGTGCCGAGCACCTCGTAGCTGTGCTGCGACCACGCGCGGGCGGTGCGCGCGGCGTCGAGCCGCTCCCAGGCGGCGCCCCCCACCAGGCACAGCACCACGACCAGCAGGCAGGTCAGCAGGGCGTTGGCGCGGGCGACGAGGTACTGGGCCACGGCCGACTCCGGGAGGGTCGCCGCGCGGGCCGGCAGGACCGGCGCCCGGCGCGGCCGGGGCACGAGGATACCGCGGCCCGTGCCCGATCGCGAGCATCCGGCACGCCGCGCAGGTTAAACATGCGTCACTCCGGGGACAGCGTGGCCCCGCCGCCACGCCCCCTCCCCTTCCGCGCCCGCCGCCGCCTGATACCCTGCGCCGGCACAACAGAGCGCGGACGATGACCCATGCCCGACCCCTCCTGCTGCTCGCCCGGCTCGTGACCGCGGGCCCCGCCGCCGCACAGGGCCCGGCCGAGCAGGGCACCGCGGCCCTCGCCGCCGCCCTGCGCGACGGCACGATCACCGCCGAGGCCGCCACCGCGGCCGCCCTGGACCGCGTGGCCGCCCTGGACCGCGCCGGGCCGTCGCTGCACGCCGTGCTCGCGCTCAACCCGCGCGCGGCCGACGACGCCCGCGCGCTCGACGCCGAGCGCGCGGCACGGGGCCCGCGCGGCGCGCTCCACGGCGTCCCCGTGCTGGTCAAGGACAACATCGAGACCGCCGACCCCGTCGCCACCACCGCGGGCTCGCTGGCACTCGCCGCCAACGTCACCGGCCGCGACGCGCCGCTGGTCGCGCGCCTGCGCGCGGCCGGCGCCGTGATCCTCGGCAAGGCCAACCTCAGCGAGTGGGCCAACATCCGCGGCTCGCGCTCCGTCAGCGGCTGGAGCGCGGTCGGCGGCCTGACGCGCAACCCCTACGCGCTGGACCGCTCCGCGTGCGGCTCCTCGTCGGGCAGCGCCGTCGCGGTCGCCGCCGGCATGGTCAGCGCGGCCATCGGCACGGAGACGGACGGCTCGATCACCTGCCCCGCGTCGCTGACCGGCATCGTCGGGCTCAAGCCCACGCTCGGCCTGGTCTCGCGCGCCCGCGTCGTGCCGATCTCCCACAGCCAGGACACCGCGGGGCCCATGGCGCGCACCGTGCGCGACGCCGCCCTCGTGCTGGGCGCCATCGCCGGGTCCGACCCGCTCGACCCCGCGACGCGCGACGCCGACGCGCACCGCGCCGACTACCTGGCCGCGCTGGACCCGGACGCGCTGCGCGGCGCGCGGCTCGGCGTGCTGCGCCCCTCCGCCGGGTTCCATCCGGAGACCGACGCCGTGTTCGAGCGGGCGCTCCAGACCCTGCGCGACGCCGGCGCCGTGCTGGTCGAGATCGACGCCCTGCCCGGCACGCCGCCGCCCGGCTCCGACGAGGTCGCGCCGCAGCAGCGCATCGCCGACGCCGAGAACCTCGTGCTGATGACCGAGCTGAAGGCCGACCTGAACGCCTACCTCGCCGACGCCGCGCCGGCCGTGACCGCGCGCACGCTGGCCGCGGTGATCGCGTTCAACGAGGCCCACGCGGCCGAGGAGATGCCGCTGTTCGGCCAGGAGCTGTTCCTCAAGTCCGAGGCCGGCCCCGGCCTCGACGACCCCGGCTACCGCGCCGCGCTGGCGACGTCGAAGCGTCTCGCCGGGCCGGACGGCATCGACCGCATGCTGGCCGAGCACCGCGTCGAGGCGCTGCTCGCGCCGACCATGGGGCCCGCGTGGGTGGTCGACGCCGTCAACGGCGACCACGCGAGCGGCTCCACCTCCACCCTGCCCGCCGTCGCCGGCACGCCGCACCTCACCGTGCCGATGGGCGCGGTCTCCGGCCTGCCGGTCGGGCTGTCGATCATGGGGCCGGCCTGGTCGGACGCGCGGGTCCTCGCGCTGGGATACGCGTTCGAGCAGCGCGCGGGCGTGTCGCTGCGGCCGACGTTCGCGGCGTCGGTGCCGTAAGGCAAGGTCGGGCTCTGCCCGAACCCGCAAAGGGCCCGAGGCCCTTTGATCCCTCTCCTTAAGTGAAGCCATCCAAGGGGCTTCCCTTGGCGGAGCTCGAGGCAGAGCCTCGACCTTGCTTCCTGTCTCAGGCCGAGGTCTGCGCGCCGACCCCGAACAGCGTGAGGTGGCTGCCGTCGCCGAACAGGTAGGTGGTGCCCCACGCCCCGTGCGTGGTCTGTGCCGGCGGCGTGGCGCCCGGGCCGAAGTAGTAGGCGTGGTCGGTGCCCGGCCTGTAGCCGACGACGTCGATCTCCCCGCCCAGGCCGTAGGGCACCCGGATGTCGTCCGCGCCGCTGCCCGTGAACACGGTGAGCGCGCCGCTGCCGCCGACGAGGGTGGCCGCGCCTGCCCCGGCCACGGCGACCTCCTGCCCCGCGCCGCCGGCAAGGAGGTTCCCGTCGCCGGCGGGGGCGGCGAACATCGCGTCGCCCGAGCCGCCGCCGAGCAGCGTGGTGTTGCCGGAGCCCGCGACCAGGATCGAGCCGCCGCCGTGCCCGGCCTCGAGCACGCCGCCGCCGGCGCCGCCGTAGAGGGTCGAGGAGCCCGCGCCGCCGCGCACCGTGTCCGAGCCGGGGCCGCCGACCACGACCAGGCCGCCGCTGCCGCCGAGCACGGACACGCCCGGCCCTGCGGCGAACACCGTCACGAGGCCGCCGCCGGCCTGCACGGTGTCGCTGCCGCCGCTGGTCAGCGTGCCGGAGTCCAGGCGCAGCAGGCTCGCGGTGCCGGGCGCGGTGGCGGCGCCGGGCGTGGCGAAGGCGTCGGCCGCCTGCCAGCCGCGGATCTGGGCGACCAGGCCGGCGGTGAGCTGGGTCGCGTAGCCCAGGGTGGAGACGGTGCCGACGATCGCCGCCTCGCCGCCCGTGCCGGTGACCCAGATCGGCCCGCCGCTGCTGCCCGCCCCGAGGTCGGTGGTGCCCTGCAGCGCCGTGTAGCCGGGCGTCTTGGCGACGGTGCCGGTGCTGGTCCGCTCGGGGTCCAGGCCGCCGGGGAAGCCCGCGATGCTGATCCCCGCGGAGGCCACGTCCGGCAGCAGCGCGAACACCGGCCCCGCCGTCAGCGGCGTCCCGAAGGCGACCAGCGCGATGTCGGACTCGGTGGCGGTGATGTTCTGCCTGCCGCCGGCGTCGGCGATCTGGTTGGTGTGGACGGCGGCGGCGTAGGTGCCCGAGCGCAGCTCCTGCTCCGTGCCCGGCAGCGGCGTGTACTGCGGCACCCCGAACGGCAGGGCCACGACGCTGACCGCCTGGCCGATGCCCTGGCGCCAGACGCCGTGGGCCGCGGTCAGCACCTCCGTGGGCGAGATCAGCGCCCCCGAGAACAGCTCCCGCGACCCGTCGGGGAAGGTCGCCAGCAGGCCGACCACGGCGCCGTAGGGGGCCCGGTCGTCCGCAACGCCGCTCGTCGTGCCGCTCAATTCACCATGTCCTGTCTCATAAAAAGAGACATTAACAGAAAACCAATAATGCGGCAACGCTCCTGTCCCGATCGCACGGTGGTGCCTGTCCAGCCAGGCAAGCCACACCCGGCACCCGCCTGGCGACGCAGGGCCGCCGCCGTCACGCCGGCACGGCCGCCCCGTCGTCCGCGTGCCGCAGCAGCTTCCCCGCCGGGCACAGCTCCAGCAGCGGGCAGCGCCCGCACGCCGGGTCGCGCGGGAAGCAGCAGCGCTGCCCGTGCAGCATCAGGACCTCGTGGTTGTCGTAGACCTGCTGCGCGTCCCAGTCCGGCGGGAGCTGCGCCGCCAGCACCTTGTGCGACGGCCCCACCGCCATGCCCTTGGGGATCAGCCCGGTGCGCGCCGCGACCCTGTGGTGGTGGCTGTCCACCGGCAGCGCCGCCTGCCGGAGCACGCTGAAGCTCAGCACCGCCGCCGAGGTCTTCGGCCCCACGCCGGGCAGCCGCTCCAGCCACGCCCGCGCCTCGTCCACGCCCAGCTCGCCCAGGAAGTCGAGCGACAGCGCGCCCCGCTCGGCCTGCACCGCGCGCAGCACGGCCTGGATGCGCGGCGCCTTCTGCTCCGGCCAGGTCACGCGCGCGATCACCGCCTCCACCTCGGCGACCGGCGCCTCGATCACCGCCGCCCAGTCGGGGAAGCGCGCCCGCAGCGCCTTGAACGCCGCGCCGCTGTCGGCATTGCGGGTACGGTGCGACAGCAGCGAGCTGACCAGCTCGCTCATCGGGTCGAGGTCGTGGAAATACGCGATCGGGCACCCGTACAGCCGGCACAGCCGGCAGTGGATCTCCTGCGCCTTCTCGTTCAGGTCCATCCAGCCCCAACGCCGGGGGGGCCGCGCGGTTCGAAGGAAGCATGGGCTCCGCCCAAACCCGCAAAGGGCCCGAGGCCCTTTGATCCCTCACCTTAAGGGAAGCCATCCAAGGGGCTCCCTTGGCGGAGTCCAGGGGCAGGGCCTCTGGCCTTTCTTCCCGGCCGGGCCACCTCGTGTCGCGGACCGGCAAGGAGCCCCCCAATGGCAGACCCCGTCGTGATCGTGGGCGGCACCGGCGCGATCGGCTCGGCGCTCGCGCGCCGCGTGGCCGCCGCCGGCGGCGCCGTGCACCTCGTGGGCCGCGACCCCGCCCGCCTCGCCGCCCTGGCCGCCGAGCTGGGCGGCACGCACGCCGTCGCCGACGCGATGGACACCGACGCCCTGGGCCGCGCCGTGGCGCTCGCAGGCCCGCGCGTCGCCGGCCTGGCGTACTGCGTGGGCTCGATCGTGCTGCTGCCGCTCGGCCGCGCCAGGCCCGAGGACTTCGTCGACGCGTTCCGCCTCAACGCCCTCGGCGCGGCGGTCGCGGTGGCCGCCGCCGGCGAGGCCCTGCGCGCCGTGCCCGGCAGCGGCGTCGTGCTGTTCTCCTCCGTCGCCGCCCGCGCCGGCTTCGCCAGCCACACCGTGATCGCCACCGCCAAGGCCGCCGTCGAGGGCCTTACGGTGTCGCTCGCCGCCGAGCTTGCGCCCCACACCCGCGTCAACTGCATCGCCCCCAGCCTGACCCGCTCGGGCATCGCCTCGCCCATGACGGACAACGCCACCCTCTCGCGCGCCATCGCGGCACAGCACCCGATCCCGCGCCTCGGCGAGCCGGACGACGCGGCCGCGATGGCCGCCTTCCTGCTCTCCCCCGAGGCGGGGTGGATCACCGGGCAGGTCATCGGCGTCGACGGCGGGCGCTCCACCGTGCGGACGCGGGGCTGAAAAGCAGGAAGCAAGGCCTTCTTTTTCTGAAGAAAAAGAAGCAAAAAGACTTTGCCACAAAGACAAGATTACCGCCCGCAGGGCACCGGACCCAATGGGCAAAGTTCTTTGGTTCTTTCTTTCAAGAAAGAACTGCTTGCTTCCTACGCTGCCAGCGCGTGCCTGCGGCAGTGGTCGAGGTATGCGGACTCGTGCGTGCCGACCAGCTCCACGATCGCGCGCCAGAGCCACGACGGCGCGTCGAGCGCGCCGGCCCGGTTGCGCCCCAGCTCGGCGAGCCAGGCGGCGCGGTCGGCCGGCGTCATCTGCCGGGCGTGCGCCTGGCCGACGGTGGCGGCCAGGAACGCCGCGACCTCGACGGCCTCGGCGCGGGTCAGGGACTCGATCTCCAGCTTGAGGTCCTGCGGCAGCAGCTCGCGCACGAACACGCCGCGGCCGAGCATGCGCACCGGCAGCATCCGCTCGCCCAGGTGCGGCGACAGCGCGCGCGCGCCGGCCACGACGCGCTCGGCGTTGTCGCGCGGCATGGCGCAGCCCTCGGCGCGGGGGGCGGCGGCGGCGGCGGCCTCCTTGAGGTCGAGCAGGCAGTGGCGCTCCGTGCGCCCGTGGCCCACGCCGACCAGCACGGCGTAGCGCAGCAGGCCGAGCGAGCTGCACCCCTTGCGCCAGTACGCGGCGTCGATCACCGAGACCTCGGCGTCGTCGTCGCGCGCGCGCAGCGAGGTGACGAGCGCGCGCACGTCCTCGCGGCCGAACAGGGCGTCGATCGCGGCGCGCTCCCCGTCCTCCAGCGGCCAGAACCGCGGGCCCAGCGGGATGCCGGCGCGCGTGCCCTCGATCCGCTCGTCGGCCAGGTGCCGCCACGAGCGGCCGGACGCGCGGCGCATGGTCCGGCGCACGGTCTCCGGCACGGCCACGTCGGCGTCGCCGGCGAAGGCGGCCTCGTAGCCCTCCACCATGTGCTCGACGACGTGCGCCGTGGTGGCGCCCGGCAGGTCCGAGCCGCGCGCCGCCATGGCCAGCGACAGCCCGAGCCGCACCAGGTCGTGCGCGGGGTTGCCGATCACGGTCTGGTCGAAGTCGCGGATCTGCACCGCGAGCGCCCCGTCCGCGCTGGCCACCGGGCCGAGGTTGCCGACGTGGCAGTCGCCGCAGATCCACACCGGCGGCCCCTCGGGGATCGCGCCACGGCCGGCGGCGCCCAGCCACTCGTAGAACCGCACGGTGCTGCCGCGGACGTAGGCGTGGGCGGACTCCGACATCTTCTCGCGGCGCAGCGCAACGAGGCGGGCGGCACGGTCGGCAGGCTGGACGGTCGGCGCGGGCTTCTTCATGGCAGGGATATGAGCGCCGGATCCGCCGGTCGGCAAGGCAGGCAAGCAAGGTTGAGGCGCTGCCTCAAACTCCGCCAAGGGAAGCCCCTTGGATGGCTTTACTGAGGAAGGCCAGTCCAGGGCGGCTCGCCCTGGCGGGTTCGGGCAGAGCCCGACCTTGCTTGCTGCCTCACTGCGCCGTGGGCGGCCCCTTCACCACCTGGGCGAGGTCGGCGGGGCGCAGCCACTTCGCGAAGGCCTGCTGGATCTCGGGCGCGGTGGTCTCCAGGTAGCGCCGCGCGGCGACCTGGTCCGAGTCGAGCGGCAGGCCCAGCTCGGCGAGGTGCAGGTAGAGCCCGGCGATGGCGCCGACGCTGTCGCGCTGCATCGGCAGACGGCGCAGCACCTGCGCCTTGGCCCGCGCCAGGTCGGAGTCGGGCACCGGGGTCGCCTGCATCTCGGCGATGTCGTGGACCGCAAGCGCGCGCGCCGCGTCCACGTTCTGCGGGTCGGCGCCGAAGGTGACCGAGTAGTCGGCGCGGGTGCGCGACCAGTCCAGCGCGCTCTTCACCGTGTAGACGTAGCCGGTGCGCACCCGCAGGTCGCGGTACAGCCGCGAGGAGAAGCCGCCGCCCAGGATCACGTTGCCCAGCATCAGGGTGTAGCGGTCCGGGCTGTCCACCGGCAGGCCCACGGACTCGGCCAGCATCACCTGGTCCTGCAGGCTGCTCTCGTCGGGCACGCGGGCCTGCGAGGCCACGCTCGGGGTCGCGGGCGGCAGGTCGATCGCGGGCGTGGGCCC
Source organism: Janthinobacterium lividum (assembly GCA_050920955.1). Classification (GTDB taxonomy): domain Bacteria; phylum Pseudomonadota; class Alphaproteobacteria; order Acetobacterales; family Acetobacteraceae; genus CAXSEF01. The sequence goes on along the minus strand of JBPBQS010000287.1, from coordinate 515 downwards.
GGCCGCCGCCCAGGCGCCGAACGTCTCGCCCACGACGCGGCGGGCCTCGGCCACGGAGACGTCGCCCAGCACCACCAGCGTGGTCAGGTCGGGGCGGTAGGCGGCGGCGTAGTAGGCGCGCACGTCGTCCGGGCGCAGCGCAGCGAGCGTGGCCGGCGTGGGCTCGCGCAGGCTCGGGTCGCCGTCGGGCGCCAGGGCGTGGGCGACGGCGTGGCGGAACAGGTAGTCGGGCGTCTGCAGCGCGCCGGTCACGCCCTGGACGAGCTGCTCGCGCACGCGGGCGAAGGTGGCGTCGGGGAAGGCGGGCGAGAGGAAGGCGGGGCGCAGCTCGTTCTCGGCCAGCAGCGCCATGCCGTGCTCGAACTCCGGCGCCAGCACGCGCACCGAGAAGGCGGGGCCGGCCTGCTCCTGGGCGGCGATGTCGTCGGTGGCGCGCAGCAGCGCCAGGCGGTCGCGCGTCTCGGTGCCCTGGTCGAACAGCGCGGCGGCCAGCGAGGCCACGCCCTCCTGGCCGG
>JBPBQS010000010.1:0-10466 GCA_050920955.1 Janthinobacterium lividum | reverse complement strand
GACAGCCCGATGAACAGGCCGAACTCGGTGATGTTGCGGATCTCGCCCTCGACCACGCCGCCGACGGGATGCTCGTCCGCGAACTGCTCCCACGGGTTGCGCTGAACCTGCTTGAGCCCGAGCGAGATGCGACGCTTGCCGCTGTCCACGTCGAGCACCATCACGTCGACCTCCTGCGAGGTGGCGACGATCTTGCCCGGATGGACGTTCTTCTTGGTCCAGCTCATCTCGGAGACGTGCACCAGGCCCTCGACGCCCGGCTCCAGCTCCACGAACGCGCCGTAGTCCGTGATGTTGGTCACGCGGCCCGAGTACTTGGCACCGGGCGGATACTTCGCCGCCACACCCTCCCAAGGATCGGCCTCGAGCTGCTTCATGCCGAGGCTGATGCGCTGCGTATCCGGGTTGAACCGAATGACCTGCACGCGCACGGCCTGCCCGATCTGCAGCGCCTCGGACGGATGGTTGATCCGGCGCCACGCGATGTCGGTCACGTGCAGCAGGCCATCGACGCCGCCGAGATCGACGAACGCACCGTAGTCGGTGATGTTCTTGACAACGCCGTCGAGGATCATGCCCTCCTTGAGCCCCTGGATCAGCTCGCTGCGCTGCTCGGCGCGCGTCTCCTCCAGCACGGCCCGTCGGCTGACGACGATGTTGCCGCGCGCGCGATCCATCTTGAGGATCTGGAACGGCTGCGGGCTGCCCATGAGCGGGCCGACGTCGCGCACCGGCCGGATGTCGACCTGCGAGCCCGGCAGGAACGCGACCGCGCCGCCGAGGTCGACGGTGAAGCCGCCCTTGACGCGCCCGTAGATCGTGCCGTTGACGCGGGTGGTGCTCTCGAACGCCTTCTCGAGGTTGGTCCAGGCCTCCTCGCGCCGCGCCTTCTCGCGCGACAGGACGATGGAACCGTCCTTGTCCTCGTAGCGCTCGACGAACAGCTCGATCAGGTCGCCCGGCTTGACCTCGACGGGCGCGCCGGGAACCCCGAACTCCTTGAGCGCGACGCGCCCCTCGCTCTTGAGGCCGACGTCGACGATGGCGAATTCTTCGGTGAGGCGGATGACGCGGCCGGTGACGACGGAACCGTCGAAGCCGGTGTCGCGGCCCAGCGTCTCGTCCAGAAGGGAGGCGAAATCCTCCTCGGGGTTCGACGGATCAAGAACGCGGGCAGCAGCAGAAGATGACATGTGGCGGATATGTTCCCGGGATCGGCACCGCGGCACGAGGCCACGCGGCGAACCATTGTGTGCGCGCCCCGCACAGGGACACGTCTGGCCCACAGGGCCGGATGAACGAAAACAGGCCCGCCCCCACGGACGCGCCTGCACCGCCCACAATCGCCCCCACAACCCCTGGTGTCAAGTTTTCGCGCCGCCCAGGCCAGCCAAGGCAAGCAAGCATGGGCTCTGCCCAAACCCGCCAGGGGCGAGCCGCCCCTGGACCGGCCTGACTTAAGTTGTACGTTCCAAGGGCGCAGCCTTTGGCGGAGTCCAGAGGCAGAGCCTCTGGCCTTGCTTGCTTCGGCGGCCCGCCTACGCCGGCTCCGGCAGCTCCGCCCTGCGCGTCCCGTTCAGCACGCCCCGCACCTGGTCCACGTCCAGCACGCCCTGCCACTTCGCGATCACGATGGTCGCGACCGCGTTGCCGAACAGGTTGGTGATGGCCCGAGCCTCGCTCATGAACCGGTCGATTCCCAGGATCAGCACGATGGCGTTGACCGGCACCTTGCCGTGCAGCGTGGCCAGCGTCGCCGCCAGCGTGATGAACCCGCCCCCCGTGATCGCCGCCGCCCCCTTCGACGTGAGCAGCAGCACGCCCAGGATCTCCGCGTAGTCGAGCCAGCTCAGGTCGATGTTGAGCGCCTGGGCGATGAACGCGATGGCCATGGTGAAGTAGATCGACGTCCCGTCCAGGTTGAACGCGTAGCCCAGCGGCACGACGAGCCCGACCAGCGAGCGCGGCAGCCCGAGCCCCTCCATCTTCTCGATCAGCGTCGGCAGCGCCGCCTCCGACGACGACGTGCCGAGCACGATGAAGAACTCCTCCTTCAGGTAGCGCAGCAGCGCGTAGAGGTTGAGCCCGCACATCGCCATCACCAGCGCCAGCATCCCCAGGATGAACACCGCGCACGTCACGTAGAAGCACAGCATCAGCAGCCCGAGCTGCGCCAGCGTCGCGATCCCGTACTTGCCGACGGTGAACGCCATCGCCCCCAGCGCGCCGATCGGCGCCACGCGCATCACGAACCCGATCACCACGAACAGCGCGGCACCCGCCTCGTCGATCACCGTGACGATCGCCTGCCCCCGCCGCCCCAGCTTCGACAGCGCCATGCCGAACAGCACCGCGAACAGGAGCACCTGCAGGATCTCGCCCTTGCTGAACGCCTCGACCACGGTGTTGGGGATGACGTTGAGCAGGAACTCCGTCACCGTGAGGTGCTGCCCGGTCGTGTACTTCGCGACCGCCGTGCCGTCGATGTGCGCGGGATCGACGTTCATCCCGGCCCCCGGCTGCACCAGGAACGCCACCGCGAGGCCGATCACCATCGCGAACGTGGTCATCAGCTCGAAGTACAGGATCGCCTGCAGCCCGATCCTGCCCACGCCCACGGTGTCCGACAGCTTGGCGATGCCGACGACGACCGTGACGAAGATGATCGGGGCGATCAGCATCTTCACCAGCTTGACGAAGCCCTCGCCCAGCGGCTGCAGCTGCACCGCGAAGTCCGGCACGAAATGCCCGAGCAGCGCCCCGATCACGACGGCTACCAGAACCTGCAAGTACAGGCCCTGCGGCCCGGTTGAGAGCTTCATGTCCGCGCGGGCCCCGAAACGGTGATCCCCGCTGCGTAGCCGCGCCCACCCTGCTTGAACAGGCCGAAAGCATGGTGCACCGCGGCATCACGCCCCGCGCCGCGCCGCGGTTGCGCCTCTCCCGCCCCCGTGCCCAACTCGCTCCCTTCACCCAGGAAACCGCCCGAATGACGACAGCGCTCGCCTTCCTTGCCTGGACCCTGGTGCTCGCCGTGGTGCAGGTCGCCGTCGCCTCGGCCGCCAAGCGCCGCCAGGACACCATGGCCTGGGCGAGCGGCAACCGCGACGAGCCCGCGCCGCACTACAGCGGCCTGGCCGCCCGCATGACCCGCGCCCAGGCCAACCTCTACGAGATCCTCCCCCTCTTCATCGGCGCCGTGCTGCTCGCCCACGCGTCGGACCGCGACGGCACCCTGACCGCCTGGGGCGCCGGGATCTTCTTCTTCGCGCGCCTCGCCTACATCCCCGCCTACGCCTACGGCCTCGCCCCGCTGCGCACCGCGTGCTGGGCCGCGTCCGTCCTCGGCCTGGCCCTCGTCCTGATCAGCCTCGCCTGAGGCCAGGCAAGAAAGCAGTTCTTTCCTGAAAGAAAGAACCAAAGAACTTCGCCCACAAGAACCCTTCCCGCCCGCGTGGAAAGAGCCTCATGGGCAAAGTCTTTTTGCTTCTTTTTCTTCAGAAAAAGAAGGCCTTGCTACCCCTTGCCTTCCCTTGCCCTGCCCGCCGCGAAATACGCCCGCCGCTCGCCTTCGCTCCGCGCAACCCCGGCGCGCACGCGCAGCAGGTCCTTGCGGCTGATCAGCCCGACGAGCACGCCGCTCTTCGGGTCCGTGACCGGCAGCCGCCCCTGGTCGGCCGCGAGCATGACGTCGACCGCGTGCGTGACCACGTCGCCGGGATGCACCACCGCCGGCAGCCGCGCAGAGAGATGGCGCGCGACCGGCTCGCCCTCGTGCCCGCCCTCCACGACCCAGCGCAGGGCGTCGCCGCGCGACACGAGGCCCACGGGCCGCCCGGCCGCGTCCACGACCGGATAGACGCGGTGCGCGCCGGCCTCGAGCACGGCGACCGCCTCGCCCACGCTGGCGGCCTCGCCGATCACCGCGACGTCGCGCGCCATGACCTCGCCGACGCGGGCCAGCTCGAACGGATCGGCGCCGAACTCCTGGACCACGTGGCGCCCGCGCCGCGCGATCTTCTCCGTCAGGATGGAGCGCTTCATCAGCAGCACGCTGACCGCGTACGCCGCCACCGTGGCCGCCAGCAACGCCGGCAGCGCGGCCAGGTCCCCCGTCAGCTCGGCCGCGAACACGGCGCCCATCAGCGGCGCGCGCATGGTGCCGCCCAGCATCGCCGCCATGCCCAGCAGCGCCCAGAACCCCTGCCCGCCCGGCAGCGCGAGCCCCGCCAGCCACCCGAACGCGCCCCCGAGGATCAGCAGCGGCGCGACCACGCCCCCCGACGTCCCCGACGACAGCGACACCAGCCAGATCACGGCCTTGACCACGAGCAGCGCCACGACGACCCGCAGCGCCAGGCGCCCGGCCAGCAGGTCCGCGATCACGCCATAGCCGACGCCGAGCGCGCGCGGCTCCACCAGCCCGCCGAGCCCCACCGCGAGCCCGCCGATCGCCGGCCACCACATCCAGTGCACCGGCAGCCGCGCGAAGGCGTCCTCCAGCGCGTACAGCGCCGCCGTCAGCACCCCCGACAGCAGCCCCACCGCCACCCCCAGCCCGACGGCCGCCGGCAGCAGCCACCACGCGGCCGGCACCGCGCCCGCGAACGGGAACAGCGGCCCGGGCGCGAACAGCCACGGGCGCCAGCAGATCGCCACCACCGCCGCCGTCGCCACCGGCACCAGGCTGCGCGGCCTCCACTCGAACAGCAGCAGCTCCACGGCGAGCAGCACCGAGGCGAACGGCGTGCCGAAGATCCCCGTCATCCCCGCCGCCGCCCCCGCGACGAGCAGCGTCTTGCGCTCCGCCGCGCTGAGCCGGAAGAACTGCGCGAACAGCGAGCCGATCGCGCCCCCCGTCATGATGATCGGCCCCTCCGCCCCGAACGGCCCGCCCGAGCCGATCGAGACCGCAGACGACAGCGGCTTGAGCACCGCGACGCGCAGCGACATCCGGCTCTCGCCCACCAGGATCGCCTCGATCGCCTCGGGGATGCCGTGCCCCCTGATCTTCTCCGAGCCGAAGCGCGCCATCAGCCCCACCGCGAGCCCGCCCAGCACCGGCAGCGCGACCATCCACGGCCCGCGCACCGCCTGCGCCATCGACGGGATCTCCACGGCCCAGCGCCCGAACCACGCCAGGTTGACCGCCACCCCGATCAGCCGCACCAGGAACCAGGCCGCGAACGCCCCGCCCGTCCCCACCACCACCGCCAGCCCCGCCAGCGCCAGCACCCGCCGGTCCGCCGAGAAATCCCCCAGCGCCCGCCGCCGGGGCACGCCCTGCGGACTCGTGAATTCTGACATGCGAAGGCGCCTCCGGAACCGGGACGCCGGATATATGTCGTAACACGACACGTTCCAAGAGGACCGCCCAGGAGCCGCCATGCCCCCAGCCGACGCCCCGCCCCCCGGCCTGACCCACGCGCAGTTCGCCGCCATCGCCGACTTCCGCCACGAGCTGCGCCGCTTCCTCGCCTTCAGCGAGTCCGCCGCCGCCGCCGCCGGCCTCCCCGCCCAGCAGCACCAGGCCCTGCTCGCCATCGCCGGCCACCGCGGCCCCGCGGCCCCCACCGTCGGCCTGCTCGCCGAGCGCCTGCTCGTCGCCCCCCACACCGCCGCCGAGCTGGCCGCGCGCATGGCCGACGCCGCCCTCCTCACCCGCACCCCCGCCGCCAGCGACCGCCGCCGCACCGAGCTCGCCCTCACCGACGCCGCCCGCACCCTCCTGCACCGCCTCACCGACGCCCACCTGCGCGAGCTGGAACAGCTCGGCCCCGTCCTCGCACGCGCCCTCGCCCGGCCGGAAAGCAAGGTTGAGGCTCCGCCTCAAACTCCGCCAAAGGCTGCGCCCTTGGAACGCGCAACCTAGGTCAAGGGATCAGAGGCTTCAGCGCAGAGCCCTGGCCTTCACCACCCCGCCGCCCGCACCACCTCCAGCGCCCGCGCGAACACCGCGTCCGCGTCCATCTCCGTCGTGTCCACCACCACCGCCCCCTCCGCCGGCCGCAACGGCGCCACCGCCCGCGCCGCGTCGCGCGCATCCCGCGCCGCCATCTCCGCCGCCACCTCCCCCGGCGCCACGACCTCGCCCCGCGCCTGCACCTCCAGCCACCGCCGCCGCGCCCGCGCCTCCGGACTCGCCGTCACGAACAGCTTCACCCGCGCATCCGGGAACACCACCGTCCCGATGTCGCGCCCGTCGAGCACCGCCCCCCCCACGCCCACCTGCCGCTGGAACGCCAGCAGCGCCGCCCTCACCCCCGGCACCGCCGCCACCAGGCTCGCCGCCGCATCCGCCTGCGCCCCGCGCAGATCCCCGCGCCCCAGATCCTCCGGCCGCAGCCCCAGCGCCGCCCGCTCCGCCGCCGCCGCATCCCCCGGATCGCCGCCCCCCGCGAGAACCACCCGCCCCACCGCCCGGTACAGCAGCCCGGTATCCAGGTACGCAACCCCCAGCGCCCCCGCGAGCCTGCGCGCCAGCGTCCCCTTCCCCGCCGCCGCCGGCCCGTCGACCGCGACCACCCGCACCCCGCTCACCCCGCAACCCCCGCGATCGCCGCCCCGAGCCCGTTCATCAGCGCCACGAACCCCGGAAAGCTCGTCTCGATGAACGCCCCGTCATCGACCCGCACCGCCGCGCGCGCCCCCATCCCCAGCACCAGCGCGCTCATCGCCAGCCTGTGGTCCATGTGCGTCCGCACCAGCCCGCCCCCCGGCGGCGCCCCCCCGCACCCGTGCACGATCAGGTCGTCCCCCTCGACCTCCACCCGCACGCCGTTGGCCTCCAGCAGCGCCGCCGTCGCCGCCAGCCGGTCGCTCTCCTTGACCCGCAGCTCCCCCAATCCCCGCATCCGCGTCACCCCCGCAGCACACGCCGCCGCCACCGCGAGCACCGGGAACTCGTCCACCATCGACGGCACCACGTCCGGCGACACGTCCACCCCCCGCAGCACCCCCGCCTCGACCACCAGATCCCCGACCGCCTCGCCCCCCTCGACTCGCTCCCCGCCCACCACCACCGATGCCCCCATCTCGCGCAGCACCCCGAACAGCCCCGTGCGCAGCGGGTTGAGCCCGACCCCCTCGACCACCACCCGCGACCCCGGCACCACCAGCCCTGCCACCACCGCGAACGCCGCCGACGACGGATCCCCCGGCACCACGACATCCGCCCCGCGCAGCTCCGGCTGCCCGTCGAGCTCGATCACCCGCCCCGCCCCCGACACCTCCGAGCGCACGACCGCCCCGAAATGCCGCAGCATCGCCTCCGTGTGGTCGCGCGTGGCCACCGCCTCCTCCACCCGCGTCCGCCCCCGCGCGTTCAGCCCCGCGAGCAGCACCGCCGACTTCACCTGCGCCGACGCCACCGGCACGCGATACTCGATCGGCAGCGCGCGCCCCGTCCCCTCGATCGCCATCGGCAGCCGCCCCCCCGCCCGCCCGGAAAAGCGCGCCCCGCACAGCGCCAGCGGCTCGCTCACCCTGCGCATCGGCCGGCCCCGCAGGCTCGCGTCCCCCGTCATCACCGAGAACATCGGGTGGCTCGCCAGGATCCCCGCGAGCAGCCGCGCCCCCGTCCCCGAGTTCCCCATGTCCAGCACGTCCGCCGGCTCCACGAGCCCGCCGACCCCGCGCCCCCACACGCGCCACACGCCGCCGCCCTCGCGCACCACCTCCGCGCCGAGCGCCCGCATCGCGTCCGCCGTGCGCAAAACGTCCTCGCCCTCCAGCAGCCCCTCGATCCGCGTCTCGCCCACCGCCAGCCCCGCGAACATCAGCGCCCGGTGACTGACCGACTTGTCGCCCGGCACGGCGACGCGCCCCCGCAGAGGCGCCGCGGGCGGTGACGAGCGAAGCGGCCGAGCGTCCATGCGAGACATCCATTTCCTGTGCGCGACGCCGCCACTGATGCGCGAAGCAGGCAGGCAAGGCCAGAGGCTCTGCCTCTGGACTCCGCCAAGGGAAGCCCCTTGGATGGCTTCCCTAGGTCAAGGGATCAAAGGGCCCCCCGGCCCTTTGCGGGTCCGGGCAGAGCCCGGCCTTGCTTCCTCCGCGCCCCCCGCCGCACCTGCCGGTTTGACTTGCCCGCGCGCAGGTGTCATGGGGCGCGCCCTCCGCCGCTCCGTCACGAAGGCTGCACCATGGCCAAGCCAGAACTCGGCACCAAGCGTATCTGCGTGAACTGCGCGGCCCGTTTCTACGACCTCGGCCGCGTGCCTGCGGTCTGCCCGAAGTGCGACACGGAGCAGCCGATCGAGCAGCCCCGCGCCCGCCGCGCCTCCGGCGGCAACGCCGTCGAGGACAAGCGCCCGAAGAAGGTCGCCCCCGTGGAGGCCGAGGCCGAGACGGCCGACGAGGAAACCGAGGAGGAGGACGTCCTCGACGACGCCGCCGAGCTCGAGGAGGACGACGACGCCGAGGCGATCAGCGACGTCGAGGTCGAGCCCGACAGCGACGAGACCGAGCGCTAGACCCTCCCCGACCCTGCGCGGCCTCCCCGGCCGCGCAGCCCTCCCCTGCGCCGCCTTCGCCCACCAGGAAGCCTGCCGGCACCGGCGTTCGCCTGGCGTCCGCGCCGCCCTGCCGGCCCGCTCCCGATGCGTCGGCCGAGTCCGTCCGCGCCACCCGCGGACCATGGTGCCGCGCCGTAACCCCGCCTTAGCTTTTCCCCGTCATGGTGGCCGCACTCAACCGGACGGGTGCCCCTTTTCCATGACGACCCCCAAGCATCGCCTCGTCACGCGCAGCGACTTCGACGGCCTGGTCTGCGGCATGCTCCTGCGCGAGCTGGACCTGATCGACGAGGTCAAGTTCGTCCACCCCAAGGACATGCAGGACGGCAAGGTGGAGATCACCGGCCGCGACATCGTGACCAACCTCCCCTACGTCCCCGGCGCCTTCCTGTCCTTCGACCACCACCACAGCGAAACCATGCGCAACGGCGCGGCCACCGCCCCCGGCCAGGTGATCGACGCCGATGCCCCGTCGGCCGCGCGCGTCGTGTATCGCCACTTCGGCGGCAAGGCCGCCTTCCCGCGCGTCAGCGACGAGCTGATGGCCGCCGTCGACCAGGCCGACTCCGCCCAGTACTCGCGCGAGGAGATCCTCGACCCCCAGGGCTGGGTGCTGCTGAACTTCCTGATGGACAGCCGCACCGGCCTCGGCCGCTTCCGCGACTTCCGCATCTCGAACTATGACCTGATGATGCACCTGATTGAGCGCTGCCGGGACCACTCCATCGACGAGGTCCTCGCCCTGCCCGACGTGCGCGAGCGCGTGGAGCTCTACGCCGCCCACCGCGACGCCTTCGCCGACCAGCTCCGCCGCTGCACGACCGTGCACAACACGCTCGCCGTGGTCGACCTGCGCGACGAGGAGACCATCTACGCCGGCAACCGCTTCGCCGTGTACGCCATGTTCCCCGAGTGCGACATCTCGGCCCACGTCCTGTGGGGCGCGAAGCGCCAGAACACCGTCTTCGCGATCGGCAAGTCGATCATCGACCGCAACTCCCCGGTCGACGTCGGCGCGGTCTGCCTGGGCTACGGCGGCGGCGGCCACCGCGCCGCCGGCACCTGCCAGATCCCTAACGAGCGCGCCGAGGCCGTCAAGGCCGAGCTGATCGAGGCCCTCTCGCCGACACCGTCGAAGGCCGCCGCCTAGCAGAAAGCAAGCATGAGGCTCTGCCTCAAACTCCGCCAAAGGCAATTGCCTTTGGAATCCCTTACTTAAGTAAGGGGATCAAAGGGTCCTCGGACCCTTTGCGGGTTTGGGCAGAGCCCATGCTTCCTTGCCTTACCGCCACCGCGCCAGCCCCATCACCACCGCCCCGAGCGCCGCCGCCGCCCCGCACGGCCCGACCGCCCCCCACCGCCGCGCCAGCCTCCCCCCCAGCGCCACGACCACGAGCGGCGACAGCGCGGCGGCGTCCACCGCCCAGTCCTCCGCGATCGGCAGCCGCAGCCAGTGCCCCTGCCCCAGCGCCGCCGCCATCCCCGCCGCCAGCACGCCCGCTGCCAGCCCGGCCACCCCCTCCGGCCCCGGCAGAAGCGCCGCCGCCGCCGCCACCGCCACCAGCGCCGCCGCGAACGCCCCCGACCCCGCGCCCACGCCTGCCGCCAGCAGCCCCCCGCCCAGCGCCAGCGCCGCCGCCAGCACCACGACCCCCTCCGGCCCCGCCACCGCCGGCGCAACGCCCGCATCCTTCCGCCCCCGCCCGCCGCGCGACGCCCCTGCCCCGCGCCCGAGCCTGCGCGCCGCGACGTCCATCGCCGCCCCCAGCAGCGCCGCCGCCGTGACCCCGTGCAGCAGCCGCGCGCCATGCAGCGGCGCCCCCGCGAGCCACCACCCCGACACCGCCCCCAGCGCGAACGGCAGCAGCGCCCGCGCCCGCCGCGGCACCGCGTCGCCCCCCAGCAGCACGCCGATCACCGCCGCCGCCACCGCCGCCAGCCTCCACGCCG
>JBPBQS010000286.1:0-10477 GCA_050920955.1 Janthinobacterium lividum | reverse complement strand
CGCGTGACGGAGAGCGAGGACAAGCCGGCGGTGCGCGTCGGCGACGCGGACGCGGCGCTGGCGTCGGCGGCGGTGCGGGTCGACGAGGAGTACGTCACCCCGGTGCAGCACCACAACCCGATGGAGCTGTATGCCACCACGGCGAGCTGGAACGACGGCAAGCTCACCGTGGAGTGCCCGTCGCAGTGGGTGATCGGGCAGCGGCAGGGGCTCGCGGAGATCTTCGGGCTTCCGGTCGACGACGTGCATGTCGTGTCGCCCTACGTGGGCGGGGCGTTCGGCGGCAAGGCGACGATCCTGGCGCACACGGTCCTAATCGCCACGGCGGCGCGCAGGCTCGGGCGGCCGGTGAAGCTGGTGGTGCCGCGCGACGCGATGTTCACGGTGGGCTCGTTCCGGCCGGCGACGCGCAACCGCATCGCGCTGGGCGCCGACCGCGACGGGCGCATGGTGGCGCTGGTGCACGAGGCGGTGGGGCAGAGCTCCGAGATCGACCACGTCGCGTTCCCTGGGACGAACGTCACGGCGCGGATGTACGACATCGCCAACATCCGCACGAAGGAGTCCACGATCGCCACCGACGTGAACACGCCGGGGTTCCAGCGTGCGCCGGCGGAGGCGCCGTCGTTCTTCGCGTTCGAGAGCGCGGTGGACGAGCTGGCGGTGGCGCTGGGCATGGACCCGATCGAGCTGCGGCTGAAGAACGAGCCGGCGGTCGATCCGGTGACGAAGCTGCCATGGTCGAGCCGCTCGCTCGTGGAGTGCTACAAGCGGGGCGCCGCGCGGTTCGGGTGGGAGAAGCGCACGCCGGGCGTGGGGTCGATGACCACAGCGGACGGGGTGCTCGTGGGCTACGGCTGCGCCACGGCGACGTATCCGTCGGCGATGGCGCCGTCGGCGGCGCAGGTGGTGCTGGCGGCGGACGGGACGCTGCGGGTGCGGACCTCGGCGCACGACGTGGGCACGGGGGCTTACACCGTGCTCGGGCAGGTGGCGGCGGACGTGCTGGGGGTTGCCGACGAGCGGGTGCGGGTGGAGCTGGGCGACAGCACGCTGCCGTCCGGGCCGGTGTCGGGCGGGTCGATCACCACGGGCTCGGCGGGCTCGGCGGTGCACATGGCGGCGGTGGCGCTGCGGGCGAAGATCCTCGCGGTGGCGGTTGGCGAGGGCGGGCCGTTCGCGGGGCACGACGTGGCGGGGCTGCAGCTTGCGGGCGGGCATGTCGTCGGCGCGGACGGTGTGGCGCACACGCTGGACGAGGTGCTGAAGGCGTCGCCGGCGGGGTCGATCGAGGCGTCGGCGGAGTGGAAGCCGGACACGATGGAGGCTGCGAAGATGCAGTATGGCCTGCTCGGCGGCATGGCGTTCGACGGGCCGGTGACGAAGACGCACGCGACCTACTCGTTCGGGGCGCAGTTCGCCGAGGTGCACGTCGATCCGCTGCTGCGCACGATCCGGGTGGCGCGCATGGTCGGCGCGTTCGCGTGCGGGAAGATCATCAACCCGAGGACGGCGCGCTCCAACCTGGCCGGCGGCATGGTGTGGGGGGCGAGCTTCGCCCTGCTCGAGGAGACGCGGGTGGACCGCAAGCGGGCGCGGTTCGCGAACCAGGACCTCGCCGGCTACCACATCTCCACGAGCGCCGACATCGGCGAGGTCGTGGTCGAGATGGTGGACGAGGAGGACCGCGTGGTGAACGCGATCGGGGCCAAGGCGGTGGGCGAGGTCGGCATCGTGGGGATGCCGGCGGCGATCGCCAACGCCGTGTTCCACGCGACGGGGGTGCGGGTAAGGCACACGCCGATCGTGGTCGAGGACCTGCTGGGCTAGGGAAGGCCAGGGCTCTGCCCTGGACCCGCCGGGGGCAGGCGCCCCCGGACCCGCACTTGATTAAGGGATCTTCAGTGATGGTTTCCAAAGGCGAGCCTTTGGTGGAGTCCAGAGGCGAAGCCTTTGGCCTTGCTTGCTTCTCTCTGCCCGCATGAAGGTCGTGGTGGTCGGCGCCCCGGTGGATGCCGGGGCGGGGCAGCGCGGCGCGGTGATGGGGCCGGTGGCGCTGCGCGTGGCGGGGCTGGTGGACGGGCTGCGCGAGCTGGGCCTCTCGGTGGAGGACTGGGGGGACCTGGCGGTGCCAGAGCCCATCGTGGTCGCGGGGGCGTTGCCGGAGGCGCAGGCGCGCAACCTCGGGCAGGTGGCGGCGTGGTCGCGGCTGCTGGCGGGGCGGGCGCAGGAGGCGATGCGGCAAGGTGCCGTGCCGGTGTTCCTGGGCGGGGACCACAGCCTGAGCATGGGCAGCGTGACGGGGGTGGCGCGGCATGCGCGCGAGGCGGGGCGGCCGCTGGTGGTGCTGTGGCTGGACGCGCACGCGGACTTCAACACGCCGGACACGACGCCGTCGGGGAACATGCACGGGATGTCGGCGGCGCTGCTGTGCGGGGAGGCGGGGCTGGAAGCGGTGTTCGGCGAGGAGAGCGTCGCGTGCGGGATCGCGCCGGGGGACCTGCACCTGTTCGGGATACGCTCTATGGACCGGGCGGAGCGCCAGGCGCTGCGGGCGCGCGGCATCGACGTGGTGGACATGCGGGTGATCGACGAGTTCGGGGTCGCGGTGCCGCTGCGGCGGATCCTGGACAAGGTCGCGGCGGCGGGGGCGATGCTGCACGTCAGCCTGGACGTGGATTTCCTGGACCCGGTGCTGGCGCCGGGGGTGGGGACGACGGTGCCGGGGGGGGCGACGTACCGCGAGGCGCACCTGGTGATGGAGATGCTGCACGACTCGGGGATGGTGACGTCGGTGGACGTGGTGGAGCTGAACCCGTTCCTGGACGTGCGGGGGCGGAGCGCGCTGCTGCTGGCGGACCTGGTGGGGAGCCTGTTCGGGCGGCAGATCACGGAGCGGGAGACGGAGGCGGGGGCGGCGTGAGGGTCGAGGGCGCGATCGCGGCGCCGCTTTGCCACGGCAGAGGTTTCGGGAGCGCCCGCTGTCCTGCTGCCCCGGGGCGCTCCCTGTCCCGGCGGTTGCGGTCATGCCGGCGGCGCTTCAGATCTCGGGTTCTGGTCGACTCCGGTGCAAACGCAACCTCTGCGTGCCGGATCAGGAGCGAGGCATCCCACCGCTTCGATGCATTGCAAGATGCTCAAACCAATGCGGAATATTTGTCCTCCCAGCTTTTTTCTGGCGTTGCCGGGTCAGCCTTCATAGCCTTGCCTGGCTGCAGAAAGCAGCCTGCGGTTGTTCCGCTGACACCAGAAAGGCCGTTTCATGACGAAGAGCATCAAGCGTCTCGAGACCCTGAAGCCGTCCGCACTCGTGCCTGTCATGTGGTAGCATGGATGGGCAGCCGGACAGGCTGCCCGTTCCGCTGCCGTTCCGGGCCTGGCTGAACCAGGGCTGGATCAATCTGGCGCGGCCGGGCGGGCGGGATTGCATCATCCCCTGGGGCATCGAGCTTGCCTGGTGCAGCCATGCCGAAGGCAGGCCCTTGCCGCGTTTCAACAGCCTCGTCCCGACCAGCCACAGGGCCAAGGTTGCGCTCGCCGCCGCCGCCGCCGACGTCACGGTTGCCCTCGCAGCGCCGGACGAAGTGCCCGCCCGCCAGCGCACCGAGCGCTGGGCAGCGCTGTGCGAGAGTGTCGCACGGTATGACACAATGCCGCTGGATGCCCGCGAGCGTCTCGTCTGGCTGCTGCACCGACTCTGCTTCCACGCGCTGATCGGCCGCCTTGCACAGCTTCCCACGCCGCCCGGTGATGCCGACACGGCTGCGGCACTCCGGGTCACCGGCACCCTTGCCGCCGCCAGCCTCGCGCTGGACCGCGGCGAGAACATCTTCGGCCGGCTGTTCAGGGAGCTGCTGCCTTCGCTTCCCGCGGGCTCGGTGGCTGCCGTCACCGCGAGCTACCACCTGGTTCTCGCGCACGCCAAGTTCCGTCCCGACGCTGCCCGCTTGGCCGAGGCCGTGCAGGTCCATCATCGTCTGGTCGAATGCGCGGTCGCTCGCCTGCCCCGCTTCGAGGCCGACCACGTCATGAGCCGCTTCCATCGCGTCCGCGCGTTCCTGCCGATGCTGAACGGCGACCTGCGCGGCATGACCGACGACATGGACCGCGCCGAGGCTTTCGCCCGGGGCCTCGTCCCGGGGAGCGAGGCCGAGCAGCTCGCCGCGGCCGAGATCCTCTGGCCGGTGCTGGAAAGCCGGGTGCGCGAGGCGCAGGTGCTGGGCGACCTTGCGCTGGCGGAGCGGCGCGCCCGCCAGCTGGTCGCGGCCGCCCCGCTGGACCCCCGCGCCTGGCTGCATCTCGGCGAGGCCTTGATCGCCCTCGAACGATACGCCGAGGCGATCCCGGTTCACCGCGAGGCCCACCGCCTCGGACCGCCTTCCAGCGAGATCGCACTGTTCAACCTCGGCCAGTGCCACGAGATGCTCGACGAGGCCGAGCCGGCGCTGGATGCCTACGCGGAACTGCTTCAGATCGATCCCTACGCCATCTCCGCGGCCGAGCGCGTCGCCTCCATCGCGGCCGAGCGCGGCAGCCGTTGCCAGGGCTGGGCGCAGGTCCTGCTGGACTCGCTCGAACACCTTGCCCGGTCATGCAGGGCGCCCAGGCCGCCGCGCTTCGAGGGTAGGCATCGTGGCTGTCCAGACACGGGCCGAGCCGCTCGCAGCGTCTCCGGCTTGACAGGCCGAGATCGACCTGAGCCTCGTGGTCAGGAGACGGCGGTCAGGGTCCAGCCGGTGTCGGAGGGCTCGCACCACATGGGCAGGCCGTTCGGGGTGCGGACGTTGACGGCCAGGCCCATGGCGGAGCGCACGGCGCGGAACAGGGCGCCGTGGGCGACGACGAGGACGGGGCCTGGCTGCGCGAGGGCGCGGTTGACGGCGGGGACGATGCGCGCGCGCAGCGCGGCGAAGGGCTCGGCGCCGGCGGGGGTGTAGTCGCCGGCGATCCAGCTGTCGTACCAGTCGCCCATGGGCAGGCCCTCCTGCTCGCCGAAGGAGACCTCCTGCAGGTCCGGGTCGAAGGCGACGGGCAGGCCGAGGGCGGCGGCGGCGATCTCTGCGGTGACGCGGGCGCGGACCAGCGGCGAGGAGACGACGGCGGTGACGCGCTGCGCGGTCTGGGCGGCGAGGACGGCGGCGGCCTCGCGGGCCTGGGCGAGGCCGCGGGCGTTCAGGGGCACGTCGGTGCGGCCCTGCGACAGGCCGTTGGCGTTCCAGTCGGTCTCGCCGTGGCGCAGGAACCAGAACGGGCGCGCGTCGATCGCGGGGACGGGCCCGGGAGGCTGGGCCACTGCTGCTGGCTGCGTTGTCATGGTTCCCGGTCCCTGCTGAGTCGCGGGCTTATACCGCGGGCGCGAAGGCGGCGTCACGCCGCACGGTCGCGCGTGATGCGCCCGTCGCGGAAAGCCGGGGCGCGCATGGCGAAGGCGGGGGGAGCCGACCTAGGCTGGGGCGCGCGGTCGCGGCCGAATCGGGTCGGGGCGCGCCAACAAGGCAAGGGGGATGCGTCCATGAGGTCACGCCTGATCGCGGCCGGCTGCGTGCTGGTGCTGTCCGTTCCGGGGGCGGGGTTCGCCCAGCCGGCGCCGCCCGCCGCGGTGCGGCCGCAGGACGTGGTGCCGGAGAAGATGCCGTTCGACGTGCCGTATGGGGCGCCGATCGCGCTGGAGCGGGCGCAGGCGGTGGTGGCCGCGGCGGTGGCGGAGTGCGCGTCGCGCGGGTGGAAGATGAACGTCGCGGTCGTGGACTCGGGGGCGAACCTGGTGGCGTTCGCGCGGATGGACGGGGCGCAACTCGCCTCGGTCGCGATCTCCGAGCACAAGGCGCGCGCGGCGGCGACGTTCCGGCGCGAGACGCGGGCGTACGAGGACGCGCTGCAGGGCGGGCTGCCCTACGTCGCGACGCTGGACGGGATGATCGCGTCGCGCGGGGGAATCCCGCTGGTGGAGGACGGCAAGCTCGTCGGCGCGGTGGGGGTGTCGGGGGGCGCCGGGTCGCAGGACGAGATCTGCGCGAGGGCCGGCGCTGGGGCGAAGTAGGCGGCGGGGCGCAGGCTTCGGCCCCGGCCCGGCGAGGGTGTGCGGGGCGACGGCGTTCCGGCCCGCGGGGGGCGTTCCGCTGTCTGGCGGGGTGGCGGCGGGCTCGCGCGACCTTGACACCCTGGTAACCCGCCGGTAGCAAGCCGACGCCTTCAGGCGGGCTTTCCCGCACGACGGATTGGACGAGGACATGGGCGACCCGGCATCCTTCGAGGACCGCCTGCGCGTCGCCCGGCGGAAGCAGGGGCTCGATGCGCCCGTGGCGGACGCGCCGGGGGGACCGGCGGGCACGTCGGCGATGGGCGTGGGCGTGCGGGTGGGCGTGGAGCTGGTCTCCGCGCTGATCGTGTCGGTGGGTCTCGGCTGGCTACTGGACCGCTGGCTGCACACGCTGCCGCTGTTCCTGATCCTGTCGGTGGTGCTCGGCGGGGCGGCGGGCGTTGCCAACGTGTGGCGGCTGCTGGGTCCGAAGGGGCCGTTCGGCGGGCGGAATTCGGGGCCTGCGGCCATGGCGCCGCGGGACCACGGGACGGACTAGGCGGTCTGCGGGCCGGGATGCGGGCGAGCGTGCCGAGATGGCGCGCAACGAGAGGGATGGTTCCGTGGCGGCTGCTGGCCAACCGACGATCGACGCGCTTGGGCAGTTCGAGCTGCACAACAGCCTGGGGGCCATCGGGCGCTCGGTGAACTTCACGCAGTCCAACCTGTTCATGCTGGTCGGCGTGGCCCTGGTTCTGGCGTTCATGTACTACGGGGCGCGGCCGGCACGGGTGGTGCCCGGGCGGCTCCAGGCGGCGGCGGAGATCAGCTACGACTTCTGCCTCAAGCTCGCCACCGACCAGATCGGGCCGGAGGGCGTGCGGTTCTTCCCGTTCGCGTTCGCGCTGTTCTTCTTCGTGCTGATGGGCAACGTGCTCGGGCTGTTCCCCTACGCGTTCACCTACACCAGCCACATCGCGGTCACCGGCGCGCTGGCCGTGATGGTGATCGTGTTCGTCACCTTCGTGGCGATCCGCGAGAACGGGAAGCACTTCTTCCTGACCTACTTCATGCCCGAGGGCGCGCCGAAGATCCTGGCGCCGCTGATCATTCCGATCGAGGTGATCTCCTACCTCTCGCGGCCGGTCAGCCTGTCCATTCGTCTGTTCGCCAACATGGTGGCGGGGCACGTGATGCTGGAGGTGTTCGCCACCTTCACCATCATGCTTGGCGGCGCGTCGATCCTGTGGGACGCGGTCTCGCTTGGCCCGGTGCTGATCAACGTGGTGCTGATGGGCTTCGAGTTCCTGGTGGCCTTCCTGCAGGCCTACGTGTTCGCGATCCTGACCTGCATCTACCTGCACGACGCGGTGCACCTGCACTGACGCCGTGCCGCCCGACGGCCTGATCCGCCAGCACGCGGGTCACGCCTGCCTTCCGTCTTCGCTCTTCCCGTGCCAGCGCGTCTGGCCAATTCCTGAAGGATGATCCCATGGATCCCGCAGCCGCAAAGTATCTCGGTGCCGGCATCGCCACCATCGCCCTGTTCGGCGTCGGACTCGGCATCGGCAACATCTTCTCGGCGCTGATCTCCAGCGTCGCGCGCAACCCGGCGTCGCGCGACATCGTATTCCCGATGGGCATCCTCGGCTTCGCCCTCACGGAGGCCGTGGCGCTTTTCGCGCTGCTGATCGCGTTCCTGATCCTGTTCACCTGAGCAGACACGGGTCGGTGACGTCCATGGTCCGATCCCAGGCGGGGCCTGCCACGCGGGCGCTGTTCGCGGCCGCGTCCGTGCCGGCGCTCCTGGCCGGCGGCCGAGCGGCGCTGGCCCAGGAGGCGGCGCCCAAGGGGATGCCGCAGCTTGACTTCGGCAATCCCCTGCTGCTCAGCCAGGTGGTGTGGGGCGCGGTGATCTTCATCGGGTTCTACATGCTGTGCGCGCGCTGGGTTCTGCCGCGGATGGGCGCGGTGATCGACGCCCGTCAGGCGTCGATCACCGGTGACCTGGAGGTTGCGCGCACGGCCAAGGCGCAGGCCGACGCGGCGGTTGCCGAGTTGACGGCCTCGCGTCGCTCCGTGCAGGCCAAGGCGCAGGCGCAGGTCGACGCGGCCTCGCAGGAGGCCAAGGCGCGGGCGTCCGCGGCGGCGGCGGACAGCAACGCGCGGCTGGATGCGCAGCTCGCGCAGGCGGAAGCGCGGATCGCCGAGGGTCGTGCCCAGGCGATGGGCGCATTGCGCGAGGTGGCCACGGGGACGGCGTCGCTGGTGGTGGCGCGTCTGACTGGAAGCGAGCCGAACCAGGCGTCGGTTCAGGCGGCGACGGACGACGTGCTGGCCGAGAGGGCCCGCCGGGCGGCCTGACCTTCCGGCCGGAAGCGCTACGCTTCCGGTTCCTGCCTGCCCCGGGGACGGATTTCCGGGCGTAGGCGGGGTATCGGCAGGGTTTGGGTATCTCGCCGTGCCGGGTGTTTCGGGCGGTGATCGAACATACGGCAGGGTCCGGCGGTCGGGCCGGCCACGAGCGAGGCGCCATGCACGAGTCCCTGTTCAGCAATCCCCGCACCTGGGTGGCGATCGCCTTCGTGCTGTTCGTGGTGCTGTTCGGCGCCCGGCTCTGGAAGGTGCTGATCGGTATCCTGGACGGGCGGGCAAACACGATCCGGGCGGAGTTGGACGAGGTCGGCCGGCTGCGGCGCGAGGCGGAGGCGATGCTGCGCACCGCGACCGCGGAGCGCGATGCTGCGGCGTCGGAGGCGGCGGCCCTGCTGGCCGGGGCGCATGCCGAGGCCGCGCGGGTGACCGAGCAGGCACAGGTCGAGGCGCAGGCGGCGGGCGCACGGCGCGAGCGGATGGCGCTGGACCGCATCTCGGCGGCGGAGAAGGCGGCGGTGGCCGAGGTGCGGGCGGCGGCGATCGACGTGGCGACGCGGGCGGCGCAGCAGGTCATTGCGCGGGACCTGACGCCGGAGGCGGACGCGGCGCTGGTGGACAGGGCGATCGCCGGGTTGCCGCAGGCGCTGGCGAAGCGCGCGGCCTGAAGGCCAGGGCTCTGCCCTGGACCCGCCAGGGCGAGCCGCCCTGGACCGGCCTTCCTTAAGTAGTGCGTTCCAAGGGCGCAGCCTTTGGCAGAGTCCAGAGGCGGAGCCTTTGGCCTTGCTTTCTCTTCAGAGGCTGTCGAGCAGGTTCTCGTAGGCCGCGTCGTCGAGCAGGGCCTCGAACTCCTCGTCCTGGTCCTCGATCTCCATGCGGAACAGCCAGGCCTCGCCCTCGGCGTCGCGGTTGATCAGGCCGGGGTCCTCGACCACCAGCTCGTTCAGCTCGGACACCGAGCCTTCCAGCGGCGAGAACAGGTCGACCGGGCCGCCAGGGCCCTCCACAGAGCCGCAGGATTCGCCCTCGACCAGCTCGCGGTGCAGCTCGGGCAGCTCGACGAAGCTGGCCTCGCCGAGGGTGTCCTGGCCGTGGTCGGTGAGGCCGATGGTGACGGTGCCGTCGTCCTCCAGGCGGACCCAGAGGTGTTCGCGCGTGTATCGTGTGTCGGTCATGGCCGCATCTCCGCTTCGACGTCAGGCCCGTGACGGGCGCAGCACGGGCCTCAACGCGGGCCGCGCGCCCGGTTCGCCGCGAGCTGCTCCGGCGTGAGTTGGAAGCCGATCAGGATCCTGTAGGCGGCGCCGGTGACGCCCTTGGAGAGGGGGAAGCGGAGGGGGATCGCCTCGCCTTCCACGTGGACGCGGTCGGTGTTGGCGGGGAAGGCGACGTCGAGCGTCATGACCTGCTTGTCGAGGATGCGGCCGTCGCGCTCGACGGAGACGAAGTAGGCGACCTTCTCGGTGCGGCCGGTGGCGGCGGGGCCGCGGCCCACGTCCATGCCGACGCGGATGGTGGCGTCGAGAGCCTTGCGGTCGGGGGAGTCGCGACAGGCGCCCTGCATGCCGGTGATGCGCCCGTCCATGACGGTGTCGGTGATGTCGTGGCCGCGGCCGTCGGTGCGGGTGATGTCGGCGGCGTCCGCCAGGATCGCCGAGCCCGGGCAGGCCGGGGGGAAGCGGTTGGGGTCGTCGGAGCCGTCGCAGCCCGCGAGCGACAGGGCGGCCAGGGCGAGGGCGGCTGCGGCGCGTGTCGGCGCGCGGGGGAGGACAGCGGGCGCGAGCCGGGGTATGGAGGACGCGGCGTGCCGCCGGATCGCGCGGCGCAGGCTGCGGAGGGCGGGACGCATGGACGGCATGGGCACTTCGAACATCCACGGCTCCGGGTCGGGGGCGGCCGCGGAGGCGGCGGCAGCGGTCGGGCTGCCTGCTGGCGGCACGGGCGGCATGATGCCTGCGGGGCCCGGTTCCGACAATGCGGCGGCTGGAGCCGGCGCGGGGATCGCGGGCGCGCTGGCCGGGGCGGCCGGGGCTGCGGGAGAGGCGGCGGCGCGGGTGGTGCACGCGGTGACGGGGCTGGTGTCGG
>JBPBQS010000218.1:0-10496 GCA_050920955.1 Janthinobacterium lividum | reverse complement strand
ATGCAGCTGCTCGGCGAGATGCGCAGGCTGGGGACGACGATCGTGGTGGCCACCCACAACGAGGGGCTGGTGGAGCGCCATCCGGGGCGCGCGCTGCGGCTGGACCGCGGGCGGCTGGTCTCCGATGCCTGAGGCGGCGGACAGGAGCGGGGCGCGGCCGGGGCGCGACTCGGGGCACGATCCGGGGGGGCGTTCGGCGCGGGCGGAGCGGCGCAGGCGGTTCGACGCGCTGGGGCTGCGGCGCGCGCGGTCGGACCGGCTGCTGCCGGGGCTGGTGGCGGCGATGGCGTTCCTCGCGGCGCTGGCGCTGGCCGGGGCGGTGGCGGCGTCGTCGCTGGCGCTGCGGTGGCGCGAGGGGGCGGGCGCGGTGCTCACGGTGCAGGTGCCCGATCCGCTGGCGCCGTCGGTCACGGGGGGCGTCGACCGGGTGGACGCGGTGCGGGCGCTGCTGGGCGCGCAGCCGGGGGTGGCGTCGGCGCACCTGCTCGGCGAGGCGGAGCTGGGCGAGCTGCTGCGGCCGTGGCTGGGGGCGGGCGGCACGCTGTCGCTGCCGCTGCCGGGGGTGATCGAGGTGCGGCTGCGCGCGGACGCGGCGGACGGGCTCGCGGCGCGGCTGGCGCAGGCGGCGCCGGGGACGCTGGTGGAGCGCAACGGGGACTGGATGCGCAGGCTGGGGGCGCTGGCGCGCTCGCTGCAGGCGTGCGCCGCGGCGGCGCTGGTGGTGGTGGCCGGGGTGGCGGCGGCGGTGGTGGCGGTGGCGACGCGGGCGGGGCTGTCGGCGCGGCGCGACGCGATCGGGATCGTGCACGGGCTGGGCGCCACGGACGGCTTCATCGCGGGGCGGTTCGCGGCGCGCGCCACGCTGCTGGCGGGCGGGGGCGCCGCGGCGGGGGCGCTGGCGGCGCTGCCGGTGCTGCTGGGGCTGGCGTCGCTGGCGGCGCCGTTCGCGGCGCCGGCGGGGGCGGAGGCGGCAGGCGGGATGGAGGTGCTGCCGGCGACGATCTGGGGGGCGCTGCCGGTGCTGCCGCTGCTGGCGGCGGCGATCGGCTGGGGCACGGCGCAGTTCACCGTGCGGCGCTGGCTGCGGCGGTTGCCGTGACGGGCGGGGCGGACGACGCAGGGGCCGTGGCGGCGGGGCGGGCGGGGCGGCGCGGGGGCGGGCGGCTGGTGCGGCTGGCGGGGGCGCTGGCGCTGGCGGCGGTGCTGGCGTGGGGAGCGGGGCTCGCGTGGTTCGTGCGCGGCGCGCTGCAGCCGGGCGAGGCGCCGCCGGACGCGGACGGGATCGTGGCGCTGACCGGGGGGGCGGAGCGGATCGAGCTGGCGCTGCGGCTGCTGGCCGAGGGGCGGGCGCGGCTGCTGCTGGTCTCCGGCGTGGCGCCGGGGGCGGAGCTGGGGGAGCTGGCGCGGCGCGCGGGGGTGGATCCGGGGCCGCTGGCCGCGCGCGTCACGCTGGGGCGGCAGGCGCGCTCGACGCTGGGCAACGCGGCGGAGACGGCGGCGTGGGCACGGGCGAACGGCGTGCGCTCGCTGATCGTGGTGACGGCGGGCTACCACATGCCGCGGGCGCTGGCGGAGATCGGGTGGGCGCTGCCGGAAGCGACGCTGCATCCGGACGCGGTGCTGCCGCCGGCGATGCGCGCGCACGGGGCGGGGGCGCTGCGGCTGCTGGCGTGGGAGTACACGAAGTGGCTGCTGGTGCGCTCGGGGCTGGCGCGTCAGTCGATATGACGGCGGGACGGCAAGGCAGGGCCCTGCCCCGGACCCGCAAGGGGCCCGAGGCCCCTTGATCCCGCTGCGGGGAGGCGCTTCGTGGAGGAGCGGCCTTCGCTGCCTGGCGGGGACTACGGCGCCCGCAGGCCTGCCATCGCCTCGTGCAGCACCGTCTCGACGCCGAACGCGGAGTTGTGCGACGTGAACACCGCCAGCCGGTCCGGCAGGGTGTAGGCGATGCGGGGCAGCCCGAAGGAGGCCACCAGCATCGACAGCACCGAGGCGAACACGGTGGTTAACGCCGTCTGAACGATCATCTCGGTTCCCCCATGCCGTTAACCTTTTGTTAACACTTTCTGGGACAATGTCAATTTATTTGGACTCGTTCGACGGGAGGCTCGCGCCCCTGCCCTGCCCCGCCGTGGCGTGCGCGTCGTGAGCGGGGCCGAGGGGCTGCTCGCCGCGCAGCGTGCCGCGGGCGGGGAGGCGCCGACGCTGCGCGCGCGGCTGGACACGCTGGCGCGGCTCGACGCGATGCTGCTGCGCGAGAGAGAGGCGTTCGCCGAGGCGATCTCGGCGGATTTCGGGAACCGGGCGCGGCCGGAGACCATGCTCGCCGAGCTGGTGCCGCTGCGCGCGGCGGTCGCCCATGCCAGGCGCCACCTGGCGGGGTGGATGCGGCCGCGTCGGCATCCCGTGGCGATGGCGTTCCAGCGCGGGCGGGCGTGGGTGCGCACCGAGCCGCTGGGCTGCGTCGGCATCGTCTCGCCGTGGAACTACCCGCTGCTGCTGGGGCTGTCGCCGATGATCGACGCGCTGGCGGCGGGCAACCGGGTCATGCTCAAGCCGTCCGAGCTGACGCCGCGCTTCTCCGCGGTGCTGGAGCGTGCGCTGGGCGAGGTGTTCCCCGTGACGCAGGTGGCGGTGGTGCAGGGCGGGCGCGACGTGGGCGAGGCGTTCGTGCGGCTGGGGTTCGACCACCTGCTGTTCACCGGGTCGACCGGGGTGGGGCGCGAGGTTCTGCGGGCGGCGGCGGAGCTGCTCACGCCGGTGACGCTGGAGCTGGGCGGCAAGTCGCCGGTGGTGGTGTGCGACGACATCGACCTGGCGCGGGCGGCGCGGATCGTCGCCGTCGGCAAGCTGTTCAGCGCCGGGCAGACGTGCATCGCGCCGGACTACGCGCTGGTGCGCGCGGACCGGGCGGAGGCGTTCGCGGGCCTCGTCGCGGCGGAGGCGGCGCGGATGCTGCCCACGCTGTCGGGCAACCCGGACTGCACGGCGATCGTCTCGGACGGGCACTACGCGCGGCTGCAGGCGATGCTGCGCGAGGCGGAGGCGGGGGGGGCGCGGCTGCTGCGCCATCCGGCGGCCGACGACGCGGCGGGGCGGCGGATGGGGCCGGTGGTGGTGCTCGGCGCGCCGGCGGACTGCGCGCTGATGCGCAACGAGATCTTCGGGCCGGTGCTGCCGGTGGTGGCGGTGCGCGACCTGGGGGAGGCGCTCGGGTTCCTGGCGGGGCGGCCGCATCCGCTGGCGCTCTACGTGCTCGGCGACGACGCGGCGGAGAGGGCGCGGGTGCTGGACGGGACGGTGTCGGGGGGGGTGGCGGTGAACGCGACGCTGCTGCACTGCGCGCAGCCGTCGCTGCCGTTCGGGGGGCGGGGGACGTCGGGCATGGGCGCCTACCACGGGGAGGACGGGTTCCGGCGGTTCTCGCATCGGCGCGCGGTGTTCGCGGCGGGGCGGCTCAACGGGGCCATGATGCTGACGCCGCCGCACGGGCGGGCGATGGCGATGCTGCTGCGGGCGATGCTGGGGCCGGCCAAGGAAGGTCGGGCTCTGCCCGAACCCGCAAAGGGTCCGAGGACCCTTTGATCCCACTTACTTAAGGGACGCGTTCCAAGGGCGCAGCCTTTGGCGGAGTTTGAGGCAGAGCCTCAACCTTGCCTGCTTCCCCGGGGCGTGTGGATAACTCTGTGGGCAATCGCGGGAGGGCCTGTGCCGGGGGGGGCGCTGCGGGGCTGTAAGGCGCTGACGGGGCGCGGTTTTCCGGCCTCGGGGGCCGCTGGTGGGGCGCCGGGGGCTGACGGGCAGGCTGATGGACGTGCCGCAGGTTATTGATCGCGTTGGGTAATTTCTGGACGGTGGAATTGTGACGCGGGCGTGACCGCCTTTTGCCGGCGGCGGGGCGGCGGGGCGTGCGGCGGGGCGGCGGCCTGTGGACAAGGCGCGGGCATCCCGTTGGAAAACCATGGTTATCGGTCGGGCGTGAGACGCGGGGCGGCGGGCGGACGCGGGGCATGTCCCGGGCCGTGGGACGGGGGCTAGGACCCGTCGAGGGCGGCGAGGAAGGCGCTGGCCCAGGCGGCGGCGGACTGGATGGTGACGGCGGCGTGCATGGTGGCCCAGCGCTCGCGGCGGGCGGAGGCGTCGAGGGTGAGGGCGGCGTGGATGGCCTCGGCGATCTCGTCGGGGTCGTAGGGGTTGACCAGGATCGCGCCGGCCATGTCGGGGGCGGCGCCGGCGAAGCGGGAGAGCACGAGGACGCCGGGGTCGGCGGGGTCCTGGGCGGCGACGTACTCCTTGGCGACGAGGTTCATGCCGTCGCGGAGCGGGGTGACCAGGCCGACGCGGGCGCGGCGGTGGAAGCCGGCGAGCGTGGTGCGGGGCACGGAGCGGGTGATGTAGTGGAGCGGGACCCAGTCGAACTCGGCGTGCTCGCCGTTGATGAAGCCGGCCAGCTCGTCGAGCTCGCGGCGCAGGGCGCGGTACTGGGAGACGTCGCCGCGCGAGACGGGGGTGACCTGGAGGTAGCTGACGTGGCCGCGGTGCTCGGGGAAGCGGGCGAGGAGCTGGGCGAAGCCGCGCAGGCGCTGCGGCAGGCCCTTGGTGTAGTCCAGGCGGTCGACGCCGAGGATCAGGGCGCGGCTGCCCAGGCTGTCGTGCAGGCGGCGGTCCTCGGCGCCGCCCTCGGCCCGCTCGGCGTCGCGGGCGAAGGCGGCGGGGTCGATGCCGATCGGGAAGGCCTGGGCGCGGGTGGCGACGCCGGCGGCCTGGAGGCAGGCGTTGAGGTTGGCGGCGTCGTCGGCGGTCTGGGTGCCGACCACGTCGTAGGCGGCGAAGGCGCGCAGGAGGCGCTCGCCCTGGGGCAGCATGTCGAACAGGAAGGGCGGCGGGAACGGGGTGTGCAGGAAGAAGCCGAGGCGCTGGGTGGCACCGGCCTCGCGCAGGGCCTCGCCGAGGGGGATCAGGTGGTAGTCGTGGACCCAGACGGCGTCGTCGGGGCGGAGCTGGCCGGAGAGGGCCGAGGCGAACAGGGCGTTGACGGCGAGGTAGGCCTCGAGGTCGGCGCGGCGGAACTCGGCGAGGCCGAGCTGGCCGTGCAGGAGGGGCCAGAGCATGCCGTTGCTGAAGCCGCGGTAGAAGCCGCGGTACTGGGCGTCGGTCAGGTCGATGGTGGCGAAGGCGAGGCGGCCGGACTGGGAGACGGCGAGCCTGGTGTTCGTGGACTGCTTGCCGGACCAGCCGAACCAGAGGGTGTCGCGGCCGGCGATGGCGTCCTTGAGGCCGACGGCGAGGCCGCCGGCGGGCTGGGTGCGCTCGCGCGGCGGGGGCACGCGGTTGGAGACGACGACGAGGCGGCTCATCAGGCGCCCGCCCAGCCGGCCCTCGCGAGGCGGGCGATCCAGGCGCGCACGCCGTCCGGGTCGCCGAACGCGTCCGGCACGCGCAGGCCCACGCCGCCGAGGTCGTGGGCTGCGGCGATGCCGTCCTCGTCGGTGGTGTCGTCGCCCACGAACACGGGGAGGCGGCCGGCGAAGGGGGCCTCGGCCATCAGCGCGCGCACGGCGGAGCCCTTGTCGGCGCCGGCGGGGCGGATCTCCCAGGCCATCTTGGCGCCGAGCAGGTGGAAGGCGTCGGCCTGCGGGGCGAGCAGGGCCTGGAGGGCGGCGTGGAGGGCGGGGCCGTGCTCGGGGGCGGCGCGGAAGTGCAGGACGAGGCCGCGCTGCTTCTCCTCGACGCGGGCGCCGGGGTGGGCGGCGGCGATGCGGGCGGCGGCCTCGCGCCAGGCGTCGGGGATGGCGGCCAGCGCGGCGTGGCGGACGGGGGCGCCGGGGCTGTGGCGGGTGGCGCCGCCGTGCTCGCCGGCGATGGCGTAGGGGGCGCCGGGGAGGAGCGCGTCGATCTGGGCGATGGGGCGGCCGGTGACCACGGCGAGGGCGCCGCCGACGCGGTCGCGCAGGGCTGCGAGGTCGGCGAGGAGGGTGGGGGGGACGACCACGGACTCGGGCGTGGGGGCGATGTCGAGCAGCGTGCCATCGACGTCGAGCAGGAAGGCGGCGCGCTCGGGAGGCGGCAGGGCGGGGTCGGGGGGGGTCATTTCGGGGCGCGTCCGGGCGGGGGCGGCGGGGCGGCGGCGGGGTCGGCGCGGCAGGACATCAGGTGGACGTCGTAGAGGGGGTTCTCGAGCATGGCGATCTGCGGCTCGCCGGAGAACATCCAGCCGTGGAAGCCGGGCTGGCCCTCGTGGCTGTCGGTGATGTCGAGGAAGGCGGCGGAGTCGGGCGGGAGCTCGGGCGGGCGCACGGCGCAGGCACGCAGGGTCACGGTCAGGGAGTGGAACGCGGCCCCCTGCCCCGCCGTCAGCACCATGGGCGTGGCCTGGGCGCCGACCTTGTCGAGCACGCGCAGCTCGGCGACGGGGCGGGAGAGCCAGGTGCCGGGGTCGGGCAGGACGGGGGAGGGCACGGTTTCGGCGGCGTGGGCGCGGGGGAGCGCGGCCAGCAGGGCGAGCGCGCACGGCGCGGCCGTGCGGAAGGGCGAGGCGCGGCGGGGGGTCACGCCCGGTTCGGGCTGCGCAGGGCGCGCACCGTGGCGGCGAGGTGCTCGCGCATCGCGGACTCGTCGACGCCCATGAGCACGGCGTCCTCGAAGGCGTCCTGCATCACCTGGAGCAGCTCGGCCTGGTTCTCCTCGAGCACGCGCAGCTTCTCGCGGCAGGCGACGGGCGTGCCGTCCGGCTGGCGCCAGGGCGTCGCGGGCGCGGCGGCGCTCACTTCAGGCCGGGGCCCGCGGCGGGGTCGGCGCCGGGCTTGCCGGCGGGGGGCTTCACGGCGTTGACCATGTCGGTGACGCTGAAGATGAACTTGCCGAGGAGCTGCTCCAGGCTGACCGAGCCCTGCGTCACGGTGATCGTGCCGCCGGCCGGCAGCATGGCGTCCGCGCCGCCCGGGGCGAGCGCCAGGTACTTGCCGCCGAGCAGGCCGTCGCTGGTGATCTCGGCGCTGCTGTCGGTGGGCAGCTTCACGTCGGCGCGCACGGAGAGGGTCACGTCGGCGAGGTAGGTCTTGGGGTCGATCGCGGTGCCGAGCACGGTGCCGATCTTCACACCGGCCAGGCGCACGTCCGAGCCCGCGCCCATGCCGTCGATGTGGTCGAAGGCGGCGTGCAGCTCGTAGCCGCTGCCGCCGCTGCGCCCGCTGTTGGCCACCGCGTAGGCCAGGAAGCCGGCCGCCACCACCAGCACGCAGGCGCCGGTCAGCAGCTCCGCGGGGTTGCGCTTGGTCGTTGCCATCGTCAGGTCCCCGGGGTCCAGGCTTCGTAGTCGCCGGTGGACGCCGCCGTGCGCCCGCCGCGGTAGTCGCTGCCCTGCGGGCGGTAGCCGTCGGGCGTGCCGGTCATGTTGGGCAGGTGCGGCTTCTCCCAGGCGCGGCGCGGCACCCCCGTCAGCGGCGCGTCGGTCGTGTAGTGCAGCCAGCCGTGCCACTCGGGCGGCACCGCGCTGCCTTCCGTGGCGCCGGCGAACATCACCCAGCGGCGGCGGCGGAAGCCGGGGCGCTGGCGGCGCTCGGTGAAGTAGCGGTTGCCGGCGTCGTCGGTGCCGACAGGCGTGCCGCGCAGCCAGGTGAACAGGCGGGTGCCAAGGGTCATGGCAGGGATATACGTGCACGGGGGCCGCCGGTCCATCCGGGCAAGCATGAGGCTCCGCCTCAAACTCCGCCAAGGGAAGCCCCTTGGATGGCTTCCCTCAAGTGAGGCCAGTCCAGGGCGAGGCTGGCCAAAGGTTCCGATGGCCCGCTTGGGCCATTGGAAGGGCCAGACGAGGGGGCTCGCCCTGGCGGGTTTGGGCAGAGCCCATGCTTGCCTTCTCGGGTACAAGCCGCCCACAGGTTTATCCACAACATTGTGTGGTCCGGGGTGGGGTTGGACCACGAAATGCGGTATCCGCGGCGTGCGGGGCGGCATAGGCTGGGGCCATGAGAACGAGCCCGATCTGGCGTGGCGTGCGGATGCGGACCCTTCATGCGGGGGCCGACCCGGATTCGCCCACCCGGATGGTGACGCTGCCGGCGGCGTGGGACGTGGCGGCGGCCGAGGCGTTCTCGGTGCTGGCGCCCGGCCACCGCAGCGCGTCGCTTGCGGAGGCGGCGGAGGCGTGGGTCAGGCCGCTGGCGCGACGGGCGGCGCGGCTGGGCGAGGCGCCGGGGCTGGACGTGCGGCTGCACGCGCTGCTGCTGCACCGCAGGGCAGCGCCGAACGAGGCGGTGTGGGCGTCGGCGGGCGACGAGCGGGTCGAGGCGCCGGGGTTCGTGCTGTCGCTGCCGGCGTTCCACGACGCGGCGGAGCACGGGCGGGCGGCGCGGGGCGCGGAGGCAGGCGGGGCGGAGGCGGGCGGGTTCGACGTGGCGGGGTTCGGGGCGGCGGTGGACACGGTCGCCGAGGCGCTGCGGATGATCGACGGCGCGGGGTCGTGGGTGGCGCTGTCGGGGCTGGACGCGGTGCTGGCCTCGCTCGGGTTGGACTACGCGTCGGGGGCGGCGCGGGACGTGGCGGCGTGCCTCGCGGCGCTGCTGCGGGCGCGGGTGGACGTGGTGATGTCGGACGGGCAGCGCGACCTGCTGCGCCACGAGCCGTCGTGGCCGGCGGCGCCCGGCGCGTGCGTGGTGCCGGGGCTCGCGGAGGCGGCGCGGGCGGCGCGCGAGGCGGCGGGGGGGCTGCCGGAGCTGGGGGCGGCGGCGGTCGTGGCGCCGGGGCCGGCGGACGCGCTGCTGGGGCTGGAGACGGGGGGGATCGCGCCGGCGTTCGCGTCGGTCACGCCGGAGGGCGGGCTCACGGAGGCGACGCAGCGCAGGCTGGCGGCGCGGGCGCTGTCGCCGGAAGCGGCGCTGGCGCTGGTACTGCGCGGGGACACGCTGCTCACGCCGGCGGACGTGGCGGCGCACGCGGCGATGCACGACGCGGTGGCGCCGTTCCTGCCGCGGATGCCGGCGCGGCCGGAGGCGGTCTCGGGGCCCCTGCCCGCCTCGTCGCGCAGGCGGCAGATGCCGGCGCGGCACAGCGGGTCGGTGCAGAAGGCCACGCTCGGCGGGCACCGGCTGTTCCTGCGCACCGGGGAGTTCGCGGACGGCGGCGTGGGCGAGATCGAGGTCAGCCTGCCGCGGGAGTCGGCGCTGGCGCGCGGGCTGATGGACGGGCTCAACCAGGCGGTCAGCCTCGGGCTGCAGCACGGCGTGCCGCTGGCCGCGTTCGTGGAGGCGTTCGCAGGCACGCAGTTCGGGCCGGCTGGCGCGGTCGAGGGCGACGCGGCGGTGGACTTCGCCACCTCGCCGCTGGACTACGTCGCGCGGAGCCTGGCGGCGCACCACCTCGGCGAGGCGCTGCCGGCGCCCGAGGTCGAGCCGGCGCCGCCGGCGGCGGGGGAGCCGGAGCTGCCGCTGGAGCTGCCGCGCAGGGCGAGGCTGCGGCTGGTCGCGTAGCGCGGGGCGGGTGGGTGGAACCCGATGCGGGCTCACGGGCGTTGATGGTGCAACACCCTCTTGTGGTCACACTTCAGGTTTTGAGGAATGTTCCGCCTGCAGCCTTTCCTCGGCGGAGGCGGGCAAGCAAGGCCTTCTTTTTCTGAAGAAAAAGAAGCAAAAAGACTTTGCGAATTAGCATCGGTGGCGTCTGGCTGGCCTGGGATCCATTCGCGGAGGTTCCTTGGCTCCTTCTCTGGAACGGGGAGGAGGCGCGGTTCGTGACAGGTCCTGGGCGCGGAGGGGCCGGGTTCAGCGGCGCCGTGTCTCGGCGGCCTCGTTGACCACGAGGTCCACGCCCAGCCGGGCGAGGTCGGTCGCCGCCAGGCCGGCGGTGTCGCGCGCCACCACGCGGATCGACTCGGCGCGCAGTCGCTGCAGCGTCGCGGCAAGCGCCGCGGACCGGCGACGTCGCAGCTGGTCCGACAGCGCGGCGCCCGTCACCAGCACCAGCCCGACGGTGCGGGTCCTGGGATCGAACGGCAGGGCGTCCAGGTCGTCGACCTCGATGCCGACGGCGCGCCCGTAGCCCTTGAGCATGCGCAGGGCGTCGACCACGCGCGCCTGGTAGACCGAGCGCGGGAGCTGGGACAGCAGCGGCGTCACCCTCTGCCGCAGCACCGCGGGCAGCGCCGACAGCTGCGTCATGCACCGCTCGCGCCGGTGGCGCAGGGTCAGCGAGTCGAAGTCCACCGGCACGATCCAGCCGGCCGCCCTGCCGTCCCCGCCCCGCTCCAGCGCCGCCTCCGCAAGGCCGTCGAGGCGCAGCAGGGTCGGGTCGAAGCCGCGCATCTCGGCCTCCGGCAGGGTGAGCATCGCCGTGTCCAGGCTGCGCCGCAGGGTGTCGGGCAGGTCGACCAGCGCCAGCGGCACCGGCACGCCCGCAGGCGTCGTCGCCGGCACCAGCAGGCACCGCGCCGTGGCGGCGGCCTCGGCGAGGGCGGCGCGCGCCTGGTCCTCCAGTGCGCCGCGGCGCCGCTTCAGCCGCTG
>JBPBQS010000335.1:0-10560 GCA_050920955.1 Janthinobacterium lividum | reverse complement strand
TTGAGGAAGTAGTCGAAGTCCCCCGCCACGAGGTGGCAGTCCAGGATCACCGGCATCGCCCGCACCGCCGCCTCGAACGCGGCGAAGCTCTCCGGCGTCGAGCGGTCCAGCACGACGCCCACCATCACCAGCGATCCCCGTCCCACCTTGCCCGGGTCGACCTGCGCGCGCACGGCCGAGACGACCCCGTCGGCGAACAGCCGCTGCGTGCGCCGGTGGCACGTCGCCGGGCTGGTGTTCACCAGCCTGGCGATGTCCGCGTTGCCCATGCGCCCGTCCGCCTGCAGCAGCCGCAGGATCCTCAGGTCCATCCTGTCCAGCGATCCAGCCATGAAAGATTCTTCCACGATCCCGCGCCCGCCCGCCTTTCTAGCCCGGAAAACTGCCTGCAACCAGAACCCAGGACCGCCACGCCCGCATCATCGAGAGCACCTTCCGCGGCCACGCTGCTATTGTCCGGCGACTGCCACCACGACAGGGAACACCGCACCGATGCTGGACAAGTTCGAGCGCTACAAGCTGACCTTCGGCCCGACCCCGATCGAGCACCTCCCCCGCCTGACCGCCCACCTCGGCGGCGCCGTCGAGATCTACGCCAAGCGCGAGGACTGCAACTCCGGCCTGGCCTACGGCGGCAACAAGCTGCGCAAGCTGGAGTACATCGTCCCCGACGCCATCGCCAGCGGCGCGGACACCCTCGTCTCCATCGGCGGCGTGCAGTCCAACCACACGCGCATGGTCGCAGCCGTCGCCGCCAAGATCGGCATGAAGTGCCGCCTGATCCAGGAGAGCTGGGTGCCGCACGAGGACGCCATCTACGACCGCGTCGGCAACATCCTGCTCTCGCGCATCATGGGCGCCGAGACCCAGCTCGTCGACGAGGGCTTCGACATCGGCATCCGCGAGAGCTGGACCAACGCCCTGGAGGACGTGCGCGCGAAAGGCGGCAAGCCCTACGCCATCCCCGCCGGCGCCTCGGTGCACAAGTACGGCGGCCTCGGCTACGTCGGCTTCGCCGAGGAGGTCCGCGCCCAGGAGGCCGAGATGGGCCTGCGCTTCGACTACGTCGTCGTGTGCACCGTCACCGGCTCCACCCACGCCGGCATGGTCGTGGGCTTCGCCGCCGACGGCCGCGCGCGCAACGTCATCGGCATCGACGCCTCCTGCACCCCCGCGCAGACCAAGGCGCAGGTCCTCGACATCGCCCGCAACACCGCAGCCCTCATCGGCGCCGCCGATGTCGCGGACGAGGACGTCGTGCTCCTGGAGGACTACGCCTACCCCGTCTACGGCGTCCCCTCGAAGGAGACCGTCGAGGCCATCCGCCTGTCCGCCCGCCTCGAAGGCATGATCACCGACCCCGTCTACGAGGGGAAGTCCATGCAGGGCATGATCGACCTCGTGCAGAAGGGCTACTTCCCCGCCGGCTCCAAGGTGCTCTACGCCCACCTCGGCGGCGCCCCCGCCCTGAACGGCTACAGCTACACGTTCCGCAACGGCTGAAGGCAGGAAGCAAGGCCTTCTTTTTCTGAAGAAAAAGAAGCAAAAAGACTCTGCCCATAAGATCCATGCCAACCGGAATGGCAAGAAGCTTACGGGCAAAGTTCTTTGGTTCTTTCTTTCAAGAAAGAACTGCTTCCTTCCTTACCTGAGCGTGGTCCGCCCCCTGACGAGCGTGAGCGCCACGAGGCTCAGGCACGCGATCGCCGACAGCCAGAACGCGGGCGCCAGGTCGCCGACGACCCCGCCGAGCCACGCCATCACGACCGGCCCCAGTCCGCCAAACAGCGTCACCCCGAGGTTGTAGCTGAGCGCCAGGCCGGTCGCGCGCGTCTCCGTCGGGAACAGCTCGGCCATGAGCGCCGGCAGCGGCCCGAAGTAGATGGACTTCAGCGTCGCCAGGCCGAGCACCACCGCGATGATCACCGGCGCAGTGGGGTGCGCGTTCAGCAGCACGAA
Organism: Janthinobacterium lividum; assembly: GCA_050920955.1. Lineage (GTDB taxonomy): Bacteria > Pseudomonadota > Alphaproteobacteria > Acetobacterales > Acetobacteraceae > CAXSEF01. The sequence continues at coordinate 8,601 of JBPBQS010000335.1, read as the reverse complement.
CGACGGGTACAGCGCCAGCAGGATCAGCCCGCCCGAGCCCAGCATCAGCCCGGTGCGGCCGAACCGGTCCGACAGCATCCCCGAGAACGGCGTGAGCACCGTCAGGATCACGCCCGCGCCCAGTGTCGCCACGAACCCCGTCGTCGGCGGCATGTGCAGCGTCTTGACCGCGTACGTCGGCATGTAGAGCAGCATGTAGTTCACCGCGGTCGACACCGCGAGGCAGCCGATGGCGAGCAGAACCCGCCCCTTCTGCCGCGACAGCACCTCGCGCGTGGGCGAGACGACGCCGGCCGCGCGCGCCACGTGCGCCGGCTCGTCGAGATGGCGGCGGATGTAGAAGCCGACGGGACCTACCAGAACCCCGAATGCGAACGGGATGCGCCAGCCCCAGTCGTGCAGGCTGGCCGGGTCCATGCCCGCGGTCAGCGCCGCGCCGAACAGCGAGGCGAGCAGCGTGCTGAACCCCTGGCTGGCGAGCTGCCAGCTGCCGACGAAGCCGCGCCGGTGCGGGGCGTGCTCGACCAGGAACGCGGTGGAGCTGCCGAACTCGCCGCCCGCGGAGAACCCCTGCACGAGCCGCGCCACCAGCACCACGGCCGGCGCCAGCACGCCGATCGACGCGTACGTGGGCACGACCGCGATGGCCAGCGTCGCCCCCGTCATCAGCACGAGCGAGACCAGCATGGACGCCTTGCGCCCGACCCGGTCCGCGTAGGCGCCGAGCACCAGCGCGCCCACCGGACGCGCCAGGAACGAGACGCTGAACGTGCCCAGCGTCAGCAGCAGCGACGTGGCCGGGTCGCCCGTCGGGAAGAACGCGCCGGCGATGTAGGCCGCGAAATACCCGTAGACGAGGATGTCGAACCACTCGAGCGCGTTGCCGATCGAGGTCGCCGCGATCAGCCGCGCGAGCCCCGGCGGCGACCCCGCCCGCACCGGCGACACCGCGTTCACGACGCCACCCCCGCGCGAGCAACGGGCGGCCGGCCCGGCTCCCCTAGGTCCCAGAACAGCCCGGCCATGATCCGCAGCGCCTCCTCGGCGAGCGGCCCGGGCAGGTGCTCGTCCGGCGCGTGCTGGCAGCAGCCGGGATAGGAGTGCGGGATCCACAGCGTCGGCAGCCCGAGCACCTCGGCGAACACGTCGTTGGGCAGCGAGCCGCCGAAGTTCGGCAGCAGGGCAGGGGCCTGCCCCGTGGTGCGCCGGATCGACTCCGCCGCCCAGCCGACCCACGGGTTGCCCAGGTCGGTGCGCGTCGCGTTGAACCGGTTCGACACCCGCACCCCCACCGCCGCGAAGCCGTGCGCGTCGAGATGCGCGCGCACCGCGTCCGCCACGCCGTCCGCGTCGGTGCCGACCACGGTGCGAAGCTGCAGCACCGCCTCCGCCGCGCCAGGGATGGCGTTGACCGGCGCGCGCGTGTCGCCGGCGTGCAGCGCGAGCACCTCCAGCGTGTTCCACCCGTACAGCCGCTCGGCCCCGCTCAGCCCCGGCTCGCCCCAGCCCTCGCTGATCGCCGGCTCGTCCGCCCCGGGCCGCAACGCGACGCCTGACAGCGCCGCGCGCACGTCGTCCGGGATCGGCGGCGGCCGCAGCCGCTCCACCAGGATGCGGCCGCGCGCGTCCACCATGCCCGCGATCGCGCTCGCCAGGATCGTCGCCGGGTTGGCCAGCAGCCCGCCCCAGTTGCCGGAATGGTGCGCGCCGTCGCGCAGCGCCAGGTCGAGGTGGATGCGCAGCCCGCCGCGCGAGCCGAGGAACACGGTGGGCTGGTCCGCCGACAGCCGCGGCCCGTCCGACGCCACCAGCAGGTCCGCGGCCAGCTCCTCGCGCGCCGCCTCGCACATCGCGCGCAGCCCGGGCGAGCCTGTCTCCTCGCCCATCTCCAGGATCAGCGCGACGTTGAACCCGAGCCGCCCCTCGCGCACGCGCAGCACCTCTGCCAGCGCCGCCAGGTTGATGGCGTGCTGCCCCTTGTTGTCGGCCGTGCCGCGCCCGTACAGCCGATCCCCCGCCACGGTGACGCGCCATGGGTCGATGCCGTCGCGCCAGCGCCCCTCCATGCCCGCGACCACGTCGCCGTGCCCGTACATCAGCACTGTCGGCAGCGCGTCGCCCTCCTGCCGGCGCGCGACGAGGAAGATCTCCTCCCCGCCGCCGGGCGCTGACGCCACGCGCGACGTGAACCCCATCCTGTCCAGCGCGGGCCGCATCTCCTCCTCCAGGTACGCCCGCAGCACCGCGGCCTTCCCGGGGGCCTGGCTCTCGGTGCGGAAGCCGACGCGCCGGTCGAGCTCGGCCACGAAGTCCCCGGAACTGAAATGCCCGGAGGCGGCCTCGAGTGCGCGCTGTCGTGTCATGCAATCCCCTTCGCGACGGGGCCGCGGCCGATCGCCCGGCCCCTGTCGCCCCGCCCACTGCAAGCGCCACGCCGCCGGGCCGGCAACCCTGCCCCGCGTACGCCGGCCCCCCGCGCTGGCACGATCCCCGCAGGCGTGCACGCGGAACGTCCCACCGCCAGGAGCCCGCCATGCAGATCAACGATCCCGCCACCCTGGCCGAGGTGAGCGCCGCCTTCGCCCGCTACGAGCGCGCCCTCGTGTCCAACGACGTCGCGGTGCTCGACGAGCTGTTCTGGCGCAGCCCGCACACGTTGCGCTACGGCATCGGCGAGAACCTTCACGGCCACGACGAGATCGCCGCCTACCGCGGCGCCCGCCCTGCCACGGGCCTCGCCCGCCGCCTGGCGCGCACGGTGATCACCACCTACGGCCGCGACTTCGCCACCGCCAACACCGAGTTCCACCGCGACGGCACCGACCGCACCGGCCGCCAGAGCCAGACCTGGGCCCGCATGCCCGAGGGCTGGCGCGTCGTCGCCGCCCATGTCTCGCTGATGGGCTGACCCCGCAGCCGCGCCCGCGACACCCGTGCCCAAACGGCAGGCAGTCCGCGTCCCTCGCCCCGCCACCCGCCCGGCACGGCTCTTGCTGACCCCCCAATGGCTGCACCCGACCACCGCAGCATTACGGAACCGCATGCAGATCCCAGCCGACGCCACCATCGCCGCCTACGCCGCACGCTACGCCTCGGGCGACGCGCCGGGCTCCGTGCTGCCCGCGCTGCGCCGGCGCCTGCTCGACTGCGACGACCCCGGCATCTTCCTCCACGTCGCTTCCGCCGCCGCCCTGGACGAGGCCTGCGCCGCGCTCGACCCGGCTGACCGCGAACGCCTGCCGCTCTGGGGCGTGCCGTTCGCGGTCAAGGACAACATCGACGTCGCCGGCATGCCGACCACCGCCGCCTGCCCCGCCTTCGCCTACCACCCCGCCGGCCACGCCGAGGCCGTCGCCCGCCTGGTCGCGGCCGGCGCCGTGCCGGTGGCCAAGACCAACCTCGACCAGTTCGCCACCGGCCTGGTCGGCGCCCGCACGCCGCACCCCGTGCCGCGCAACCCCCGCGCGCCCGGCCGCGTGCCCGGCGGCTCCTCCTCGGGCTCGGCGGTGGCGGTGGCGCGCGGCCTGGTGCCGTTCGCGCTCGGCACCGACACGGCGGGCTCCGGCCGCATCCCCGCCGGCCTGTGCGGCCTGGTCGGGCTCAAGCCCACGCCGGGCGCCGTCTCCGCGCGCGGCGTCGTCCCCGCCTGCCGCTCGCTGGATTGCGTGTCGGTGTTCGCCCATGGCGTCGCCGACGCCTGGACCGTGCACGCCGCCATGGCCGGCCACGACCCGCTCGACGCCTTCTCGCGCCCCCTCCCGCCCGGCGACCCTGCGACCGCGGCCCCCGCCCGCGTGCTCGGCATCGTCGCCGACGCCGACCGCCTGCGCCTCGACGCCCACGCCGAGGCCGCCTGGGACGCCGCCCTGGCCCGCCTCGCCGCCATGGGCCTGGAGCTTGTGCCCGTGCCGATGCAGCCGTTCCGCGAGGTCGCCGCGCTGCTCTACGACGGCCCGTTCGTGGCCGAGCGCCTGGCCTCGCTCGCCCCCTTCCTGGCCACCGCCGCGCCCGACGCCCTGCTGCCCGTGACCCGCGGCATCATCGAGGGCCAGGGCAGCCGCTTCTCCGCCGCCGACGCCTTCCGCGCCCTGCACCGCCTCGCCGAGCTGCGCCGCGAGACCGAGCCGCTGTGGGCCCGCATCGACGCCTGGGCGGTGCCCACCGCGCCGCTGTTCCCGACGCTGGCCGAGGTCGCCGCCGACCCGCTCGGCCCCAACGCGCGCCTGGGCACGTACACCAACTTCGTCAACCTGCTCGGCCTGGCCGCCCTGGCCGTGCCCGGCCCCGACCGCCCCGACGGCCTGCCCGCGGGCGCGACCTTCATCGGCCCGGGCGGCGCGGACGCCCGCCTCGCCGCCCTGGGCGCGCGCTTCGAGACCGCCTGCGCGGCCGCGTCATGACCGGCCCCGGCGACACGACGGAGATCGCCGTGGTCGGCGCCCACATGACCGGCCTGCCGCTCAACGCGCAGCTGACCGCACTGGGCGGACGCCTGCTGCGCGAGGCCGCCACCGCGCCCTGCTACCGCCTGTTCCTCCTCCCCGGCCCCCCGCCCGCGCGCCCCGGCCTCCTGCGCGTGGCCGACGACGCCGGCGCCGCCATCGCCGCCGAGGTCTGGGCGATCCCCACCGCCGCGGTCGGCACGCTGCTCGCCGCCATCCCCGCGCCGCTCTGCCTCGGCACGGTGCGCCTCGCGGACGGCACCGCCCCCAAGGGCTTCCTCGCCGAGGCCGAGGGCACGCGCGGCGCCGAGGACATCTCCCGCTTCGGCGGCTGGCGCGCCTTCCTCGCCGACTGCGCCCCCTGACACCCCGCCCGAGGACCCGCCATGCCCGAGCCCGCCCCCCACGCCGTCGACGCCGCCATCGCGCTGTTCGCCATCCCCGTCGAGCCGCCCTGGCGCGAGGCCGCCCACGCCAACTTCGCCGCCATCGCCGCCGCCGCCGCGCTCGTCGCCGCGTTCCCGCTCGACGACGACGCCGAGTACGCCCCGGTGTTCCGGCCATGAGCGACACCGCCGCCACCACCGCCGCGCGAGTCAGGAACGGCCGCACCTCCGCGCGTGCCGAGACCGCCGCCGCCCTGGCGCGCATCGAGGCCGCGAACCCCGCGGTCAACGCCTTCACCGACGTGCTCGCCGCGCGCGCCCTGCGAACCGCGGACGCCGTCGACGCCGCGCTCGCCGCCGGCCGCGACCCGGGCCCGCTGGCCGGCGTGCCGTTCGCGGTGAAGAACCTGTTCGACGTCGCGGGCCTGCCCACCCGCGCCGGCTCGCTGATCAACCGCGAGCGTGCGCCCGCAGCCCGCGACGCCTGCCTGGTCCGACGCCTGGAGGCCGCCGGCGCGGTGCTCGTCGGCGCGCTGAACATGGGCGAGTACGCCTACGACTTCACCGGCGAGAACGCCCACGACGGCGCGTCGCGCAACCCGCTCGACCTCGCGCGCATGACCGGCGGCTCGTCGGGCGGCTCGGGCGCCACGGTCGCGGCCGGCATGGTGCCGATCGCCCTCGGCTCGGACACCAACGGCTCGATCCGCGTGCCCGCGTCGCTGTGCGGCACCTTCGGCCTGAAGCCCACCTACGGCCGCCTCAGCCGCGCCGGCAGCTTCCCGTTCGTGTCCTCGTTCGACCACCTCGGCCCGCTGGCGAACGGCGTCGCCGACCTGGCCCTCGCCTACGACGCGATGCAGGGCGCCGACGACGACGACCCCGCGCAGTCCCCGCGCCCCTTCGAGCCCGCCTCGCCCGAGCTGCACCGTGGCGCCGCCGGCCTGCGCATCGCCCTCGCCGGCGGCCACTTCGCCCGCGGCGGCGCGCCCGAGGCCTTCGCCGCCGTGGCGCGCACCGCCGGCCTGCTCGGCGCCACCCGCACCGTGGAGTTCCCCGAAGCCGCCCGCGCCCGCGCCGCCGCCTACGTCATCACCGCGGCCGAGGGCGCCGCGCTGCACGCCGAACGCCTGCGCACACGCCCGCAGGACTTCGACCCCGACGTGCGCGACCGCCTGATCGCGGGCCTGGCGATCCCCGCCGCCTGGGTGTCGCGCGCGCAACGATTCCGCCGCTGGTACCGCGACCAGGTGCACGCGCTGTTCGACACCGTGGACGTGGTGCTGGCGCCGGCCACCCCGGTCACCGCGCCGCTGATCGGCCAGAAGACGCTGGAGCTCGACGGCGTCACCGTGCCGCTGCGCCCCAACCTCGGCAAGTTCACCCAGCCGATCTCGTTCATCGGCCTGCCGGTGGCCGCCGTCCCGGTCCGCCCCGACGCCGGGCTGCCGATCGGCGTGCAGGTGATCGCCGCACCCTGGCGCGAGGACCTCGCCCTGCGTGTCGCCGCCACCCTGGAGGCGGCAATGGCCCGCAGCCCCTGAAACCGGCCGGGGAAGGGCAGGGCGCCCGTCCCCGGCCGTGCCTCCGTCCCGCCTACTTGCCTTCCTTCTGCGTCTTGGCGTTGGCCGCGTCGTTCATCTGCTTGACGACGGCCGGCTGGTCCGTGGCGCCCGTGGTCTGCGTGGCCGAGGCGGCCGGCGCGGCGTTGGGCACCGACGCCTGCGACTGCGGCTCGCTGCGCGGGCGCGTGGCCTGCGCCGCCGGTGTCGTCTCCAGCGAGGCGAGCTGGGTTCCGATCGGCATGGAGCGCAACCGCTTGCCCGTCGCCGCGAAGATCGCGTTGAGCAGCGCCGGCGCCACCGGCGGCAGCCCCGGCTCGCCCACGCCGGACGGCGGGGTGTCCGCGCCCGGCGGCACGATGTGGACGTGCGTCTGGATCGGCGCCTCGTCCACGCGCAGCACGGGGAAGTCGTCGTAGTTGCCCTGCTGCACGCGCCCGTCCTTGAAGGTGATCTCGCCGTGCTTGGCGAGCCCTACCCCCATGATCACCGCGCCCTCGAGCTGGGATGCGATGCGCTCCGGGTTGATGTACGTGCCGCAGTCGATCGCCATGTCCACGCGCGGCACGCTGAGCGTCCCGTCCTCGGCGACCGCGACCTCCACCACGGCCGCGATGTAGCTGACGAAGCTGCGGTGCGCCGCGATGCCCAGCCCGTGCCCCGGCGGCAGCGTGCGCCCCCAGCCGGCCTTCTCCGCGGCCAGCTCGACCACGGCCCGCAGCCGCCCGGTGTCCACCGGATAGCTGTCCAGCGGCTCGCCGTAGTTCCAGAAGTCCTTCACCTTGGCGGCCATGTCGACGATGCGCGCCGGCCCGATCAGCTCCAGCAGCATGTCCTTCGGGTCGCGCCCCGTGGCGTGCGCGATCTCGGCGACCATCGACTGCGTGGCAAAGGCGTGCGGCACGTTGGACACCGAGCGGAACCAGCCGATGCGCGTGTGCGCCGCGACCTCGGGGTTCTCGCAGCGGATGTTGGCCACGTCGAACGGCAGGTCGACCAGCCCCATGCCCAGCTCGAACGGCGCCTCGTGCTTGGCGTCCGGCTTGAACGTCGACGCGATCGTCGGCGCCGCGGACCGGTGCCGCCACGCCACCACCTTGCCGGCCTTGTCGAGCCCGGCGTCGATCCGCTCCAGCGACACGGTGTGGTAGAAGTCGTGGCGCACGTCGTCCTCGCGCGTCCACTGCACGCGCACCGGCGCGCCCAGCTTCTGCGACAGCAGCGCCGCCTCCAGCGCGAAGTCGCACTTCGACTTGCGCCCGAACGCCCCGCCGAGCAGCGTGACGTGCACCGTGATCGCCTCGATCGGCAGCCCCAGCGTCTTGGCCAGGTCCTCGCGCGTGCCGCCCGGGCTCTGCACCGGCGCCCACACCTCCGCCCGCCCGTTCGCGACCACGGCCGTCGCCACCGGCGGCTCCATGCTGACGTGCGCCAGATGCGGCAGGTAGTACTCGCCCGTCACCACCCGGTCCGCCGACGCGAGCGCCGCCTCCGCATCCCCGTCGTCGCGCACCACCAGCCCTGGCGCGCGCGCCGCCGTCTCCAGGTCTGAGCGATACGCCACCGAATCGTACTTCGCGTTCGCGCCGTCGTCCCACACGACCTTGAGCGCGTCGCGCCCCTTGATCGCGCAGCCCGTGTTGCGCGCGACCACCGCGACGCCGCCGAGCGGCTGGAACTTCGACGGCCACGGCCAGCCCTGCGCCTCGACCACCTGCTCCACGCCCGGCACCTTGAGCGCCTCTGCCGCGTCGAACGACACCAGCTTGCCGCCCACGACCGGCGGGCGCGCGATCACCACGTACTTCATGCCGGGCAGCCGCACGTCCGCCCCGTACACCGCCGAGCCCGTCGTGATGTCGTGCAGGTCGACCAGGCCCACGGCGCCCTTGCCGATGTAGCGGAAGTCCTTCGGGTCCTTCAGCCGCAGCGTGTCCGCCGCCGGCACCGGCAGCAGCGCCGCCGCCTCCGCGAGCGCGCCGAAGCCGATCTTGCGCCCGCTCGCCGCGTGCACGACCTCGTGGTTCTGCGCCGCGACCTCGCCGGCCGGCACGCCCCACCGCTGCGCGGCCGCCAGCTCCAGCATGGTGCGCGCCGCCGCCCCCACCTGGCGCATCGGCACCAGGAAGTGGCGCGTCGAGCGCGAGCCGTCCGTGTCCTGGTTGCCGTACTTGACCTCGTCGGCCGGCGCCTGCGCGACGTGCACGCGCG
>JBPBQS010000285.1:0-10676 GCA_050920955.1 Janthinobacterium lividum | reverse complement strand
GGAGTAGGCGGTTGCTGCAGGGTCTGACGACCCTCGTGCTGTGCCAGTTCGCCGGCGAGGTCATTGCGCGCGCCCTGGGGCTCAGCCTGCCGGGGCCGGTGATCGGGCTGATCCTGCTGTTCGTGGCGCTCGTCGTGCGCGGGGAGAGCAGCGCGGAGCTGCGGCTCGCGTCGTCGGGGCTGCTGCGCCATCTGTCGATGCTGTTCGTACCGGCCGGGGTGAGCGTGGTGACGCAGCTCGGCGCCCTGCGCGACAACTGGCTGCCGGCGTCGGTGGCGATCGTGGTGTCCACGGCGCTGGGGCTGGCGGTGACCGGCTGGGTGATGCAGCGCCTGTCGCGCGGCACGGCGCAGGACTGAGCGCCTGGAAACCCGAACGAGCAAGGTCGAGGCTCTGCCTCGAACTCCGCCAAAGGCTCGCCTTTGGAATCCTTCACTTAAGTCATGGGTTTCCAAAGGCCTCCAGGCCTTTGGCGGGTCCGGGCAGAGCCCGGCCTTGCTGGCTTCCCGCCCGTGAACCTCGCCCACGTCTGGGTCTACCTGGAGACGACGCCGCTGCTCGGCCTGGCGTGCACGCTGGTGGCGTGGCAAGCCGCGGTGGCGCTGTCGCGGCTGTTCCGCAACGCGGCGATGGCGAGCCCGGTGCTGCTGGCGATCGTGATGCTGGTGGCGCTGCTGCTGGCGACGGGGACGTCGTACGCGGCGTATTTCCAGGGCGCGCAGTACGTGCACTTCCTGCTCGGCCCGGCGACGGTGGCGCTGGCGGTGCCGATGCACGACAACTGGGCGCAGATCAGGCGTTCGGCGCCGGCGCTGGTGCCGGCGCTGCTGGCGGGCTCGGTGACGGCGGCGGCGAGCGCGATGCTGGTGGCGCGCGCGCTGGGGGGCAGCCGGGTGATCGTGCTGTCGCTGGCGCCGAAGTCGGTGACGACGCCGATCGCGATGGGGGTGAGCGAGCAGATCGGCGGCGCGCCGTCGCTCACGGCGGTGTTCGTGCTGATCACGGGGCTGGTGGCGATCGGGCTGGTGGGTCCGGTGATGGCCCTGGTGCGGGTGCGGGACTGGCGGGCGTACGGGCTGGCGGCGGGCACGGCGGGACATGGGCTGGCGACGGCGCAGGTGCTGCTGCTGGACGGGACGGCGGGGGCGTTCGCGGGGCTGGCGATCGGGGTGAACGGGGTGGTGACCGCGGTGATCGTGCCGCCGCTGGCGGGGTGGATCATGGGGTGAGGGCGCGTGATCGTTCGGGGGGGCGCGAACGCGAGGCGCGGTGGGGCGTTGCGGGATGACAACCCATTGGAGGAGACGACCATGGTCGAGAGCAGCCAGATCCAGGAGCATGCCGAGGTGATCGGCGCCGACGGCGTGCACGTCGGTACCGTCGACCACGTGCAGGGCGACCGCATCAAGCTCACCAAGAAGGACTCGGGCGACCAGCAGCACCACCACTACATCTCGCTCGGGCTGGTCGCGGAGGTCGAGGACGGCACGGTGCGCCTGTCGGCCAACGCGGACGTCGCGGTGACGCTGGAGGAGACGGAGTAGCCACCGCCGTCGGGACAGAGCCGCGCCGGGGTCCGGCGCGGCTGCGGCGGTCCAGGCTGACGCGGTGCGGCATGGGTGCGGGGGAGGCAGCGGAATGGGCGAGCTCGGGTCGGGGGTTCGGCTGCGGCTGGAGGCGGTGGGGCGTGCGCACGGGTTCGGCCCGGACGCGACGCTGTGCCTGCACCGCGCGCTGGCGGCGGGCAGGGGGATGGCGCAGTTCAGCCACCCCGAGCTGGGCGGCCTCGGGCAGTGGGCCGGAGGCGGCATGACCATGATCGGCGAGATGGGCAACCCGGAGCTTCGCCGGCGCGTGGGCGCCCTGTGCGCGGCGCTCGCCGCTGAGGCGGGACGCGACGCGGCTGGGGACGCGCCGGACCGCGAGGCGGCGTCGTGGTGGCCGGCGGGGCTCGGCACGCCGGCGTCCAGCGGCGCGCAGGGGGACGCGGCATACGCCTGGTTCCCGCAGGCGCGCCGGCTCGCCGTGCGCCACGCCGGCGGGGTGGCGGTGTACGACACCGCAGGGCACGCGATCAGCGGCCTGTCGCAGGACGGCGGCGCGGCGCCCGCGCTCCGGCTGCACGCGGGCGGCCGGGAGATCGCCCTGTCCGACCTCGCCCTGGCCGATGCGCCCGGGCGCGGCTGGACGCCGCCGCGCGTGGTGGACGCGCCGCCCGCGAACGTGGCGCGGGCCCGTGCCGGTGTCGCGGCGGCCGACGCGGTGCGCGAGGGCCCCGGCGTGGCGGCACGGCCCGCGGAGCATGGCCACGACCCGATCGCGCTGATCGAGCGGCTGTCGGCGCTGCGTGCCCGCGGCGTCCTCACGGAGCAGGAGTTCGCGGCCAAGAAGACGGAGCTGCTCGCGCGGGTGTAGGCCCGGGCGGGCGCCTCTTCCCGGCGGGCCGGTGTCGCGACCCCGGCGACGGCGCGCCACTTCCGCGCCGAGGCCCGCTATACACGCGCGGGGCGGGTCCGCCGTGCGCCCGGGAGACCATGTCCGATGCCAGCGACCCGCCGCCTGAACAAGCTGCCGGCCCGCGTCGCGGCCAACGAGACCACGAAGCCGCCGGGCAGCCGGCCGACGGCGACCCCGCTCCCGCGGGTGAAGGGGACGCACGGGCACCTGCAGCAGATCATCGCCGGGCTGTCGGACGGCGTGATCCTGATCGAGCCGGACCAGACCGTGTCCTGGGCGAACGAGGCCGCGCTGGCCATGCACGGCGCCACCACGATCGGCGAGCTGGGAACCACGGTCGCGGAGTACCGCGCCAGGTTCGTGCTGACGCACCGCAACCGCCACTCGCTGGCCGACGGCGACTTCCCGGTGGACCGTCTGATCGGCGGCGAGGTGTTCGAGGAGGTCGTGGTGGCCGTGACCCGGGCGGACCGGCCGGAGCAGCACTGGGTGCACAAGATCCGCAGCCTGGTGCTGACCGACGCGGAGCAGGCGCCCGAGCTGCTGGTGCTGGTGATCAAGGACGTCACCGAGCGCTTCGAGGCGGAGGAGCGCTTCGAGCGCACGTTCGACGCCAACCCCGCGCCGGCGGTGATCTGCCGCCTGCACGACCTGCGCTACGTCAAGGTCAACACCGGCTTCCTGGAGATGACGGGATTCGCGCGCCAGGAGGTCATCGGGCGCTCCGTCTACGACCTCGACGTGCTCGCGGAGGCCGAGAACCGCGAGGCCGCCGTCGGCCTGCTGCGCGAGGGGCGCACCATACGCCAGCAGGAGGCCTGCATCCCGGTGGCCGGCGGCGGCGCCAAGTTCGTGGTCGTGGCCGGCCAGCCGATCGAGCTCGCCGAGCAGGCCTGCATGCTGTTCACCTTCATCGACCTCGAGCAGCGCAAGAAGATCGAGGACACGCTGCGCCAGAGCGAGCAGCGCTTCTCCATCGCCTTCAAGCTGGCGCCGGTGCCGATGGCGGTGGTCTCGCTCGACGACCACCTGTTCATCGACGTCAACGAGGCGTTCGCGACCCTGACCGGCCACTCCCACGCCGAGCTGCTCGGCCGCAGCAGCGCCGAGGTCGGGCTGTGGGAGAGCCCCGCCGCGCGCGCCGCCCTGCAGGCAGGCTTCGCCAGGGCCGGCAGCGTGCGCGACCACGAGATCAGGCTGCGCACCAGGTCGGGCGAGCTCCTCGACAGCCTGGTGTCGGCCGAGCGGGTGAACATCCTCGACAAGCCCTGCATCCTGCAGATCGTGCGCGACATCACCGAGCGGAAGCGCTCGGAGACCGAGCTGTTCACCGCGATCGAGACGGTGATGCAGGACACCTCCTGGTTCACCCAGAAGGTCATCGAGAAGGTCGCCAGCCTGCGCCGGCCGGAGACGGCGGCCGGGCCCGGCGACGACGGGCTGGCGCAGCTCACCGAGCGCGAGCTGGAGGTGCTCGGCCTGCTGTGCACCGGCGCCGGCAACGAGGCGATCGCCGGGCGCCTGGGCGTCTCGCGCCACACCGTGCGCAACCACCTCTCGGCGATCTACGACAAGGTCGGCGTGCACAGCAGGGGCGAGGCGATCGTCTGGGCGCGCGACCGCGGGCTGATGGCGCGCAGCGGCGGCAGGACCGCCGCCCCCGCATCGCTGGCGCTGTCCAAGTAGGACGCCTGCACTACCCCGCGTAGGCCATTCGCATCTGGCGCCGCCGGGCTCGCCGCGCTGAATTGTGCCCGAAGCCGGCAGCATCCGGCAAGGCGGCGGGTTCCGGCACCCGTCGCGGGCCGGACCGGCCAGTGCGGGAGGACTGCCTTCGTGGACCGGGACGACGTGGCGGCGCCGGCGGGCGAGGCGACCATCATCGACGCGCGCGTCGCGGCCGACGCCGCGGCCCGGCCCGGGATGCGGTCCCGGCCGCGGACGCTGCCGCCGGTCATCCGCGGCACGGCGTCGCCGGTCGGGCCCGGGCGCACGGCCTGGCCCGGGGAGGAGCCGCCGGCCGCGGACCCGCCCGTGGTCGACCAGCCCGCCCCGCCCCGCGGAGACTCCGGGATCGCCCCCGAGCCGGGCCCCTCCGCGGGCGCCACGAACGACACGGCGTCAAGAACCTGACGCATTCTGAGCAACGGACCCGGGGCGGCAACGCCCTGGGCCTTCATCTGGGAAACAAGATGTCCGGCCCATCCTATCGCGACCCCGCCTCCTATGGCGCGGCGTCGTTCGAGACCGACAGCCTTCGCGGCCCGCGCCACGTGCGCAGCCGCATCTCTTGGGGCGCCATCCTGGGCGGCGTCGTCCTGGTCGTCGTGGTGCAGCTCCTGCTGAGCCTGCTCGGCACCGGCATCGGGCTGGGCACCGTGGACCTCAACGCCGGCTCCACGCCGGACGCGGGCAGCCTCGGCCTCTCCGCCGGCATCTGGTGGCTGGTCAGCAGCGTCGTGGCGCTGTTCGTCGGCGGCTTCGTGGCCGCACGGCTGGCCGGCGTGGCACTGCGCCTCGACGGCCTGCTGCACGGGCTGGTCGCCTGGGGCATCGCCACGCTGCTGACGATCTACCTGCTGACCTCCGCGGTCGGCGGCATCATCGGCGGCGGGTTCTCCGCACTCGGCAGCCTGGCGCAGGCGGCGGGCGGCGGCATCAGTGCCGCGGCCAAGCCGCTGGCGCAGGCTGCCGGCATCTCGCCCGACGCGGTGAAGGATCAGGCCCAGGCCTACCTGCAGCCGGCGAACCCCGACCCCGCGTCGATGAGCCCGCAGGACGCGCAGAAGGAGGTCGTGAAGGACCTCGCCACCTACGCCAAGGGCGGCCCGGACGCGGCCGCGGCCAAGGAGCAGGTGGTCTCCATCATCGCGGCACAGACCAAGGTCAGCCACGACGAGGCGGCGAAGCGCTTCGACGAGACGCAGGCGAAGCTGGCGCAGGCCAAGGCGCAGGCCGTGCAGGCGGCGAAGAATGCCGCGGACGCCAGCGCGGCGGCGGCCTCGAAGACGGCGTTCGCGGTGTTCGTCGCCCTGCTGCTCGGCGGCATCGCCGGCGCGATCGGCGGGCTGCTCGGCGTGCGGCGCCGCGCGCCTGTGGCCACGACCGGACGGCGCGTCGTCTCCTGACGCCCGGCCGCACCATCCACCCAACCAGCACGAAGGACACGACCATGGACGAGAACCGCATCGAGGGTACGGCCCGCAACGTCGGCGGCAAGCTGCAGGACGCGGCGGGCGGGCTGACGGGCGACGCCTCCACCCAGGCGCGCGGCAAGGCGAGGCAGGCCGCCGGCCAGGTGCAGGACGCCGCCGGCCAGGTCGCCGACCAAGCCCGCGACGCCTACGGCCAGGTGGCCGACCAGGCCGGCAAGGTCGCCGACCAGGCGAAGGACAAGTACGGCCAGGTCGCCGACCAGGCGAAGGAGGCGTACGGCCAGGTCGCCGGCCAGGCGCAGGATGCCTACGGCCAGGTGGCGGACCGGCTGCAGAGGCTGCCGCGCGAGCAGCCGCTGGCCGTGGTGCTGTCCTCGCTCAGCCTGGGCCTGCTGTTCGGCTACATGATCGGCCGCCGCTGACGCGACCCACCCCGGCGCGTGGCGCGCCCTCGCGGGCAGGCCACGCGCCGGGAACGGCGGCCTCCGGGGCGCCGGGCCTGTTCTGGCCCGGCGCCCCGGCCTGCGTTGCGCCGCGTGATGGCCTCCCGCGTCCGCCTGCCCTTCGCGGCGCACCGTCGAGGCGGGACGATCGATCCATGGATTCGATCGTTCCAAGCAAAAGACGTTCCTGGAATGATCGGTGGCGCGGCGGTATCGTTCCGCCATGGCAACCCGGGTCCCTCCAGTGTCGCGCACCCCCTCTGCCGCCCGCCTCGTGCCGGGCATCCTCCTCTGCGTCGCGGTCACCGTCGTGGCCAGCCTGCTGCAGGCGGCCGAGGTGCGCCTGGCCGGCGAGCCGTACCTGGAGGCGCTGGTGCTGGCGATCCTGCTCGGCGTGGCGATCCGCACCGCCTGGACGCCGGGCGCACGGTTCCGCGCGGGCATCGGCTTCAGCGCCAGGACGCTGCTCGAGGTCGCGGTGGTGCTGCTCGGCGCCTCGGTGAGCGCGCGCACGGTGATGGCGCTGGGCCCCGCGCTGCTGGGCGGCATCGTGCTGGTGGTCGCGGTGGCGATCGCGTCGAGCTACGCGATCTGCCGCGCGCTCGGCCTGCCGCGGCGCATGGCGATCCTGGTGGCGTGCGGCAACTCGATCTGCGGCAACTCGGCCATCGCGGCGGTGGCGCCGGTGATCGGCGCTGACGGCGACGACATCGCGTCCTCGATCGCCTTCACCGCGGTGCTCGGCGTGGTCGTGGTGCTGGGGCTGCCGCTGCTGGTGCCGGTCCTGGCGATGTCGCTGACGCAGTACGGCGTGCTGGCGGGGCTGACGGTGTACGCGGTGCCGCAGGTGCTGGCGGCGACGCTGCCGATCGGCGCGCTGAGCAACCAGGTCGGCACGGTGGTCAAGCTGGTGCGCGTGCTGATGCTGGGCCCGGTGGTGCTGGCGCTGTCGCTGCTCGCGCGCCGACTGCGCGACGCGCCCGGCGAGGCGGCGCCCGCCGTGACCGCGGGCGATCGGCCGCAGGGCGGGCGCCCGAAGCGGGGCCGGCCGGCGCTGGGCGAGCTGGTGCCGTGGTTCATCGTGGGGTTCCTCGCGGTGCTGGCGCTGCGCTCGGCGGGCGTGATCCCGGCGGGGCTGTTGCGGCCGCTGGCGCTCGCGGCCAACCTGCTGACGACGGTGTCGATGGCGGCGCTCGGGCTGGGGGTGGACGTGCGCGTGGTGGCGCAGGCCGGCGTGCGCGTCACCGCCGCGGTCACGCTGTCGCTGCTGGTGCTCGGCGTGATCAGCCTGGGCCTGATCCGCGTGCTGGGCGTGGCGTAGGCCGCCATCGCACGCGACGGGCTGACGACACGGCCACGGGGGCGGCGACCCCGGGCCGGATTTCACGCGACAGACTGGGGAGACGGCGATGCGAGGCCTGCACAATCCGATGGGGCGGCGACTGGTCCTGGGCGGCGCGGGGGCCGCCGGCCTGGCCGCCCTTCTGCCCGGGCGCGGCGCGCGCGCGGCGCAGTCGGTGACGCTGCCGCTGCCGGGCGGCCCGGACGAGCGGCCGCTGACCGCGGCGTTCCCCGGGGACGGCTCGTTCCCCGGCAAGGGCCCGATGATCCTGCAGCGCACGCGCCCCGCGCTGCTCGAGACGCCGTTCGAGGTGTTCGACCAGGGCGTGTTCACGCCCAACGACCGCTTCTTCGTGCGCTGGCACTGGTCGGCGATCCCCGAGGAGATCGACGCCCAGGCGTTCCGGCTCACCGTGCGCGGCGAGGTCGACACCACGCTCTCCCTCTCGCTCGCCGACCTGGCCGCCCTGCCGCGCGTCGAGATGGCGGCGGTCAACCAGTGCTCCGGCAACTCGCGCGGCCTGTTCCAGCCGCGCATCGCGGGCGGGCAGTGGGCGAACGGCGCCATGGGCAACGCGCGCTGGACCGGCGTGCGGCTGCGCGACGTGCTGGACCGCGCCGGCGTGAAGGCGGGCGCGGTGCAGGTGCGCTTCAACGGCCTCGACCAGCCCGTGGTCGACGGGGCGCCGGACTTCATGAAGTCGCTCGACGTCGACCACGCCCGCGACGGCGAGGTGATGATCGCCTACGCCATGAACGGCGAGCAGCTCCCGCTCCTCAACGGCTTCCCGCTGCGCCTGGTCGTGCCCGGCTGGTACTCGACGTACTGGGTGAAGATGCTCAGCGACATCGAGGTGCTCGACCACCCCGACGACCAGTTCTGGATGAAGACCGCCTACCGCATCCCCGACACGCCCAACGCCAGCGTCAGGCCCGGCGAGACCGGGTTCAAGACGGTGCCGATCAACCGCATGAACCCGCGCTCCTTCGTGACCAACCTCGCGCCCGGGCAGAAGGTCGCGGCGGGCGCCCCGGTCGCGGCGCGCGGCATCGCGATGGGCGGCGACGCGGGCGTGGCCAGGGTGGACGTCTCCACCGACGGCGGCGCGAACTGGCAGCCGGCCACGCTCGGCACGGACGAGGGGAAGTACAGCTTCCGGCGCTGGGACGCGACGCTGACGCTGCCGGCGGCCGGCGGCCACGCGCTGATGGTCCGCTGCACCAACGCCAACGGCGTCGTGCAGCCGGCTGCGATGAACTGGAACCCCGCCGGGTTCATGCAGAACGGCATCGAGTCCACCGCCCTCGTGGCAGGCTGAGGAGAGCGCGCGATGACGAACAGGATCCTGGCGGCGGCGTCCCTGCTGGCGGCGCTGGGGCAGGCAGCCCCCGCCCTGGCCGAGGCGTCCCCCGCCGCGGCGGCGACGCCCATGACCTTCCGCTCGGAGAAGGTCGAGCTGCCCGCCGGCGACCGCGTCTTCCCCGGCGGCGACAAGGCGGCCGCGATCAACAGCAACTGCGTCGCCTGCCACTCCGCGGGCATGGTGCTGAACCAGCCCGCCCTGACCAAGGCCGAGTGGGCCGGCGAGGTCCACAAGATGGCGAACGTCTACAAGGCCCCCGTCTCGCCCGAGGACCAGGCCGCGATCATCGACTACCTGGCCGAGCTCAAGGGCAGGCCGTAGCGACCGGGGAGCCGCCCATGCCCGACCCCGCCCGCCCGGAGCCGGACATGATCGTCCACTCCGCGCACCCCTTCAACGCCGAGCCGCCGCTCGGCCCGCTATGCGCGAGCCTCCTCACGCCGCAGTCGCGCCTCTACGTCCGCAGCCACGGCGACGTTCCCGCCCTCGACGAGGCGACCCACCGCCTGCGCGTGGGCGGCCTCGTGTCCGCGCCGCTCGACCTGCCGATGGCCGAGCTGCGCGAACGCTTCCCCCGGCGCTCGGTGACCGCCGTGATGCAGTGCGCCGGCAACCGCCGCGCCGACCTGCACCGCCTGCGCCCCGTGTCCGGCGACCTCTGGGCCCCCGGCGCGATCGGCAACGCCGCGTGGACCGGCGTGTCCCTCGCCGACGTGCTGCGTGCCGCCGGCGCCCGCACCGACGCCGGCCTGCACGTCGCCTTCTCCGCCCGCGACGAGGTCGAGATGCCCGGCGAGGGCCGCTTCCGCTTCGGCGTCTCCATCCCGATGGAGAAGGCGCTGTCGCCCGACGTCCTGCTGGCCTTCGAGGTCGGCGGCGAGCCGCTCGCGCCCGAGCACGGCTTCCCCCTGCGCGCCGTCGTGCCCGGCTTCGCCGGCGTGCGCAGCCCCAAGTGGCTCGACGCGGTCACCGTGCAGGACGCCCCCTCGGACAACCACATGCAGCAGCGCGACTACCGGCTGCTGCCCCCCGACGCCACCGCGGAGACCGTCGACTGGGCGCAGGGCGTGACCATCGACGAGATGCCCCTGAACTCGGCGATCTGCGAGCCCGCGCGCCACGCCACCCTGCCGCCCGGCCCCGCCACCCTGCGCGGCTACGCGGTCGCGAGCGCGCGCGCCATCGTGCGCGTCGATGTCTCCGCCGACGGCGGGCGGAGCTGGCGCCAGGCGCGCCTGGAGCACGATGCGGCCGCGCCCTGGGGCTGGACCCTGTGGCACGCCAGCCTCGACCTCGCGCCCGGCGAGCACGAGCTGGCGGTCCGCGCCTGGGACTCCGCCGGCCAGACGCAGCCCGCCTCGCCCGAGGACACCTGGAACTTCAAGGGATACCTTAGCGCCGCGTGGCACAGGGTGCCGGTCTCGGTCGCCTGAGCGGCGAGGCAGGAAGCAAGGCCTTCTTTTTCTGAAGAAAAAGAAGCAAAAAGACTTTGCCACCCAGGGTTCCTTTCCCCACGGCCTGTCACAGGCTCAGTGTGCAAGGTTCTTTCTTTCCGGAAAGAACTCGCTTGCTTCCTTCCGGGCAGGAAAGCCGCACCGGCGCTGCCGGGACCACGCCCTCCGGCTTCTGTCCGAAACGGGACACAAACCGCCCGGCCGTTGGCTGATCCTTAACCGGGGTCGGTCACGCTGGCGCCCTGCTGCCCCCGTGGTCGACGCAAGGACGCTGCATGGCCTGGACTCCCTTCCGCCGCGGTGCCGGCCCATCCGCCTACGCGACCGTGGTCGCCGCGGTGGTGGTGGTGTGCGCGCTGCTGGTCGGCTTCGACGCGTGGCGCACCTGGCAGGACCGCCCGGTCCAGATCGCCGAGGACACGGCCGAGACCGCGAACCTGGCCCGCAGCCTGGCGCAGCACG
>JBPBQS010000111.1:0-10863 GCA_050920955.1 Janthinobacterium lividum | reverse complement strand
ACGCCTGGTGCAGCGGCAGGGGGACAACAGGCACGACGTGCTGCACGGGATGGACTGGATCAACCTGTTCGCGCTCGCGGTGAACGAGGAGAACGCGGCGGGCGGACGCGTCGTCACCGCGCCCACCAACGGCGCGGCGGGCATCGTGCCGGCGGTCCTGCACTACTACGACCGCTTCGTCGAGGGATCCGGGGCGGAGGGCATCGAGACGTTCTTCCTCGCGGCTTCCGCCATCGGGTCGCTCATCAAGCGCAACGCATCGATCTCGGGGGCGGAGGTGGGCTGCCAGGGCGAGGTGGGGTCGGCCTGCGCCATGGCCGCCGCCGGGCTTGCGGCCGCCCTGGGCGGCACGAACGAGCAGGTGGAGAACGCGGCCGAGATCGGCCTGGAGCACAACCTGGGCCTGACCTGCGACCCGATCGGAGGCCTCGTCCAGATCCCCTGCATCGAGCGGAACGCGCTGGCGTCGGTGAAAGCCATCAACGCGGCGCGCCTCGCCCTGCACGGGGACGGCTCGCACTTCGTCAGCCTCGACCAGGTCATACGCACCATGCGCGACACCGGCCGGGACATGCTCTCGAAGTACAAGGAAACGTCCGAGGGCGGACTGGCCGTGAACGCCATCGAGTGCTGAGCCACTACACGGGCGGCCTCGGGCATGGGTCACGTTGGCAGGCCGGAGTGGGTGCGGCCTCGCCCTGGACCTGACGGTGCCTTGAACGTGAAGCGGGCAAGGTGTCGCAAGAGGGTGAAACCTGCCGCATAGGTCTCCCCGTGGCTGGACCGCAGGGTCGGACGCGGCGCAAGGCCTGCCTGCGCGCAGATGATGGCCGGCCTTCAGGCGCTCGCCTGTCTCCCGCAACAGTGTCGATCGGGCCGAAGTGATATCGAAACCGCTTCTCGGCCTTCTAGGCGTCCTGCTCGCCGCACTCACGGTCGAGTTCAACGACGGCGTGGTCGGAGCGGCCCTGATCGACGTGCGTGGCGGCCTCGGCATCAGCAGCGACCCCGGCACCTGGCTCACCAGCCTGTTCTCCTCGGGCCAGGTGATCGGCATGTCGATCGCGACGTTCTGGGCGGTCACGGTGTCGATCCGCCATTTCGCCCTGTTCGCGATCGCGCTGACGGCGGTGTCCACCCTCTGCATCCCGCTCACGTCCAACCTGACGCTCCTGTACGGCCTGCGGTTCACCGAGGGGCTCGCCTCCGGCTTCATCATCCCGCTGCTGCTGACGGTGGCGCTGCAGGTGCTGGCGCCGCCGGTCCGCCTGTATGGCCTGGCCGCCTACGCGCTGACGGCGACGTTCGGGCCGAACCTGTCCGCCGCGCTGGCCGCCCTGTGGAGCGACATCGTCGGCTGGCAGTTCGCGTTCTACGAGGACCTGCCGCTCTGCGTGGTGGCCGGCCTGCTCGTCTGGCACGGCGTGAAGCAGCAGCCGCCGCAGTACGACCGGATCCGCCAGTTCGACTGGCGGGGCGCGCTGCTGGCGGTCGCGGGCTTCGGGGCGTTCACGACCCTGCTCGAACAGGGCGACCGCCTGGACTGGTTCAACTCCCGGCTGATCTGCGTGCTGGCGCTGGTGTCGGCGACGGCCCTGCCGCTGCTGGTGCTCAACGAGGCCGTGGTGGCGCTGCCGCTCTACAAATTCGCGTTGCTGAAGCGGCGCAACCTTGCCTTCGGGCTGGTGACGCTGTTCACCTTCCTCATCCTCAACCTGTCCGCCTCGACCATCCCGCTGGAATATCTCACGGAGGTGTCCGGTTTCCGGCCTCTGCAATCCTACATGGTCACCCTGCTGATCGCCGTGCCGCAACTCGTCCTGCTGCCGTTGGTGGCCGTCCTGCTGAACTTCGAGAGCGTGGACTCGCGAGTGGTGATCTTCGCCGGCATCTCCTGCGTCATCGCGGCCTGCATCGGCAACTCGTTCCTGACCTCGGTCTGGGACGGCAGGACGTTCGTGCTGTGCCAGGCCCTCCAGGCACTGGGCGCCCCGCTGATCGTCCTGCCGCTGCTGATGACGTCGGTGAACACCATCACGGACCCTGCGGACGGACCGTTCGCCTCCACCCTGGTGAACACGATGCGCGCCATCGCCGAGCCCGTCGGCGTCTGGCTGCTGCAGCTGATCCTGCGCTGGCGGGGCGGGCTGCACTACAACCGCATCGTCGACCAGTCCGGCCAGGGAAGCTTCAGCGCGCTGCAGCAGGCCGGACCGGCAGGCATCGCGGCGTTCCGCGAGGTGGTGCGGGCGCAGGCCGCGGTGCTGACGTTCAGCGACGCGTTCCTGGTCATCGCCTGCGTGGCGGCAGCGCTGATCGTCGTGCTGCTGGTGCTTCCTGTGCGCACATACCCGCCCCGCATCATCGCCCTGCAGAACCGGAAGCGATGATGACCGACACCGGCCCCCGCGACACGACGCCCCGCAGCGAAGGCGACAAGCCGGATGGCGACGGCAGTCAGCCGAAGGACGGCAGGAGAGGGCCGGACGACAAGGACCCGCCGAAGAACGACAAGGCCGACGGCGCGGCGTCGTCCGAACGCAGGCCGGTGTGGCCATGGATCGTGGGCGGCATCGTCGTCGCGGGCTTCGTCGCGACGGTGCTGGCGATCATCTTCGTCCCCTCGGCGGACGCATGGACCGACGACGCCTACGTCACCGCGCACTACGCGACGGTCGCGCCGCGCATCTCCGGCCAGATCGCGTCCGTGGCCGTGGAGGACAACCAGACGGTGCAGGCCGGCCAGCTGCTGGCCACCATCGACGACCGCGACTTCCGCACGGCCCTGGCCAACGCCGAGGCCATGCTGGAGCGCGACCGCGCACAGCTCGCCGACGCCAGCGCCTCCATCGAACGCCAGCCGGCGGTGGTGAACCAGTCCCAGACGCAGAACCCCTCGGCCGCAGCGCAGCTCGTCCTCGCCCTGGCCAACCAGAAACGCTACCGCGACCTTGCCGCCGCCGGCGCCGGCACCGTCCAGGAGCGCCAGCAGGCGGACGAGCAGGTGCAGCAGGCCCGCGCCGCCGTGGACCAGGCGAAGGCCTCCACCGAGGCGGCCAGGCGCCAGGTCCCGATCCTGGAGGCGCAGCGGGCGGCGGCGGCGGCCACCGTGAAGGCCGACGAGGCGCAGGTCGAGCAGGCCAGGCTCAACCTCAGCTACACCCGGCTGCTGGCGCCGGTGGACGGCATGGTCGGCCAGCGCACCGTGGAGGTCGGCAACTACGTGGCGCCCGGGGCCTCGCTCATGGTCGTGGTTCCGCTGGACCGCATCTACATCGAGGCGAACTACCGCGAGGTGGCGCTGCGCCACGTGCTGCCAGGCCAGCACGTCCGCATCCACGTCGACGCCTACGACCTGGACCTCGACGGCGTGGTGAACAGCGTGCCGCCCGCCTCGGGCGCGGCGTTCGGCGCCATCCAGCCCAACAACGCGACCGGCAACTTCACCAAGATCGTGCAGCGCCTGCCGGTGAAGATCCTGATCTCGCCCGGGCAGAACGAGGCCAGGCTGCTGCGCCTCGGCTTCTCGGTGGAAACCACCATCAACACCGGCCTGGCCGACGTCGCCGCCGCGCAGCGCGGCACCACGTCGCGCCTGACGGCGACTCCGCCCTGATGCGCAGTGTGCGTTGCCTGGCGGCCTGCACCGCGCTGCTTGCCGGCTGCACGGTCGGGCCGGATTTCCACCCGCCTGCCGCATCGCAGGACGCGCCTTCGAGCTGGGGCACGCAGCGCACCGACGTCGCGAGCCGCACGGACCCGGCGCCGCTCGACCCTCACTGGTGGAACAGCTTCGGCGATCCCCTGCTGTCGTCGCTGGTGGCGCGCGTGGCCACGCAGAACCTGGATCTGCAGGCAGCCGCCGAGCGCGTCCTGCAGGGCCGGGCGGAGCGCGAGGTGGCGGCCTCGCAGGGGTTGCCGCACATCGACGAGCGGTCCTTCTACCAGCGGCGCCGCGACAGCCTGCGCGGCGACCCGATCTCGCTCGTCACGCCCGCGCCGGGCGCGCCGGTGGAGTTCGACGTGTTCCAGAACGGGCTCAGCTCGTCGTGGGAGCTGGACCTGTTCGGCCGGGTGCGACGGCGCGTGGAGGCCGCCAACGCCGACACGCAGGCCGCCATCGAGGACCGCCGCGGCATCGCGCTGGCCGCGATCGCGGACCTGGCGCAGGACTACCTGCAGCTGCGCGGCGTGCAGGCGCAGCGCGTCATCGCCGAGGGCAGCCTGGCTCTGGCACGGCAGGACGTCGCCCTGGTGGACAGGCGGATCGCCGACGGCGTCGCCACCACTCTCGACAGGGCCCAGGCGGCCGCGCAGCAGGCCACCGTCGCCGCCACCCTGTCGCCGCTGCGCACCCAGGAGGTGGCGCTGATCAACGCGATCGGGCTGCTGCTGGGCGAGCCGCCCCGCGCGATGGAGGCCGAGCTGCGCGCCCCGGCCGCACAGCCGGGCGTGCCGCCGGTGGTGCCGATCGGGCTGCCGGCGACCCTGGTGCGCCGGCGGCCCGACGTGCGGCAGGCCGAGGCCAGGCTGCACGCCGCCACGGCGCAGACCGGGGTCGCGGTGGCCGAGTTCTATCCGGACGTGACGCTGACGGGCGATTTCGGGCTGCAGGGGCTGCGGCTCAAGGACGCGTTCAGCCTCTATGCCCGCCAGTTCCAGGTCGGCCCCTCCGTGTCCATCCCGATCTTCCAGGGCGGGCGGCTGCGCGGCACCCTGCGGCTGCGCCAGTCGCAGCAGCGCGAGGCCGCGATCGTCTTCCGCCGGACGCTGCTGCAGGCCTGGCAGGAGGTGGACAACGCGCTGACCGCCTACGCCGAGGCGCAGCAGCGGCGCACGCAGGTCGCCGACGCCGCGGCGCAGAACGCCATGGCGCTGCAGGTCGCCCGGCAGCGCTACGCCAGCGGGGTCGTCGACTTCCTCAACGTCAACTCGAGCCAGGCGCAGCTGCTGCAGAGCCGGAACAGCCTCGCCAGCAGCGACACCCAGATCGCGGCGAACCTGGTGACGCTCTACCGGGCTCTGGGGGGCGGGTGGGAGATCGCGGACACGACCGGACCGTCCAGGCCCTGAACCAGCCACCTGTGGTGCCGGGAGTCTGCAACGGGTCGCGTGCTGCGGCGGCCTCCCTGGGATGGCGGGCGTCGAGGTGGAAGGCATGCCGCAACGGACATTCCCCCCTGCCCTGATGGTGTTCCCATTGGTCCGGGAATCGGGCTACCGGTGGGCGATGCGGACCTGCCGCTCGGCGGGGATCAGCCCCGGACCAGGAAACCATGGCCGTCGAACGCGTCCTTCAGCCCCGCCCTGCCATCCGGGTCTGTCTCCTCGGAGCCACGGGCACCATCGGTCGCGCGACGCTGCGTGCGCTGACGCGGCGCGGGCATGACGTCGTGTGCCTTGCCCGCCGGCGTGCGGAGGGCGTGGGTGGCTCCGGGATCCGTCTCGTCGACATGCGCGATCCGGTCAGCATCGCGCGCGACGGGTTTCGCGGCGAGCGTTTCGACGCCGTGGTGTCCTGCATGGCCTCGCGCACCGGCGCCCCCCGCGACGCGTGGGCCATCGATCACCAGGCCCATGTCGACGTGCTCGCGGCGGCGCAAGGCGCAGGCGTCGGCCAGTTCGTTCTTCTCTCGGCGATCTGCGTGCAGAAGCCGCTGCTCGCGTTCCAGCATGCCAAGCTGGCGTTCGAGGCGGCGCTGGTCGGGTCCGGCCTGACATACTCGATCGTCCGGCCAACGGCGTTCTTCAAGTCCCTGTCCGGTCAGGTCGGGCGGGTGCGGCGCGGCAAGCCGTTCCTGGTGTTCGGGGACGGCGCGCTGACAGCCTGCAAGCCGATCGGCGACGACGACCTCGCCGACTACCTCGCCGGCTGCCTGCACGACGCCCGTCGCTGGAACCGCATCCTGCCGATCGGCGGGCCCGGCGAGGCAATCACGCCACGCCAGCAGGGGGAGGCCCTGTTCGCCATGCTGGGGCGCGCGCCGCGCTTCCGCCACGTGCCGGTCGGGCTGCTGGACGCTGTCGTCGGCGCGCTCGGCGGCGCTGCCCGCCTCGCGCCGTCGCTCGCGGACAAGGCGGAACTGGCGCGGATCGGCCGCTACTACGCCACGGAATCGATGCTGGTGCTGGACCCCGCGACGGGACGCTACGACGCGGCCACCACGCCTTCGACTGGAACCGAGACCCTGTTCGACTTCTACAGGACGCTTGTGGACGGCGGCGCAGCGCCCGATCGGGGCGAGCACGCCGTGTTCTGACCACGGGACAGGCAGGGGAGTCCCGCGGCATGCACGTGCCCGTCCCGGACGACGGACCCGTCATGCTGGCCGAGTTCCGCCAGGAGATGCTCCGGCCGTGCCGCCGTGTCGAGCGCAGCCGCACCACTGCGCGGGGGTTGCTCTGGCGCCGTTACACGGTGCCATCGACGGCACGCTGCTGCGCCTTGCCGACGTCACGATGTACTGTGCCAAGGAGGAGGGGCACGTCACCCACCGGCTGTGCAAGTCAGCGATGGAAGGGAAGTTGTACAACCGTTGGGCCTTCAAGCCCGACCTGAGCCGCGCAATCCGGGCCGACAAGCTGGAGCTGCGCTACCAGCCTAACGCTGCCGGACACCCGAACCGGCCGCTCAGCTTTCGGGCGTGTCGATCAGATCCTTGATGCGGCTGGCGATCGCCTCCATCGCGAACGGTTTTGTCAGAACGTGCATGCCGGGGTCGAGATGGCCATGGCTGAGCACGGCGTTCTCGGCGTAGCCGGTGATGAACAGCACCTTCAGGTCGGGTCGTGCCACCCGTGCCGCATCGGCGACCTGCCGGCCGTTCATGCCGCCCGGCAGGCCCACGTCGGTCACCAGCAGGTCAATCCGCACAGCCGACTGCAGGACCTGCAACCCGGACGCGCCGTCGGCCGCTTCGATGGCGTGGTAGCCCAGATCCTCCAGCACCTCGACCACCAGCATCCGTATCGTGGGCTCGTCATCCACGACCAGCACCGTCTGCCCCTCCCTCGCCCGTGGCGCGTCGGCCAGTTCGGGAGCGGGCTCGGCCATGTCCGTCTCGCCAAGGTGGCGTGGCAGGTAGAGGGAGATCGCTGTCCCCTGTCCGACCTGGGAATGGATGCGCACCTGGCCGCCGGACTGCTTGGCGAAGCCGTAGATCATCGAGAGGCCGAGGCCGGTGCCCTGCCCAATCGGCTTGGTGGTGAAGAACGGCTCGAACGCCTTGGCGGCCACCTCGGGCGACATGCCCGTGCCGGTGTCGGACACGCAGAGGGAGACGTATTGGCCGGGCGCCAGGTCGCGCTCGCGTGCTGAGCGCGGGTCGAGCGTGCGGTTGCCGGTCTCGATGGCGAGCTTGCCGCCGTCCGGCATGGCATCGCGTGCGTTGATGCACAGGTTCAGCAACGCGTTCTCGAGCTGGCCCGGATCGATCAGGGTCAGCCAGAGGTCGGGGGCCGCAACAAGCGGCTCGCACTCGATTGCCGGCCCGACCGTACGGCGGATCAGTTCCTCCATGCCCAGCGCCAGCCGGTTCACGTCCGTCGGCTTGGGATCGAGCGTCTGCCGGCGCGAGAAGGCCAGCAGCCGGTGTGTCAGGGCGGCCGCCCGCCTGGCTGCGCCCTGTGCGGCATTGACGTAGCGGTCGACGTCGTTGATCCGGCCCTGCGCGATCCGGGTCTGCAGCAGCTCCAGGCTGCCGGTGACGCCCGTCAGCAGGTTGTTGAAGTCGTGCGCCAGGCCGCCGGTGAGCTGTCCGACCGCCTCCATCTTCTGCGACTGACGCAGCGCCGCCTCCGCAACCATCAGCTCCTGCGTGCGCTGCTGCACCTCGGTCTCCAGTGACGCGGCAAGATCCGCCAGCGCCTTCTCCGCCCGGCGGCGCTCCGTCGCCTCCCGGGTACGCTCGGCGACGTCGCGAATAAACGAAAGCTCGTCGTCAGCCCACTCCCGCGCGGCGACATGGTTGAGGTACAGGAGTGCCACGAAGCTCCCCTGTTCCATCAGCGGCATGTTCACGAAGGCACGTGCCGAGATCGCCTCCAGCGCCGCGGCAGCATCGCGGGTGCGACCATCCAGGCGTGCATCGGTCACGATGGCGATCCGGCCTTGTCTCAGGTCATCGACACAGGAGCCGAAGTCGCGGAGGCGGAGAGTTCCTGCCAGGCTGCGTATGCCGGGAGCGCTCCAATCCCGGACGATGGTGATCGTTTCTGCCGCCTGGTCGATCAACCCATAGCCGGCACGGCTCACGTCCAGCGTCCGGCCGATCAGCTTGGCGACGCAAAAGCCGATCTGGTCGGGATCATCCTGCCTGCGGAAGATGTCACTCAACTCGACCAGGGCGGCACGCATGCGATCCGCGCGGCGCTCGACAGTGACATCGCGTGACACGCCGGCCATCCGCAGGGGGCGGCCATCCGCATTGATGAATGCCTGACCACGCGAAGCCAGCCAGCGCACGGTGCCATCGGGCTGCATGATCCGGTAGGTCACGTCGTAGTCGGCCTGCTCCTCGAGCACGCGTCTCAGCGCGTCCTCGGCCAGAGCGCGATCTTCAGGCAGGACGGCCTTGATGCGATCCGCATAGGTGAAGGGCTGGCTGGGCGGGTGGCCGAACAGCTCCTTGCAGGCATCCGAGGCTGACAGCTCCATGCTCGAGAGCTCGAGACTCCAGGTCCCGAACTGGCCGGCGCGCATGGCATAGGCCATCTCGCGTTCGCGTTCTTCCTGGCTGCGCAATCGGTCAGTCACCTCCGCCATCAGGGCGGCATTGTCCGTCTCCAGGCCTTCGAGGCGTTCGCGTTCCAGCGTCACGTCGACCTGGCTTGCGAAGAAGTAGGCGAGATCGCCCCTCGCATCGAACACGGGCTGCATGAGCAGCCGGTTCCAGAATGCGGATCCATCCTTGCGGTGATTGCGTATGTCGAGGTGGACTGCCCGCATGGCCTGGACGGCTTCCCTGATCTCCCTGACGGAAGCGGGGTCGGTCTCGGGTCCCTGCAGGAACCGGCAGTTGCGGCCGAGGATCTCCTCGCGGGCGTATCCGCTCATGCGGCAGAACGCGTCGTTGATGAAGATGGACGGATTGTCGGGCAGCCGCGGGTTGGTGATGATCATCGGCATGCGGGTGGCGCGAACCGCCGCCACGAACGGGTCTGATTTGTCATCCTGGCCGTGGATCTCGGCGGTGATGCGCGCCTCGTCCAGCTGCACTTTTTCCCGCACCGCGCACAAGACCAGTTCAGTCATGACGGCTCTCCTTGCGCACGCCACGCAGCCCAACGTGTCGTGGTGGCGAGCCTCGTCCGGCATCCGTGGCCAGCAGACGCAAGCCGACTCGAACGACCTCGCCTGCGCTGGCATGCAGCCCGGACGCGACCCTGCTCGCGACCGGATTGGCTAGCTCAGGAGGCAGGAAGATCATCAGAGAATGGCGTGTTGGCATGTGCTCTCGATGGGACCGAAGTGTCGCGTAACGTACATAACATCTTTTTGTTTCCTGGATGTGAACAGCAGACGAACATCGCCGTGGAAGTCTGACCCGCGCCTTGCAGCGCCACGGGAAGTGGAACCCGGCTCACGCGCGCTTTTGCTGCTCGGCCGAGCAGCACGTATGGGATGCACGCCTTGAGACGCTGATGACGTTGGGGCTGACCGACAACTGGCAGCACATGATCGACAGCACCACATTCTTTCAGGCAGGTCAGCGTCTTATATCAAATCAAGGTTTAAAACACTTCTATGTATGTGCAACAAACTCTGCCGGATTGAACGGCTGCACGAACCTATCCTTCCGGACTCTTCAAAATTCTCGGCGCCATGCCAGAAAACACTAGAAATCTGCGTTCGCACGCGAATCAATCTCATGCAAAATTCAATTTTTTTTAACGACTTCAGCCCTAGCTTGACCTGCTGCCACCTTGATTCGAGGG
The DNA here is from genome assembly GCA_050920955.1 of Janthinobacterium lividum. Classification (GTDB taxonomy): domain Bacteria; phylum Pseudomonadota; class Alphaproteobacteria; order Acetobacterales; family Acetobacteraceae; genus CAXSEF01. The sequence goes on along the minus strand of JBPBQS010000111.1, from coordinate 927 downwards.
TCTCATGGCTTTTTGCCAAGAAGAAGCAAGACTGAACGCGTTGCACCAACTGGATCTGCTTGATACCCCGGTCAGCGAAGCGTTCGATCGCATCACCCGCATGGCGGCGCAGCTGTTCAACCTTCCGATCTCGGCCGTCTCGCTGACCGACAATGACCGCCAGTGGTTCAAGTCGCGCGTAGGCGTCGAACACTGCTCGATCCCGCGGGACAAGGCACCTTGCGCCCAGGTGGCCGACAGCGCGGGTTGCGTGGTCCTGCCGGATCTCCTGGCCGATCGCTACTACCGCGACAGCCCGCTCGCCCGGTCCGGCATACGCTTCTACGCGGGTGCACCTCTGACCACTCGGGAGGGCTTCTGCCTGGGCGCAATGTGCGTTCTCGGAACGGAGCCGCGGCAGGTCTCTCCGGCTGAGATGAGCGCCCTGGCGGACCTTGCGGCGATGGTCATGTCCCAGATCGAGTTGCAGCACGCCTTCGGCCGGGTAGACCCCAGCAGCGGGCTGTCCAACCGCAACCAGTTCATCGAGGATCTCGCGGACCTGTCCAGGGATCAGCCGCAAGGCGGGCGGCGCCTTCTGGTGCTTGTCGACCTCGCCAGCGCCGAGCAGCTCAACAGCGCCGTCCGCGTCATGGGCCCGGCCTATCTCGACGACCTCGTGCACGAGGCCGTGAAGGTGATCCGGGCCGGCATCGGGCCGGACTGCAAGATCTACCATGTGGCCGCCACCCAGTTCGTCTTCCTGGCACCTCCAGGCTCCGAGCCGGCAGCCTACGCCGGCGTGCTCGGGGCGGAGCTGGAAGCCCTCGAGGGCCGGGTGAGCCCGATCTTCATGAACGGGCTGGCCTGCGGCATCGCGCCGTTCGATCTCGAGGTCCCGGGTCCGCGCGATGCGCTCAGGACGGCCCACAGCGCCGCGCAGGATGC
>JBPBQS010000062.1:0-10868 GCA_050920955.1 Janthinobacterium lividum | reverse complement strand
CCGGGGGAAGCCGAACGCCAGGTCCGGGTGGCGGGCCACGACGTCGAGCGTCCACTGCGGGTAGACGAACTTCTCGATCGCGGTCCACATCAGGCCGAACGCCAGCCCGCCCGACAGCAGCGGCACACGCAGGCGCAGCGCGCCGGCCGTGCCGATCGTGGTGAGCGCGAGATAGGCCGCGATGCCGGGGAAGAACACGTAGTCCGTCATGTGGAACGCGCCGAACTCCGCGATCCCGTAGCCGTACAGCACGCAGATCCCGACGGCGCCCAGCAGGCAGGAGCGGCGCCAGCCCAGCGACACGGCGACCGCGAACTGCACCATGCCCACCCACGCCGCCGCGGCCGTCAGTTCCGGCGTCAGGATGGCGCCGCCGCGCTCCCACAGCACCACCGCGCCCTTGTCCCACAGCGCCACGAAATACGCGCCGACCGCGAGCCGGACCAGGTGCTCCTCCAGCGCCGTGTTGCGCCCGTGGCTCGAGGCCAGCGCGGGCCAGCGCCGCGCCACCACGCCGTCCACGACGAACCCTGCGAACACGAGCAGCAGGAAGGCGCAGCACGCGATCGCGAACAGCGGCGTCAGCACGCGCGACAGCGCCTCCGGCGGGCGCGTCACGTCGGCGGTGGCGCAGAACCACTTCACGTGCGCGAGCGCGCGGGTCGGCGCGAGGGCCACGCCCGCCGCGAGGGCGAGCCTGCCGGCGCGCGCAGCGATCGCCTGATGTGTCCGCATCCCGAGGTCCTGCCGGTTCAGACAGGAATACGGGGCAGCGGTGGTGTGCGGATGCCTCGCCGCGGCCACGCGCGCCGCCCGGGACGGCCGCAGCCCCGGCCTTCGGCATGGCGCCGCCGGCCGGGTGCGAAAACCTACCTGTGACGCATCTGCCCGAGCGGGCCTTCCAGCTCCTGCGCGACCTCCAGCCCGGCCACGGCCAGCGAGGCCTTCGGGTTGCCCGCGCAGTAGTGCTGCACCAGCTTGAGCGCGTCCGGGATGCCTGTGCCGCCCAGGTAGTTCGAGCCTGCGAACGCGCCGCCCCCCGACAGGAAGCCGAGCAGCCACTGGTTGACGATGTCGCCCGCGCCGGCCTGCTGCAGGGCGGCGTAGCCCTCGCACGACATCATCCCCAGGCCGAGCACGGTGACGTTCTTCTGGGCGCCGACGTTGCCAGGCGCGGTGGTGACGGGCGCCCCCGCAGGGGCCGCGGCAGCAGGAGGCGGCGCCGGCGCGGGTTGCGCGCGCCCCGGCGCCGCCAGCAGCACGAGGACGGCGGCCACGGCGGCCCCGGGCGCGAGGCGGGCATGGCGGCGCGGCGTGGTCCGGGGGCTCTGGGTCATGGCGCGGAGCCTAGACCGGAACACTTCCGCCTGGAATCGCTTTGGACTCGCGAGCCGCCCGACGCCGGGCCCGGCGTCGCTTCCTGGCCGGTGGCGCTTGCCGGCGCGGTTCGTGCCGTGCAGACCCGCAGGGCCCGCGACCGGCCGTCCCTGGGCGCGCGTCCCGGCCCCGCCGCCCGCGCCCTGGGCGTGAGCCCGCGAACACGGAGCCACCCGCCATGCCGAACATCCTGCGCCGCGTCACGGAGGGAGGATCGTCCGGCGTCCGTGGCAGGATCGTCGCGATCTACCTGGTCCTCGCGGTTGCCAACGTCGGCGCCTGGCTCTGGGCGTTCGTCGCGTTCCGGCATTTCCCGCTGCTGCTGGGCACGTCGCTGCTGGCCTACAGCTTCGGCCTGCGCCACGCCGTCGACGCCGACCACATCGCCGCGATCGACAACGTCACCCGCAAGCTGATGCAGGACGGCCGCCGCCCGGTCGCGGTCGGCTTCTTCTTCTCGCTGGGCCACTCCACCGTGGTGGTGCTGGCCTCGGTCGCGATCGCGCTGGCCGCCACGCGGTTCGGCGCCCGGCTCGACTGGTTCAGGACCGTCGGCGGCGTGCTGGGCACCCTGGTCTCGTCCGCCTTCCTGTTCGCGATCGCGGGCATGAACATCGCCGTGCTGCGCACGGTCTGGGCCACCTTCCAGCGGGTCAAGGCCGGCGGCCGCTACGTCGAGGAGGAGGCCGGCCATCCGCCGGCCGGCGGCGGCATCCTGTCGCGCCTGTTCCGGCCGCTGTTCGCGGCGATGGGGCGCTCGTGGCACATGTACCCGCTCGGCCTGCTGTTCGGCCTGGGCTTCGACACCGCGACCGAGGTCGGCCTGCTCGGCATCTCCGCCACCCAGGCGAGCGGCGGGCTGTCCGTCTGGTCCATCCTGGTGTTCCCCGCGCTGTTCACCGCGGGCATGTCGCTGATCGACACCACCGACGGCATCCTGATGCTGGGCACCTACGGCTGGGCGTTCCTCAGGCCGATCCGCAAGATCTACTACAACCTGACCATCACCGCGGTCTCGATCGTGGTCGCCCTGCTCGTCGGCGGCGTCGAGGCGCTGGGCCTGATCGGCGGCCAGCTCGCCCTGACGGGCGGGTTCTGGGAAGGGGTCGGCACGCTGAACGAGCACTTCGAGAGCATCGGCTTCGTCGTCATCGGCATCTTCGTCGCGAGCTGGATCCTGTCCGCGGTGATCTACCGTCTGAAGGGCTACGACCGGATCGGCCTCGACGCCTGACGCGCCGACTACGGGACGCGGCCTGCGGATCGCGCGGCGACCGCCGCGGGTTTGGGTCGCGCTGGCCGGGCGTGCTTTGCTGGCGAGGCGTCCGGGCGGGTGACGCCGCCGATGCGCGGAGGGGACATGACGGACAGGCGGGACGACGACACCGAGGCTTTCGGCACCGCGAGCCGCGCCGTCCTGGAGCAGGACGCCAGGAGCCCGCTGGGACAGATGACCGTCTGGTTCTCGGCCGTGTCGCTGCTGCTCGGGGTGGGGGTGGGAGGCTGGCTCCTGCTCCGCGCCTTCGAGGCGGCAAGGCACCGCCCGCCGGCCGGGCTGCTCGACCTGTTCACCTGGATCCTCGGCAGCTAGCGCCGGCGACCGCTGCGGCGCCTGGCCCTGTTCAAAGCCGCACGCAGGACCCATGCCGGCCGGCATCGCGGTCCTCCCGTCCCGTGCGGCAGGACGGAGGGCGTCCTGCCGCGCAGGACAACGACCCCCTGGCACCCCCCGATCGTCCTGTCCGGCAGGACGGGCTGTCCTGCGCCGCAGGACGCCCCTGTGGCATGCCGCGCGGTCAGGCGAGCAGCTTGGTTCCCACGAGCAGGAGCACCGCCGAGAGGGCAGGGCGCAGCAGCCGTTCCGGCACGTGCGTGGCCATCAGGCTGCCCAGCACGATGCCGGGGATCGAGCCGACGACCAGGGATCCGAACAGCGGCCAGTCGACCGAGCCGATGAACCAGTGGCCCAGGCCCGCGACCAGGGTGAGCGGCACGGCGTGGGCCACGTCGGAGCCCACGATCCGCGCGGTCGGCAGCTTCGGGTAGAGCAGCACCAGCGCCGTCACCCCGAGCGCCCCGGCGCCCACGGAGGAGATCGACACCAGCACGCCCAGCACGAAGCCGGTGAGCACGGTGAGCCGCCCGACGCGTGTCGGCGACAGCGCCACGTCGCGCGTGGCCGCCCAGGCCAGGATGCGCGCGTGGAACAGCAGGCTCACCGCGGTGAGCAGCAGCGCCAGGCCCAGCACAACCGAGATCAGCCGCGACACCGTCCCGCTCGGCGCCCCGAGGTACATCAGCATCCCCACGGTGAGCACCGTGGCGGGCAGGCTGCCGGCGGCGAGCAGGCCGACGATGCGCCACTGCACGCTGCCCTTGAGGCCGTGCACCACGGTGCCCACGGACTTGGTGCAGGCGGCGTAGAGCAGGTCGGTGCCGACGGCGCTCGCCGGGTGGATGCCGAACAGCAGCACCAGCAGCGGCGTCATCAGCGAGCCGCCGCCCACGCCGGTGATGCCGACCAGCATCCCCACCACGAAGCCGGACAGCGAGTACAACGGGTTGATGTGGCCGAGCAGCATCAGGGGCAGTGCCTCCGCGGAAAGCGGGAGTGAACCATTACCGCGGGTCCATGTCCAACGCATCGTGGATAATCGGCTTCCACAATCGGAAGCTGTAGTATGAGCGCGTGGCTCAGCGGTCGGTCAGCCTGAGCTCGATGCGGCGGTTGCGCGCGTAGGCGTCCGGCGTGGTGCCCGCCTCGAGCGGCTGGAAGTCGGCGAATCCTGTGGCGGCCAGGTGCCCGGCCGGGATGCCGCTGGCGATCAGGAGCTTGACCACGGTGATGGCGCGCTGGCTCGACAGCTCCCAGTTGGAGGCGAACGGGCCGCCGGTGATCGGGTCGTGGTCGGCGTGGCCGTCGACGCGCAGCAGCCAGGCGATGTCGGCCGGGATCTCGGGCACGATCGCCTTCAGCGTCGCGGCCAGGGTGCGGACCTGGTCCTCGCCGGCGGGCGAGAGCGTGGCGCTGCCGCCGGGGAACAGCACCTCGCTTTGGAACACGAAGCGGTCGCCCACGACCTGGATACCCGGCCGGTCGGCGAGCACGGCGCGCAGGCGGCCGAAGAACTCGCTCCGGTAGCGCTGCAGCTCCTCGACCTTGGACGCCAGGGCCACGTTCAGCTTCTGGCCGAGGGCGGAAATCTGGGCGTCCTTGTCGCGGCCCTGCGCGGCCTGCAGGTCGAGCGCCGCCGCGGCCTGCTGCATCTGCGCGCGGAGCTGCTCGATCTGGTGGTTGAGCAGGGCGATCTGGGCGCGCGCGCTGTCGGAATACGCCTGCGCCTCCGTGAGCTGCCCCTGGGCTGCGGCGCTCTGCTGCTCGGCGGTGGCGGAGCGTGCGGCGGCCTCGTCGAGCGCCGCCTGAAGCTGCGCCGCGCGAGCGGTGCCGGCGCCGGCCCTGGCCTCCGCGTCGGCCAGGCCGGCGGCGAGCGCGGCCCGCGCGTCACGCGCGTCGGCAAGGTCGCGCCCCAGGGTGGCGTTGCTGCTTTCCAGTTCGTGCGCACGGCCGCGCTCCAGCGACAGCATGTCGGACAGCTCGGCGACCTGGCGGCCCAGCTTGTCCAGCGCACGGTCCTTGCCTGTGAGCGCCACGGACAGGAACGCCTGGCCGAGCACGAACACCAGGAGCACGAAGATGAGGACCATGAGCAGCGTGGACAGCGCATCCACGTAGCCGGGCCAGGCGTCTAGGCCGTTGTTGGCGCCGCCGCGACGGCGGTTGCTCAGGGACACCGGGGGCCGGAGGAAGCAAGGTCGAGGCGCTGCCTCGAGCTCCGCCAAAGGCTCGCCTTTGGAAACCCGTTGTCGGAACAGGTGCCCCGCGCCGAAGGCCTGTCGTTGCGCGGGTCCGGGGGCGCTGCCCCCGGCGGGTCCAGGGCAGGGCCCTGGCCTTGCCTGCTCACGGCGCCCCCTCCGCCGCGACGGCCGCCGCGATGGTGCGCGTGAGGATGCGGATGTCGCTGCGCAGCTCGGCGGTGGACTGGGAGCGGCCCTGCTCGGCCTCCGAGATCAGCCGGTTCAGTGCGGCCTCGATGTTGCGCAGGTGCGCGCGCGCGCCGCCGCCGTCGGCCTCGGGCCGGCTCTCGCCGAGGCGCTGCAGCACCGGGGCGAGGGCGGCCTGGCCCTCGGCGACGCGGAGCATGAGCTGCTGGTTGGCGCGGTTGGAGTCGGCGAGCTGGCCCAGGCGCTCAGTCAGCGAAAGCATGGCGGCGTTGGCCTGGGCGCGGCCTTCCTCGCCGCGGGCCAGGATGCGCTGCAGGTTCTCCATGTTCTCGGCCGTCGTCTCCAGCAGCGCCTGGACGTAGACCGGCACGGAGCCCTCGCCGTCGCCGCCGAGCACGCCGGAGGACAGGCGAGTCAGGCCGGCGAGCCATTCCTCCAGCTCGTTGAAGAAGCGGTTCTGCGCCTGCCCCGCGGTGAGGTCGAGGAAGCCCAGGACCAGCGCGCCGGCGAGGCCGAGCATGGAGGAGGAAAACGCGGTGCCCATGCCGTGCAGGGGCTTGGACAGGCCGGACTTGAGCTGGTCGAACAGCACGTTGACGTCGCCGTTGCCCACCGACATCGCGTTGATGACGTCGGCCACCGAGCCAATGGTGAGCAGCAGCCCCCAGAAGGTGCCGAGCAGGCCGAGGAAGATCAGGAGCCCGGTCATGTAGCGCGACAGCTCGCGGCTCTCGTCGAGGCGCGACGCCAGGCTGTCGAGCAGCGAGCGCATCGCGGGCGCGGACAGGGTGAAGCGGTCCTCGCCGTCGCGGTTGCGGCCGCGCGAGGCGAGCATGGAGGCCATCGGCGCGAGCAGTTTGGGCTGGGGCAGGGCGGCGAGGCGCTGGCGGGACTGCTGGAAGGTCTCCAGCCAGCGGACCTCGGGCGACAGGCGCAGCACTTGGCGCAGGTTCCACCACACGCCCAGCAGCAGGACCGTGACGATCAGGCCGTTCAGCACGGGGTTGTTGTCGAAGGCGACCAGCAGCACCGGGGACAGCACCGCCGCCACCACGAGCACGGCGGCCAGGAACAGCACCATCCGGACCAGGAAGGTGGTCGGCCGGGTCATCGCTTCCTGGCGGCGGTCGCGGCGGGCGCAGCGGGGGAGGGCGCCACTGCGGCGGACGGCGGCGCGGACGCTGCCGGCGCAGGGGTCGCGGGCGGTGCGGCCCCGGCGGTGCGGGTGACCTCCGCGCGGTCGGGCGGGTCGCCGTTGTCCGAGCCCAGGGCGCGCACGTAGATGCGGGGCGAGGCGATGCCCTCGCTGATCAGCACGGCGCGCACGGCGAGCGCGCGGGCCAGCGACAGGCGTCTCGGCGTGGACGGGTCGTCCGCGGTGCCGGCGGACCAGGCGTTCACGTCGAGCGTGGCGGCGGGCTCCGACTTCAGCGTCGCGGCGAGGTCGCGCAGGGCGGCCACGGCGGCGGGATTGAGGTCGGAGCGGCCCGCGCCGAAGACCACGCGCAGGCCGCCGGGCAGGGGGCTCACCGTGTCGGGCGCGTCGGCGACGACAGGCACGGGCGGCGCCGGGGCAGGGCGGGTCGGGACCGTCGGCTCGACGGGGGGCAGCACGGCGCGCGGCGGCGGCGTCGCGGGGACGACCGGGGGCTTTGCGGGCGGCGCGTTGGGCTTCGCGGGCGCGTGCGGGGCGTCGTGGCGCGACGACGGATGCGTGGCGGGGTGGCGCGCGGGAGCGGACGGCCTGGCGACGGGGGCGGAGCGGGCCGCTGGCGCGGGGGTGCCGAGGCTGTCCAGGGCGCCCTGGTCCACGCTGACCTGGGCGCCGGCCGGGTGGGCGGGGCACAGGACAAGCAGGGCGGCCGCCGCAAGCAGGCACGCCGGGCGGATTCGGGAAATGGACGATCGCATGGTGGCCGGACCGTGGCGCAACGCCGGGTCGGACGCAAGCAAGCGGCCCGGCGCGTCTAGGCAAGGTTGAGGCTCCGCCTCAAACTCCGCCAAAGGCTGCGCCCTTGGAACGCGTCCCCTAAGTGAGGCCAGTCCAGGGCGGCTCGCCCTGGCGGGTCCGGGCAGAGCCCGGCCTTGCCTGCTTATGGGCCGTCAGGCCGGGCGCTGCTCCGCGGCGCTGACGCCGTCGGCGACCATCTCCAGGAGCTGGGCGTGCAGGTGCGGGTTGGCGGCGACCACGTTGTTGGGGGCGTCGTCGAGCAGGGTGGCCTCGGCGCCGGAGGGGTCGGTGGTGAAGCCGCCGGCCTCGCGCACGATCAGCAGCCCGGCCGCGCAGTCCCACGGCTTGAGTCCGAGCTCCCAGTAGCCGTCGTAGCGGCCGGCTGCGACCCAGGCGAGGTCCAGCGCGGCGGCGCCGAAGCGGCGGACGCCGGCGACCGTGGGCATCATGGTGCCCAGCGTGCGCGCGAAGGCGAGGCGGTGCTGGGCGCGGACGGCGGCGAACGGGATGCCGGTGGCGAACAGGGCCTCGCGTATGTCGCGGCGGGCGGAGACGCGCAGGCGGCGCTCGTTGAGGTAGGCGCCGACGCCCTTCTCGGCCCAGAACATCTCGTCGTTGGCGGGGCTGTAGACCAGGCCGGCACTGATCTCGGTGGTGCCGTCGGGCAGGCGGCGCTGGAGCGCGATGCTGATCGCCCAGTGCGGGATGCCGTGGAGGAAGTTGGTGGTGCCGTCGAGCGGGTCGACCACCCAGCGCCAGGTCCAGTTCTCCGAGCCGCTGGCGCCGCTCTCCTCCATGAGGAAGGAGTAGCCGGGGCGGGCACGGGCCAGCTCGTCGCGGATGGTGGCCTCGGCGCGGATGTCGGCCTGGGAGACGAAGTCGGACGGGCCCTTGATGCTGACCTGGAGCTGCTCGACCTCGGTGAAGTCGCGCAGCAGGCGCTTGGCGGCCTTCTGCGCGGTGTTCTGCATCACCGTCATGTGGGGGGAGAGGCGGAGGGCCATGGCGGGGACTTTCGATCGGGAGGGAAGGCCAGGGCTCTGCCCTGGAACCCGCCGGGGGCAGGCGCCCCCGGACCCGCACACTTAAAGAGTCGCCGGTCCAGGGGCGGCTCGCCCCTGGCGGGTTCGGGCAGAGCCCGACCTTGCCTTGCTAGTTCTTGGCGCGCTCGACGTAGGTGGCGTCGTCGGTGCGGATCACGACGCGCTCGCCGGCCTCGATGAACGGCGGCACCGAGGTCTTGACGCCGTTGGACAGGCGGGCGGGCTTGTAGGACGACGACGCGGTCTGCCCCTTCACGACGGGGTCGGCCTCGACGATCTCGAGCGTGACCATGGCGGGCAGGTGGATGCCCACGGGGTCGCCCTCGACCAGGTCGACGACGACGACCATGTTGTCCTGCAGGAACGCGTTGCCGTCGCCCAGGATCGCGGCGGGGATCATCGCCTGCTCGAAGGTCTCCGGGTCCATCAGGACCAGGTTGTCGCCGTCGGTGTAGGAGTAGGTGTACTCCTTGTTGTCGGTCATCAGGCGCTCGACGGTGTCGGCGGTGCGCCAGCGCTCGTTGGTCTTGTTGCCGGTCTTGAGGTCGCGCATCTCCACCTGGATGAAGGCGCCGCCCTTGCCGGGGGTGATGATCTGCTGCTTGAGCACGGTCCAGCGTCGGCCGTCATGCTCGATGACCTGGCCGGCGCGGATCAGGTTCGCCTGCTGCTTCATGGGTGGGATGCTCTGTCTGTGCGGTCGCGGGGTGGCGGGTGTCTAGACCGGGGCGGGCAAGGCGGCAAGGAAGAGGGCAGGGGGCCGGCGCCCGCGTTCCCGCCGGCGATGCTCACGGGCCGGGTCTTCGCAGGCCGGTTCGTCATGCGGCCTGGGGCGAGGCGAGCGTGTGCTGCCTGCCCTGCGGGTCGGTGACGACCTCCGCGCCGGACGCGCGGTCGAGCCATTCCGGGCCGATCGGGACCTTGCCGTGGCCGCCGGGGATGTCGAGCACGTAGGTCGGCCAGGCCAGGCCGGTGACGCGGCCGCGCAGGGCAGCGAGGAGCGCCTGGCCCTCGGCGATGGGTACGTGGAAGCGCGCGGTGCCGGGCGCGGGGTCGAGGTGGTGCAGGTAGTACGGCTTGATCCGGGCGGCGACGAGGGCGCGCAGCAGGGCCTCCAGGGTGTCGGCGTCGTCGTTGACGCCGCGCAGGAGCACGGACTGGCCGAGCACGGGGATGGCCTCGGCCTGGATGCGGCGGATGGCGGCGCGGGCGTCGGGCGTCAGCTCGCGGGCGTGGTTGGCGTGGAGCACGACGAACATCGCGCGCTCCGTGCGCAGGGCGGCGGCGAGGGCGTCGGTGACGCGGGCGGGCTCGGCGGTGGGGACGCGGGTGTGGACGCGGATCGTGGCGACGTGGGGGATGGCCGTGAGTGCCGCCACGATGGCGGCGAGGCGGCGCGGCGAGAGCATCAGCGGGTCGCCGCCGGTCAGGATGATCTCGGTGATCGCCGGGTGTGCCGCGATCCAGGCGTAGGCGGCGGCCAGCTCCGTCTCGGTGAGCAGGCCGCCGTCGGGGCCGACGTGCTCGCGGCGGAAGCAGAAGCGGCAGTAGGTCGGGCAGACCAGCAGCGGCTTGAGCAGGGCGCGGTCGGGGTAGCGGTGCACGATGCCGCGCACCGGCGAGAGGGCGTCGTCGCCGATCGGGTCGAGGCGTTCGTGGGCGGCGGTGCGCAGCTCGTCGGGGTGGGGGACGAACTGGCGGCCGATCGGGTCGTCGGGGTGGGTGATCAGGTCGCGCAGGGCGGGGGGGATGGCGACGGCGTAGCGCGCCTCGACGGCGGCCAGGGCGTCGCGCTGGTGCGGGGCGGCGAGGCCGGCGGCCACGAGGGCGTCGGCGTCGCGCAGGGTGGTGCGGGGCATGGCGGGGGTTTAGCGTCGCGCGGCCGCGGCGGCGAGGGCCGGTCGTGCGACGCGTCGTCGCGTGTGCCGGGTCGCGGTCCTTTGCAGGGGTGTTCGGGTGATGCGCGAGTCTGCCTGGTGCTGAAGGTCGGGCAGGGCGCGGCCGCGCCGCCGTTCCTGGCGATGGACGTGATCGCGGCGGCGAACCGTCGGCAGGCGGCGTTGCCGGCGGGTGCGCCGCGGGTGATCCGCATGGAGGTCGGGCAGCCCGGGACGGGCGCGCCGGCCGGGGCGGTGGCGGCGGCGCGCGCGGCGCTCGGGTCGGGGCACGCGCTGGGCTACACCGAGGCGCTGGGGATACGCTCGCTGCGCGAGGCGATCGCGCGGCATCATGCGGCGTGGTACGGGGCGGAGGTGTCGCCCGGCCGGGTGGCGGTGACGACCGGGGCGTCGGCGGCGTTCCCGCTGGCGTTCCTGGCGGCGTTCGACCGCGGCGACCGGGTGGCGCTGGCGGCGCCGTTCTACCCGCCCTACGTCAACATCCTGACGGCGCTGGGCCTGGTGCCGGTGGTGCTGGAGGCCGGGGCGGAGACGCGGTTCCAGCCGACGGTGGCGATGCTGGAGGACCTGGCCCGGGCGCCGGGCGGGCTGCCGGAC
>JBPBQS010000249.1:0-10910 GCA_050920955.1 Janthinobacterium lividum | reverse complement strand
CAGGGCGGGCTGGGCGCGGTGCTGGTGGCGGAGCCGGACCGCGCGGCGTTCGAGGCGGTGCTGGCGCGGGCGGGGGCCGGCGCGCGGGCGGTGGCGGCGGTGGACGGCTACAACTACTCGCGGGGGAGGAAGGTGCACCTCACGCTGTTCGTGCGCTGAGGGCGGGCGTCAGTCCGGGGGGAAGCGCTGGCGGCAGGCGGAGGCGAGCTCGACGGCGGCGGACTCGGCCTGGCTGCCGGGCACGACCTGGAGGATGCAGCGCGAGAAGGCGACGTGGCGGGGGTGGAACCCGCTCGTGGGCGTCACCAGGAAGCTGCACGCGTCGCGGATCAGGGAGACGGCGAGGCGCGAGCGGGTGTCGCCGATGTGGTCCAGCTCGCAGTCGGCCTTCTGTCGCAGCCGGTCGATCAGGAGCTGCGCGTGCGTGGGCGTGGCCTGGAGCGCCAGCGCGAACGCGATCGCCGTCAGCGTTGCGCCACGCGCCATGGGTGTCGCTCCCTGCCGGTTCCGGTGTGGCATGGCGCGTCGGCGTTCGCGTCGTCAGACGGCGGCTGCGATCTCGCCGCGAAGCTCGTCGATCGCCTGCAGCAGGGTGCGGGTGGCGAACGGCTTGGGCAGGAAGCGTTCGGTGGCGGAGAGCGGCCTGATCTCGGCGTAGCGGCCGCTGATGTAGATCACGGGGACGTCGGGGTGCTGGCGGCGCAGCTCGGCGGCGAACACGCGCCCGTCCATGCCGGCGCCCAGGTTGATGTCGGTGACCACGATGCGCGGCGGGCCCTGGTCGACGATGGTGCGCAGGGCGTCCTCGCCGTTGCTCTGCTCGACCGTGGCGAGGCCGGCCTCGTGGAGCGCTTCCACCAGGCAGACGCGGATCAGCTCGTCGTCGTCGATCAGCAGGACATCCACCGCAAGCGCCTCGCCCGGAATCAGCGTTCTTCGTGGCACAGCCGGGGATCGCGAGGCAGTCACGAATCCGACAGCCTCGGCAACCGTCGCCCGGCCGTGAGTCCCGTGCGGTTCCGCCAGGATGCATCGTCCCTCCGGCTCCCGCGCAGGCCGCAGCCATGCCTGCGGGGCGTGGCTCCGGGCATTGCCGTGCGTCGGCGCGGGACACAGTTCTGCGTCCGTTCGAGGCGAGGAGGATGCTGGACATGGCGCAGGCACACGCGGGGGACCGACTGACGCCGGCCCTGGTCGGGCTGACCGGCTACTACGTCGTGGCGGGGTTCGCGAGCCTCAACAACATCGCGGCCGCGGTCTGGGTCATGGGCCTGGTCTACTGCGTGCCGGTCGTGGCGGTGGGCGCGGCGCTGGCCTGGGTCGGGGTGCGCCGGGCGGTGGCGCGGCGTGCGCCGCCTGCCCGCGTAGGGTTCGGTCCCGGGGCCGGAGGAAGCAAGCGCGTTCTTTCTTGAAAGAAAGAACCAAAGAACTTTCCCCGAGAAGGGCATTGCCAGCCGTATGGCGTGGCTTCCTTATGGGCAAAGTCTTTTTGCTTCTTTTTCTTCAGAAAAAGAAGTGCTTGCTGCCTTGCCGGCCGTGCGGCGCGCTTGCCGGGGCGTGGGGCGCGTGCGACACGGGCGGGATGACCTTTCCCGCCACAGGCCCCAATGCCTACACGGGCAGCCCGCTCGACCGTGCGAGCGAGCGCCGGCACGACGCGGAGTGGCTGGCCGAGCGGCGGCGCGACCCGGGCAGCCGGTTCGTGGCGCTGTGGCGGGGCAAGGTGCTGCTGCGCGAGCGGGGCGGGGCGACGGTGGCCGCGATGCTGAGCGGGGCGGAGGCGCAGGCGTGCCGCGAGGCGGAGCGGTGGGTGCTGCTGGGGACGCAGGACGGGGCAGCGGTGTTCGCGGCCGACCTCGGGCCGGAGCACGAGGCGGCGCCGCTGCCGGAGCTGGGGCGGTTCGAGGACCTGCGCGGCGCGGTGGCGGGGCTGGGCGCGGCGGATGCGGCGATCCTGGCGCACGCGCGCGGGATGCTGGTGTGGCGGGGGCGCACGCTGTTCTGCCCGGGGTGCGGGGCGCCGCTGGCCGCCGAGCAGGGGGGCACGATGCTGGCCTGCACGCGCTGCGGCACGCACCATTTCCCCAGGACGGACCCGGCCGTCATCATGCTGGTCACGCACGGCGAGCGGGCGCTGCTCGGGCATGCGCAGCGGTTCGCGAATGCCGCGATGTACTCGACGCTGGCGGGGTTCGTGGAGCCGGGGGAGAGCCTGGAGGAGGCGGTGGCGCGCGAGGTGTTCGAGGAGGCCGGCGTGCGCGTCTCGGCCGCGCGCTACCACAGCAGCCAGCCGTGGCCGTTCCCGTCCTCCATCATGCTGGGCTTCTACGCCGAGGCGGAGGACGAGGCGATCCGCGTCGACGGCGACGAGCTGACGGACGCGCGCTGGTTCACACGCGCGCAGGTGCGGGGGCGCGCCGCAGAAGGGTTCGACATTCCGCCGCCGGACAGCATCGCGCGGCGGCTGATCGACGACTGGGTGGCGGCGGGATGAGCGTGCGTCAGGCGGTATGCGCTCTGGCGCTGCTGGCCGTGTCGGCGTGCGCTGCGCCGCAGCGGTCCAGCCCGCAGTGCGAACGCGAGGTCGACCACGACCCGAAGGTGCAGGCGCTGCAGATGCAGATGCTCGGCAACATCGAGGGCAACGGGCTGAACCAGAGCAGCCTCGACATGCTGCGGCGGGAGGTGATGGCGCGGTGCCTGCGGCGCGAGGCGCACGGCGGGGCCGGGGGAGTCGCGTCGCCGGCGTTGCAGCCGGGGCGGTTCTAGGAAGCAAGGTTGAGGCTCCGCCTCAAACTCCGCCAAAGGCTGCGCCCTTGGAACGCGCCACTTAAGTAGAGGATTCCAAAGGCGAGCCTTTGGCGGAGTCCAGAGGCAGGGCCTCTGGCCTTGCTATCCTTCCTCCGCCGGCGCCGGGCCGCGCGTCGTGTCCAGGCCGGCCACGAGCGGCAGCTTCACGGGGCTGCCGCCGGCAGCGGCCTGGTAGATCGCCTCGATCACGCGCATGTCCTGCAGGCCTTCCTCGCCCGGGGTGTGCGGCTCCTTGTCGGCGCGGATGGCCTCGGCGAAGGCGTCCATTTCGGTGGCGAACTGGTTGTGCGGGGCGAAGCGGCGCTGCTCCAGGAGGTTGGAGCGGCCCTGCCTGCGGCCGACCTGGAGCACGATGTTGTCGTAGCCGAATGCAGGGTCGGCGCCGTACCAGCCCTCGGTGCCCATGACGCGCAGGAAGCGGTTCTCGTGGGCGCTGTAGTCGCTCAGGCCGGAGGCGAGGATGCCGGAGGGGAAGCGGAGCGTGAAGGCGCAGACGTCCTCGATCTCGCGGAAGCGGGGGTCGTCCTTGGGCTGGGTGAGCTGGCCGGTAACCTCGATCGGCTCCTCGCCGGTCAGGTAGCGGAAGGCGTTGAGGCAGTAGAGGCCGACGTCGGGGAGCGAGCCGCCGCCGGCCATCGCCCTGTTCTGGCGCCACTGGCCGTTGGCGGCGTCGTTCTGGCCGTTGGCGGCCTGGATCACGCGCACCGGGCCGAACTCCTGCGCACGGGTCATGGTGATGAGCTGGCGGTGCACGGGGTTGTACTGGAGGCGGTAGGCGATCATCAGCTTGCGGTTCGCCGCGCGGCAGGCGTCGACCATGCGCTGCGCGTCGGCGACCGAGGTGGCCATGGGCTTCTCGCACAGCACGTGCTTGCCGGCCTGCGCGGCGCGCTGCGTGAACTCGGCGTGCATCGCGTTGGGCAGCACGATGTAGACGATGTCGACGTCAGGGTTGTCCTTGAGGCGATCGAAGCCGGCGTAGTCGTAGAGGTTCTTCTCGTCGACGCCGTGCTGGGCGGCGATGGCGCGGGCCTTGTCGCGCTCGCCGCTCACCAGGGCGGCCAGGCGCACGTTCTTGCTGGACGCGAAGCCTGGGATGATCTGCTCCAGCGACAGGTGGCCGAGGCCGACCACGGCGACGCCGAGGCGCTTCGCGGGGGGCTGGCCTTCCGGGGGCTGGCCCTGGACCTCGGTGTCGTTGTGCAGGGGCGGCAGGCTGACGGTGTCGCCCTTGGTGGCGCCGAACAGGGCGGCGGGCTGCTGGGCGACGGGCTCGGCGGCGTGCGCCTGGCCGACCAGGCCGAGCCCCGCGAGTCCGGCCGCGGTGCTGCCCACCAGGGTGCGTCGGGTCACGTCGGTCATGCTGCGGTCCTTGTCGAAAAAGGGCGGCCAGGCGCCGCGCGGGGGCTTGGCCGGGAGCGGGCGTTCAGTTCTTGGGGATCTTGTCCTTGCCCTTGCCGGGGTTTGAGGTGTTGACCAGCTCCGGCGACTTCTGCGCGGCCAGGGTCTGGAGCTGCGCCTTCGTGTCGATGCGGCGGGTGCGGGTGAAGGGCGGCAGCACCTCGGGCCTGCCGGACGCCAGGGCGCGCAGGATGCCTTCCAGGACGCGGACGTCGGCGAGGCCCTCCTCGCCGTCGGGCTCGGGCTCGACGTCGTCGAGGATGCATGCGGAGAAGTATTTCAGCTCGCCGCCGAAATGGTCGGTATTCTTGAAGCTGTTCTCCTTCCGGCTTTCGCCGACGACGAGCTTCTGCTGGAGCGGGATGCCGTACATGAACCCGGGGTTCATCTCGAGGCTGCCCTTGGTGCCGACCACGGTGTAGGTGTCGATGGCGTTGGCGTAGTACGACAGCGTGAACTGCGCGATGCGGCCGTGTGGGAAGCGCAGGGTCACGGCGACGGTGTCGTCGAAGTCGCCGAGGCCGGCCTCTGGGTGGCGCGAGCCGATCGCGGAGACGACCTCGGTGGGCTCGTCGCCGAACATGTAGCGCGCGGCGTTCACGGGGTACGGGCCCATGTCCATCACGGGGCCGGCGTCGTTGCCGTTGCTGGCACGGTGGTTCTTCGGCGAGACCATCTGGGCGAAGGTCGAGCTGAACAGCAGCAGCTCGCCCAGTTCGCCGGAGCGCGCGCGCTCGATCGCGTCGAGCGTGCCGGGCTCGAAGTGCAGGCGGTAGGCGACCATCAGCCTGGCGCCGGACGCCTTCTGCGCGTCGAGGATCTCCTGCGACTTGGCGGTCGTGACCTCCAGCGGCTTCTCGGCGAGGACGTGGATGCCGGCGCGGAGTGCGGGGACGGCGAACTCGGTGTGGCGCCAGTTCGGCGTGGCCAGGTAGATCGCGTCCACCTCGCCGGAGCGCAGCATTTCGTCGAACTGGTCGTAGCGGTAGGTATGCTCGACGCCGTACATCTCGCCGACCTTGCGGGCCTTCTCGGGGTCGTCGGTCACGAGGGCGGTGACGACGGAGTTGCCGGTGTGGGCGACGCCCGGCAGCATCGCCTCCTGCGCGATGTCGCCGAGGCCGACGATGGCGTAGCGGATCTTCTTGTCAGAGCCGAGGCCCAGGGACGACAGGATGCTCATGGTGCGCGCCTTCTGCGAGGCGGGCCGCGGGCGGCCCGATCCCGCACGAACGCAGGGCGCGCGGGACCGGCGCTTCACGTTGGCATGATCGGGCCCCGGATGGGGGGGCTACTCGCCGGCGGGGGGGAGCGGGGCGCCGCGGGACGGGGCGCGGGGGTAGACGCCGAGCACGCGGGTTTCGCGCGAGAAGAACGACAGCTCCTCCAGGGCGAGGCGCAGGCCGGGCTGCTCGGGGTGGCCGTCCACGTCGCACAGGAAGCGCGTCGCGGTGAACTGGCCGTCGAGCATGTAGCTCTCCAGACGCGTCATGTTCACGCCGTTGGTCGCGAAGCCGCCCAGCGCCTTGAACAGCGCGGCGGGGACGTTGCGCACGCGGAACACGAAGGTGGTCATCAGGCCGGGCGTCTCCGGCGGCGGCGTGCGGGGCTCGCGGGCGCAGACGTAGAAGCGCGTGGTGTTGTGGCTCGCGTCCTCCACGTTGGCGCGCAGCACCTCCAGGCCGTACAGCTTGGCGGCCAGGGAGGACGCGATGGCTGCGTCCTCGGTGCCGCCGAGGCGCGCGACCAGCTCGGCGGAGCCCGCGGTGTCGGCCTGGACCACGGCGCGCACGCCGAGCTCGTCGACGAGGCGGCGGACCTGGCCGAGGGCGACGGCGTGGCTGTGCACGCGCTTCAGGGTCGCCAGCGTCGCGCCGCGGGGGGCGAGGAGGCAGTGCTCGACGCGCTGGAAGTGCTCGCCGGTGATGGACAGGCCGCTGTCGGGCAGCAGCGCGTGGATGTCGGGGACGCGGCCGGCCAGGCTGTTCTCGCACGCCAGCATTCCCAGGCCGGCGGCGCCGGAGCGGACGGCCTCGATGGCCTGGGCGAAGGTTTCGCACGGCAGGGTCGGGCGGCCGGGGAAGGCGGTGCGGCAGGCCAGGTCGGAGTAGGCGCCGGGCTGGCCCTGGAAGGCGATCGGGGTCATGCGGGGAGGCTCCGGGCGAAAGGAAGGCCAGAGGCTCTGCCTCTGGACTCCGCCAAGGGAAGCCCCTTGGATGGCTTCTCTTAAGTCAAGGGATCAAAGGGTCCTCGGACCCTTTGCGGGTTCGGGCAGAGCCCGACCTTGCTTACTTCTCCTGCATCACGGCCCTGGCGTGTTCCAGGTCGGCGGCCGTGTCGACCCCGAACGAGGCCTGCCCGACGCGGGCGCAGCCGATGCGCATCCCGGCCTCCAGGGCACGGAGCTGCTCGAGGCTTTCGCGGCGTTCGAGGGGGCTCTCGGGCAGGGCGACGAAGCGGTCGAGGGCGGCGCGGCGCCAGGCGTAGAGGCCGATGTGGTGCCAGAGCGGGCCCGGGCCCCAGGGGATGGCGGCGCGGGAGAAGTAGAGCGCGGGGGCGGTGTCCTGGCCTGGGGCGAAGGCGCAGGCGGCCTTGACGACGGAGGGGGCGGCGGCCTCCGCGTCGGTGGCGACGGGGGCAACGAGGGTGGCGAGGTCGACGCCCGCGTCGGCGAGGGGCAGGAGGACGGCGCGCAGGTGGGCGGGGGGGACGGCGGGCTGGTCGCCCTGGAGGTTGACGACGACATCGTGGGCTGAGTCGGGGTCGAGGAGGGCGAGGGCGGCGTGGACGCGGTCGGAGCCGGAGCGCAGGGCGGGGTCGGTGAGGACGGCGCGGCCCCCTGCCCGCTCGACGGCGTCGGCGATCTCGGGCTCGGCGCAGGCGACGGCGACGGGGCCGATGCCGGCGGCAAGGGCGCGGCGCAGGACGTGGACGACCATGGGCACGCCGGCGATCAGCGCGAGCGGCTTGCCGGGGAGGCGCGTGGAGGCCATGCGGGCGGGGATGACGACGAGGGGGTTCATGGCAGGCAGTCCGGGGTGGCGCAGGCGCGGCGGGCCGGCGCCCGGGGTGCGCGGGCGGGCGCTGCGCGGGGCGGCGGCTTGATGCCGCATGGGGTGTTCCGTAAGATGCGGGCAACCTAGAGGGGTGACCAGGCCGGCGCAACGCTCGGGCCGGCAGCCCCGTCGGAGAGCTTCGGCGCATGTCAGATCTGGAGTCCAACAAGGCGTTCGCCGCCGTCCTCGTGGCGGGCATCGCCTTCAGCGTCGCGGGGGTCATCGGCGGCTACGCCGTGCACCCGGTCGAGCTGGAGAAGACGGTGCTCGACATCAAGGTGGCGCCGCCGGCGGGTGCCGCAGCCCCCGAGGCGCCCAAGCCGCTGGCGCCGATCGCGCCGCTACTGGTCAGCGCGGACGTGGGCGCGGGCGAGGCGGGCACGAAGAAGCTCTGCGTGTCGTGCCACAACTTCAACGAGGGCGGCGCCAACAAGGTCGGGCCGGACCTGTACGGCGTGCTCGGGCGGCCGGTCGCGAGCCACGAGGGGTTCGACTATTCGGCGGCGCTGAAAGGCCACAAGGGGCCGTGGACGTACGCCGAGCTGAACGAGTGGCTGCACAGCCCGCGCGGCTATGCGCCCGGCACCAAGATGGGTTTTGCCGGCATCGAGAACGACAAGGAGCGGGCGAACGTCATCGCCTACCTGCGCTCGCTGGCCGCAACGCCCGAGCCGCTGCCGCCGATCGAGGCGACGCCAGCTGCCGCCGAGATGCCGGCC
The DNA here is from genome assembly GCA_050920955.1 of Janthinobacterium lividum. Lineage (GTDB taxonomy): Bacteria > Pseudomonadota > Alphaproteobacteria > Acetobacterales > Acetobacteraceae > CAXSEF01. The sequence continues at coordinate 2,923 of JBPBQS010000249.1, read as the reverse complement.
GGGGGCGCCGCAAAGGCGCCGGATGCGCCGGCGAAGGGCGGCTCCGCGGGGATGAAGGCGAGCGCGCCGGTCAGCCCGGACGCGCCGACGAGCGGTGTCACGAAGCCGCAGGCGGCGCCGGTCAACGGCGCCGCAGGGCAGTCGAACGCGCCGGGGCAGCAGATGACGCAGCCCTCGGCCAACCAGAACATCCCGCAGGCGCTGCAGAGCGAGAGCCAGCAGAACCCGGCGGCGCACGCGGTCGGGCCGGCCGAGGACACGGTGCCGGCGTCGCAGCAGGTCGGGCATCCCGTGGCCTCGCCGACGGCGGCGTCGCCCACGAGCCCGGTCGGCGTGCCGGACGCCAACGCCGTTTCGCAGACGCCCGAGGCGAAGACCGACGGCGACAACACGCAGCAGACCGACAAGAGCCAGGGCACGATGGGCGGCGCGCCCGGCAAGTAGCCGGGTCGTGGACGGCCTCGACGCGCTGGTGGCGGCTGCCGAGGCGGCCGCGGACGTGGCCGGAGCGGTGCTGCGGCCGTTCTTCCGGTCGGGGCTCGGCGCGGACCTCAAGGGGGACCAGTCGCCGGTCACGCTCGCCGATCGGACGGCGGAGCGGGTGATGCGCGCGGTGCTGTCCGAGCGTTGCCCGGAGTTCGGCGTGCTCGGCGAGGAGTTCGGGCTGGAGCGCGGCGAGGCGCGGATGCGCTGGGTGATCGATCCAATCGACGGGACGCGGGCGTTCCTCACGGGGCGGCCGGTGTTCGGGACTCTGGTGGCGCTGCTCAACGGCGACGTGCCCGTGCTCGGCGTGATCGACCAGCCGGTGACGGGCGAGCGCTGGGTCGGCGCCGCGGGCCGCACGCGGTTCCGCGGGCCGTTCGGCGGGCAGGCGGGGACGCGGCGGTGCGGGGCGCTGGCGGCGGCGGAGCTGTCGTGCACCGCGCCGGAGGTGTTCGCGCCAGGCGACCGGGCGGGGTTCGCGCGGCTGCAGGCACAGACGCTGCGCACGAGCTGGGGCGGGGACTGCTACGCCTACGGGCTGCTGGCGCTGGGGCAGGTCGACGTGGTCGCGGAGGCGACGCTCAAGGTGTGGGACTGGGCGGCGCTGGTGCCCGTGGTCGAGGGCGCAGGCGGACGCATGACGGGGTGGGGCGGCGAGGCGCTGACGCCGGGGGGCGACGGGCGGGTGCTCGCGGTGGGGGACGCGGGGCTGCTGGGGGCGGCGGTGGCGGCGCTGGCCGTCCAGGAAGGTCGGGCTCTGCCCGAACCCGCAAAGGGTCCGGGGACCCTTTGATCCCTCTCCTTAAGGGGCGCGTTCCAAGGGCGCAGCCTTTGGCGGAGTTCGAGGCAGAGCCTCGACCTTGCTTCCGTGTTCCTGCGGCAGCCATTGGGAGCGACAGCGATGAACGTGGCGGATTTCGCGGCCGGGCTGGCGCGCGACGGGTTCGACGACACCGAGACCAAGGAGGTGGCGGCCGGGCAGGTCGTGCCGGACCATGCGCACGGGTTCGACGTGCGGGCGCTGGTGCTCGGCGGGGCGATGACGATCGCCGTGGGGGGCGAGGCCACCACCTACCGTGTGGGCGAGGTGTTCACGATGGCGGACGGGCGCGAGCACAGCGAGGTGGTCGGGCCGGAGGGCGTGCGGTTCTTCGTGGGGCGGCGGCGGGCGGCTTAGCAAGGCCGGGCTCTGCCCGGACCCGCCAGGGGCGAGCCGCCCCTGGACCGGCCTTGCTTAGGGGAGGCGTTCCAAGGGCGCAGCCTTTGGCGGAGTTTGAGGCGGAGCCTCAACCTTGCCTGCTGGCTTGGCTGCGGCGGGCGACGGCGGCCTCGACGGTGTTCTCCAGGAGGCAGGCGATGGTCATGGGGCCGACGCCGCCGGGGACGGGCGTGATGGCGCTGGCGACGGCGGCGCAGGCCTCGTAGGCGACGTCGCCGACCAGGCGGCCGTCGGCGAGGCGGTTGATGCCGACGTCGATCACGACGGCGCCGGGCTTGATCCACTCGCCGGGGACCATCTCGGGGCGGCCGACGGCGGCGACGAGGATGTCGGCGCGGCGGCACTCGTCGGCGAGGTCGCGGGTGCGGGAGTGGGCGATCGTCGTCGTCGCGTCCGCCGAGGTGAGGAGGGCGGCGACGGGGCGGCCGACGAGCACGGAGCGGCCGAGGACCACGGCGCGGGCGCCCTTGACGGGGACGCCGGCCAGGGCGATCAGCTTCATGCTGCCCTTCGGCGTGCAGGGGACGAGGCCGGGCATGTTGTTGGCGAGGCGCCCGGCGTTGGTGGCGGTGAGGCCGTCGACGTCCTTGGCGGGGTCGAGGGCGTCGATGACGGCCTGCTCGCTGGCCTTGAGTGCGCCGGGGAGGGGGAGCTGGACGAGGATGCCGTCGACCTCGGGGTCGTCGTTGAGGTCGCGCACGACCTGGAGCAGCTCGGCCTCGGTGGTGGTGTCGGGCAGGCGGATGGTGCGGGCGTGGAGGCCGGCCTCGGTGGCGGCCTTGTCCTTGGACTTCACGTAGACGCGCGAGGCGGGGTCGTCGCCGACGAGGACGACGGTGAGGCCGGGCTTGTAGGAGAGGGTGGCGACGCGGGCGGCGACCTCGGCGCGCACGGCGGCGGCGAGAAGCTTGCCGTCAAGGATCTGGGCGCTCATCGGGGTCTCCGTGGTGGGGCTTTTTGGAAGAGGGGCGTTCAGGGCCGGCAGCGCGTGTCAGAGCAGCAGGTCGCGGTAGTTGCCGAAGACGATAGCGGCGAAGAGGCGGGGCAGCAGGATGCGCTGCGTCACGCCGAGCAGGAGGATCAGCACCCACGGGCTGAGGTCGAGCCCGCCCATGCTGGGCAGCAGGTTGCGGATCGGGCGGAGCGCGGGCTCGGTGATGCGGTAGAGGAAGTCGCCGATGGTCCAGACCAGGCGGTTGCGGCTGTCGACGACGCCGA
>JBPBQS010000176.1:0-10974 GCA_050920955.1 Janthinobacterium lividum | reverse complement strand
GCCACGAACAGCAGGATCAGCCCGATCACCGGCCCCGGCAGGCTGAGCCCCAGGGCGCGCGCAATGACCTCGCCGGCGAACTGGCACAGCACGAGGGTCGTCAGACCCTGCAGCAACCGCCTACTCCGTCGGCACGTGCAGCGCGAAGCCCAGGCCCGGCTTCATGCGGCTCTCCTGCGCCGCGGTCGACGACGAGTTGCGCAGGTAGCCGTTGCTCTCGGCCAGCCCGCCGCCACGGCTGATCACCGAAGGCTGCAGCGGGTCGCTGCCACCGCCATCGGCCTGCGGCGCGAACTGGGTCTGGTTCGGCATCGGCGCGCGCTCGTACAGCGGCGTCCCGTCGGCGGGCGGGCTCGCGGGGTCCAGGCTCGGCGGCAGCGGCGGCAGGTCGGGGCGGGCCGTGGCGAACTGCATCGGCGGGCCGGCCGCGCGCGCCGCCGACACCAGGCCCGCGACGGCGAGCAGCGAGGCGACGGCGATCGCGACCGGGCGGCCACGGGAGGCGGCGGGAATGCGCGTCATGACAGGGCTCCTTCCAGGGGGAGGCGCTGCGTGCCGCGGCGATCCTCGGCGGGATTGCCGGCAGGGGCGCCAAGCGGGCCGTCGCCGGACGCGCGCCACGCGTCCAGCGCCCAGCGCACGGTGGGGAACGCCAACGCGTCCCACGGGATGTCGGACCAGTCGAACAGCCCGACCTCCAGGCTCTCCTCGCCCGCGAGGATCAGGCGCTCGGCCCCCTCGTCGGCGAAGCGCGCCCGGAACATCATCAGCACCTGGCCGATGCGGCTGATGCTGAACACGGCCAGCAGCCCGTCGGTGACGATGGACGCGCCCGCCTCCTCGGCCGCCTCGCGCCGGGCGCCCTCCTCGGGGGTCTCGTCCAGCTCCAGGTAGCCGGCCGGCAGGGTCCAGAACCCGCGGCGCGGCTCGATCGCGCGGCGGCACAGCAGCACGCGGCCCGCGCGCGACACCACGGAGCCGACCACGACCTTGGGGTTGCGGTAGTCCACGTGGCCGCACGACGAGCACACCATGCGCTCGCGCGTGTCGCCGTCGGGCGTGCTGAGGATGAACTCCGGCATTCCCCCAAACTGCACCACGCCTCACGGAGCATCAACAGACCACGGGCAGAAGTGATTTTTGTTACAGGAGCCGAAACGCCCGGCGCGTGCCCTCAGACCGAGAGGTTGAGCAGCGAGCCCCGCGGCGCCGGCCTGCCCGGCACCCGCGGCTGGATCGCCGCGGACTGCACGGCCTGCGGCGCGGCGCGGCCGGCGATGGCGCGCACGGCCGACGGCGCGGGGCGCAGGGAGGTCTGCAGCGCCGTGGCGGCAGACTGGGAGAACGCTGAGAGCGATGCCAATGATACCATGCGCGAAACCTAGCGCGGCTTCGTCACCGGAGCGTTAAGGCAAGGTCGGGCTCTGCCCGAACCCGCAAAGGGCCCGAGGCCCTTTGATCCCTTCACTTAAGTAGAGCCATCCAAGGGGCTTCCCTTGGCGGAGTTTGAGGCAGCGCCTCATGCTTGCTTCACCCCGGGAAGATCGTCCCCTCCAGCGCCGCGATCCCCGGCAGCACCTTGCCCTCGAGCCACTCCAGGAACGCGCCCCCCGCCGTGGACACGTAGCTCATCTGGTCGAGCACCCCGGCGTGGCGCAGCGCCGAGACCGTGTCCCCGCCGCCGGCCACGCTGCGCAGCCGCCCGGCCTGCGTCGCCTCCGCCACGGCGCGCGCCAGCGCGACGGTCGCCGCGTCGAACGGCGCGGTCTCGAACGCGCCCAGCGGCCCGTTCCACACCAGCGTGCGCAGCGACGGCAGCCGCGCCACCAGCGCCGCCACCGTGCGCGGCCCCACGTCGAGGATCATCGCGTCGCTCGCCACGTCCTCGATCGCCACCATCCGCGTCGGCGGGTTCGCCCGGAACTCGGTCGCCGTGACGGCGTCCACGGGCAGCACGATCTCGCACCCGCTCGCCTTGGCCCGCGCCAGGATGTCGAGCGCGGTCGCGTGCATGTCCGGCTCCTGCAGCGACTTGCCCACCCGCACGCCTTGGGCCGCGAGGAACGTGTTGGCCATGGCGCCGCCGATCACCAGCACGTCGACGCGGCCGAGCACGTTGCCGATCAGGTCGAGCTTGGTGGAGACCTTGGCGCCGCCCACGATCGCGGCGACCGGCCGCTCCGGGTCGTCCAGCGCGGCGCTCAGCGCCTCAAGCTCGCGCTGCATCAGGCGGCCGGCGTGCGACGGCAGGTACTGCGTCACCCCGTGCGTCGACGCGTGCGCCCGGTGCGCCGCGGAGAACGCGTCGTTGACGTAGACGTCGGCGAGCTTCGCCAGGTGGCGCGCCAGCTCGGGGTCGTTCTTCTCCTCGCCGGCGTGGAAGCGCGTGTTCTCCAGGAGCAGGATGTCGCCGTCGCGCATCGCCGCCACCGCGTCCTCGGCCACCGGGCCGATGCAGTCCGCCGCGAAGGCCACCGGGCGGCCGATCGCCTCCTCCAGCGCCGCCGCCATCGGGCGCAGCGACATCGCGGGCACCACCTGACCCTTCGGGCGGTCGAAGTGGCTGGCCACGATCACCCGCGCGCCCTTCTCGGCCAGCTCGCTGATCGTCGGCGCCACGCGCTGCAGCCGCGAGACGTCCGTGATCTTGCCGTCGCGCATCGGCAGGTTGAAGTCCACGCGCAGGAGGACGCGCTGGCCGTAGGGGTTGAACGCGTCGATCGTGCTGAATGCCATGGCGTGGGTCCTGGAGGAAGAAAGCAAGGCCGGGCTCTGCCCGGACCCGCCAAAGGCCCGAGGCCTTTGGAAACCATTTCGAAGAAACCCGCCACGTCCTGCCGCAGGCCCCATGTGCGCCGGTCCAGGGGCGCCGCCCCTGGCGGGTCCAGGGCAGCGCCCTGGCCTTGCCTACAGGCTGCCGAGCCGCGCCGCCGTGTCGACCATGCGGTTCGAGAAGCCCCACTCGTTGTCGTACCAGCCCACGACGTGCGCCATCGCCCCGCCGTCGACGACCTGCGTCTGCGTCGCGTCGAACGAGCACGACGCCGGGACGTGGTTGAAGTCGGTGCTGACCAGCTCGGCGGTGCTGTAGTCGAGGATGCCGCGCATCCGGCCCTCGCTCGCGGCCTTCATCGCCGCGTTGATCTCCTCGACCGTGGCGTTGCGCGACAGGTTCACGTCGAGCGAGACCAGCGACACGTTCGGCGTCGGCACCCGGATCGACGTGCCGTCCAGCCTGCCGCGCAGTTCGGGCATCACGAGGCCTACGGCCTTGGCGGCGCCGGTGCTGGTCGGGATCATCGACAGCGCGGCGGCGCGCGCCCGGCGCAGGTCCTTGTGCAGCGTGTCCACGGTGTTCTGGTCGCCGGTGTAGGAGTGGATCGTCGTCATGTAGCCGCGCTCGACGCCGAAGCTGTCCTGCAGCACCTTGACCATCGGCACCAGGCAGTTGGTCGTGCACGACGCGTTCGACACCACGGTCATCTCCGGCGTCATGACGTCCTCGTTGACGCCGAACACCACGGTCGCGTCCACGCCGTCTCCCGGTGCGGAGACCAGCACGCGCCGGGCGCCTGCCGTGAGCAGCGCCGAGGCCTTGTCCTTGGAGGTGAACAGGCCGGTGCACTCCATCGCCACGTCGACGCCCTGGTAGGGGACCTTCGAGGGGTCGCGCTCGGCGGAGACGCGGATCGGGCCGATGGTGCGGCCGCCGTCGCGGATGGTGATGGTGTTGCCGTCGACGATCACCTCGCCGGGGAAGCGGCCGTGCACGCTGTCGTAGCGCAGCAGGTGGGCGTTGGCCTCGACGCTGCCGAGATCGTTGATCGCGACGGGCACCACGTCGTCGCGGCGGCTCTCCACGATGGCGCGCAGCACCAGGCGCCCGATCCGCCCGAACCCGTTGATGGCAACCTTCACGGCCATGGAAGCATCCCCTCGTCGTTGCGATGTCGCGCCCTGCTTACAGGCCGACCCCGGGGTTTTCCAGAGCAGCCTCGCCATGCCTGGCCTGACAGCAAGGTCGAGGCTCCGCCTCAAACTCCGCCAAAGGCTGCGCCCCTGGAACGCGTTCCTTAAGGAAGGCCAGTCCAGGGCGGCTCGCCCTGGCGGGTTTGGGCGGAGCCCATGCTTCCTACTCGGCGACCAGCGCCGCCGGCCTCGCCGCCAGGGCCAGGCACAGCGCGACCGCCTCGCCGAGCGAGGTGACGATGGTCTCCCCCGGCCCTTCGGCGCGCAGGGCGGCGAGCATGGGGCTGCCGCCGGCCGCGTGCCACAGGCCGACGATCACCGTGGCGTCCGGCATGGTCCTGCGGATGCGCCGCAGGAAGTAGCGGATGGAGGACGGCGTGGAGCCCTCCTCCAGCACGCACAGGCAGCACAGCCGCACCGTGCCGGGCCGCGCGACCCGCGCGCCGAGGCTGGCGTTGGGCTCCACCGCGGCGCCGAAGCCGTGCAGGCGCAGCACCTGCGCCGCCATGGTCGCCGCGAGGTCGTCGAGCTGGCCGCGCCCGGGGATGCACAGCACGCTGCCGTCCCCGGCCCACGCCGCCGGCGCGGCCGCCGCGGCCACCGCCCGCCCGGCGGCCTCCGACGCGGCGGCGGCGCGCGGGTCCTTCCGGTTGCGCCGCGCCCGCGCCAGCCTGGCGAGCGGCCCGCCCCGCGCGGGCGGCGCCGCGAGCCCGGAGGCGGCGCGGGCGGCGAGTTGGCCGAGCAGCGCCTCGATCTGCTGGTGGATGGAGTCCAGGCGCTCGAACTCCAGCTTGTCCGACGACAGGTCCGCCTGCGCCAGCGCGAGGCCCGGCAGCGCCACCTGGTCGTAGTACTCGGCCAGCGAGTGGCCCCGCATGCGGCCCAGCGCGTCCGTGGCCAGGCCGCGGCGGTTGCCCTCCAGGGCGCGCTGGTAGAACGACTCGGGCGGGTCCAGCGGCGCGCGGTCGCCGAGCATCACGTCGAGGAACGCCAGCGCCTCGACGTGGCGCCCCAGCACCACCAGGCACACGGTCAGGGGCGTGGCCAGCAGCAGGCCGATCGGGCCCCAGAGGAAGGTCCAGAACGCGGCGGCGACGATGATCGCGACAGGCGAGAGGCCCGTGGAGTGCCCGTAGAGCAGCGGCTCGATCACCTGGCCCATGACCATCTCGCCGATGACGAACAGCAGCAGCACCCAGATCGCCATCGACCAGCCCGGGACCACCGCGAGCGCCAGCAGCAGCGGCGGCACCACGGCCACGAAGGTGCCGATGAACGGCACGAAGCGCATCAGCCCGGCGAGGATGCCCCACAGCACCGGGTTCGGCAGCCCGAGCAGCCACAGCCCGACGCCGATGAAGCAGCCGAACGCCGTGTTGATCGCCACCTGCGTCAGGAAGAAGCGCGACAGGCGCGACGCCGCGTCGTTCATCGCCAGGATGGTGCGGTGCAGGTCCTGGCGCCCCACCAGGCGGATCAGCCGGTCGCGCAGGTCGCCGCGGTAGAGCAGCACGAAGATCACGAACACCACCACGATGCCCGCCGTGGCCAGCGGCGACAGCAGCGGCTGCAGCACCGAGCGCACCACCACCAGCGCGCTGCCCCCGTCCAGCCCGACGCCGGACGCGGCCGCCGCCGGCGCCGCCTCTGCCGCCGGACCGGCCGGCACGCGCGGCAGCGGCACCACCGCCACGCGGCTGCTCCCCAGCCCGCCGCCCAGCCCGCCGCCGGGGGCGAGCACCGCCGCCGGCCCCTCCTGCGCCGCGGTGCCGACCAGGCGCTGCACGCCGCCGCTGAGACGCTCGATCACCTCGCCGCCGACGCGCAGCGAGCGCATCTTGTCCTGGATCGTCGCCTGGTAGCCCGGCAGCGAGCGCGCGAGCTGCGTCATCTGCCGCCCCACCACCAGCCCCACGCCGCCGATCACCGCGAACGCCAGCAGCACCGCCAGCACCACCGACAGCACCTGCCCCAGCCGCGCGCGCTGCAGCAGCCCCACCGCCGGCGCCAGCACGAACGCCAGCAGCACCGCCAGCACCAGCGGCACGAACAGGTCGCGACCCAGGTAGAGCGCCGCCACCACCACCGCGCCCGCGTTCAGCGCACCCAGCCCCGACACCGGCATCGTGGGCGCGGCGGCGGGCGGGGGCGGCGTGGCGTCGTCGAGGGGCATGGCGGGTCCTGTGGCCGAAGCGGTCGCGCATCATGGCAGGTGCGCGCCCGCGCCACACCCCGCCTTCGCACGCGCCGCCTCCGCACGCGCCGGGTCCCCCGCCGCGCGGATTGCGGCTAGTCTGCGCCGCGACACCCACCGCCAGGGACCGCCATGACCAAGATCCTGCTCGTCGAGGACCACGAGGAGCTGTGGGACTTCCTGTCCCGCCGCCTGCGCCGGCGCGGCTTCGAGGTCGTGCTCGCCCACGACGGGCAGCAGGCGCTCGACCAGGTCGCCGCCGAGTCGCCCGACATCGTCCTGCTCGACATGAACCTGCCGGTCATGGACGGCTGGACCGTCGCGCGCACCCTGCGCGGCCAGGACGCCACCCGCACCCTGCCGCTGATCGCGCTCACCGCCCACGCCATGGCCGGCGACGACAACCGCGCCTTCGCCGCCGGCTGCAACGCGTACCACCCCAAGCCGGTCGACTTCGCCAAGCTGCTCACCCAGATCGACGACGAGCTGCTCCGGCGCGAGGAAGCCGAGGACGCTTAGCAAGCAAGGTCGGGCTCTGCCCGAACCCGCAAAGGGTCCGAGGACCCTTTGATCCCTTTACTTAAGGTGCGCGTTCCAAGGGCGCAGCCTTTGGCGGAGTTCGAGGCAGAGCCTCGACCTTGCTTCCTCGCCCCAGCACGAACCCCACGACCGCGTCCGCCAGCGCCTCCGCCCCGAGCTCCGCCGTGACCAGGCGCAGCTCCGGCGCGTCGGGCGCCTCGTAGGGCGCGCTCACCCCGGTGAACTGCGCGACCAGCCCGGCGTCGGCCCGGCGGTAGAGCCCCTTCGGGTCGCGGCGCCGGCACTCCGCGACGGGTGTGTCCACGAACGCCTCGGCGAAGGCGGCGCCCAGGCGGTCGCGGGCCCGGGCGCGGTCGGCGCGCAGCGGGGAGATGAAGCACGCGAGCACCACGAGCCCCGCGTCGAGCAGCATCGCCGCGACCTCGGCCGCGCGCCGGATGTTCTCCGCGCGGTCCTCGGGGCCGAAGCCGAGGTCGCGGCACAGGCCGGCGCGCAGGGCGTCGCCGTCCAGCACGAACACCGGCCGCCCGAGCGCGCGCAGCCGGGCCGCGGCCAGCCCGGCGATCGTGGACTTGCCCGACCCGGACAGCCCGGTCAGCCACACGGCCGTGGGCGTGCCGCTCACCGTGCCACCGGCGCCCCGGCCACGCCGCGCCCGGGGTGGCGCAGCAGCGCGAACAGGCGCCGCGCCACCGGCCCCGCCGCGCCATCGCCCACCGGCGCGCCGTCCAGCCGCACGACCGGGCGCACCCACGACGTGGCGCTGGTGAGGAACACCTCGCGGGCGGCGCGCAGCTCCGGCTCGCTCACCGCGCGCTCCTCGAAGCCGATGCCGGCGGCGGCCAGCTCGTCGATCAGCGCGGCGCGCGTGCAGCCCGGCAGGATCGCGTGCCCGAGCGGGCGGGTGCGCAGCGTGCCGCCGGCGTCGACGACCCACACCGTGGTCGACGCGCCCTCGCTCACCAGGCCGTCGCGGTCCACCAGGATCGCCTCGGCCGCCCCGGCCTGGCGCGCCCGCTCCTTGGCCAGCACGTTGGGCAGCAGCGCGATCGACTTCACGTCGCAGCGCGCCCAGCGCTCGTCGGGCGCGGTGATCGCCGAGGCCGCCCAATCGGCGACGTCGGCTGGCGGCGGCGCGCCCGCCCGGCACGTCACCACCAGCGCCGGCGGCACCGCGCGCCCGGTGCGCTTCGAGGCCTGCGGGAAGGCGTGCTCGCGCCGCGCCACGCCGCGCGTGACCTGGAGGTAGAGCAGCCCGTCGCTGACACGGTTGCGCCGCACGACCTCGCGCAGCACCAGGCGCAGCGGGGCCGGGGCCATTGGGGGCGCGATGCCGATCTCGCCCAGCGAGCGCTCCAGCCGGGCCATGTGCAGCGCCTCGTCGAGGAACGCGCCGTCTGCCACCGCGAGCACCTCGTAGATGCCGTCGGCGAACTGGTAGCCGCGGTCCTCGACGTTCACGCTGGCCTCGGACAGGGGGAGGTAGCGGCCGTTGACGTAGGCGACGCGCGGCATGGCGGGGCTCCTGCGGACAGCGGGCATCATCGGCCACGGGGCGGGAGGCAGGCAAGGCCAGGGCCCTGCCCCGGACCCGCAAAGGGCCCGAGGCCCTTTGATCCCTCCTGCCTAAGGGACGCGTTCCAAGGGCGCAGCCTTTGGCGGAGTTTGAGGCAGCGCCTCAACCTTGCTTGCTGCCGTCCCTTCCCCCTGGGATAGTCCCCGCGTCCCGGAACATTCGGGCAACCGCGCCCGGGGCCACGCCGCATGACCGAGCAGCTCGTCATCGCCGAGAAGTCCAGCCAGGCGCGCGACATCCGCGCCGCTGTGGGTTCCCGCTACGGCCTGGTGCTGCCGGCGGAGGGCCACCTGATCGACCTGCAGGAGCCGGAGCAGGCGCGGCCGGAGTGGAAGCGCTGGAGCACGGCGCTGCTGCGGCCGGACGGGCTGTACGCCACGCGCGCGGCGGAGGGCGGCGGCAAGGCGGCCAAGCTGGGCGCGATCCGCGACGCGCTGCGCACGGCGCGGCGGGTGTGGCTGGCGACGGACTGCGACCGCGAGGGGCAGCTCATCGGGCAGGAGATCCTGGAGCACCTCGGCTTCCGCGGCGAGGTGATGCGGGTGATGTTCACGGCGCAGGACCCGCAGACCATCCGCGACGCCTTTGCGGGCGCGAAGCCGAACGGCGAGTACGCCCGGCTCTACGCGGCGGCGGTGGTGCGGCGGCAGGCGGACCAGATCTACAACCTGTCGCTGACGCGCACCGCGACGGTGACGCTGGCGCGGGGCACGCGCTCGGTGATCGGCGTGGGGCGGGTGAAGACGCCGACGCTGGCGATCGTGTGCCGGCGCGAGAACGAGATCCGCGCGTTTCGGCCAGAGGCCTACTTCGAGGTCGTCGCCACCGCGCAGGCCGCCCCGCCGGACGCAGAAGCGCCCGCGGACGCGGCGGCCCCGGGCGACCTCGCCCCCGGGCAGTTCCGCATGCGCCACGCCCCGAAGCAGCGCCTCACGAAGCGCGAGGACGCCGAGGCGGTGGCCGCGCTGGCCGAGGGGTTCCGCGGCCCGCTCGCGGTCACCGTGGAGGACCGGCGCCAGGCGCCGCCGCGGCTGCACGACCTGCCGTCGCTGCAGAAGCTGTGCGCCACGCGCTTCGGCTGGACGGCGGCGCGCACGCTCGACGTCGCGCAGGCGCTGTACGACGGCTCGGGCAAGAAGATCATCACCTACCCGCGCGCCGAGGTGCGCTGCCTGCCCGAGAGCCTGATCCCCGACGCGCCCGGCCTGGTCGCCGCCCTGCGGCGCGGCAGGAGCTTCGCGGCGATCCCCGTGCCCGACCCGCCGGTGATCCGGCGCGGCGCGGGCGGCGCGTTCAGCGACCGCGGCCTGGCCGGCGCCAGCCACCACGCGGTGATCCCCAACGCCAACACCGCCGACAAGCTGGGCGAGATCTGGCCGCGCCTGGACGCCGACGAGCGGCGCCTGTTCGACGTGATCGCGCGCTCCTACCTGGCCGCGCTGATGCCGGACTTCCGCTTCCGCCAGACGGTGGCCGAGCTGGACGTCGCGGGGCACCTGTTCCGCGCCAGCGGGCGCCAGCCGATCGAGGCGGGGTGGCGCGCGGCGTTCCCGGACTGGCTGCCGGCGGAGGAGCGCGGCGAGGACGCGCAGGCCCTGCCCCGCCTGCGTGACGGCGAGCCGGTGCGGCTGCACGACGCCACGGTGGAGGACAAGGAGACGCGCCCGCCGCCGCGCTACAACGAGGGCACCCTGATCGACGCGATGCAGAACGCCTGGCGCTTCGTCCCGGACCCCGAGCTGCGCGAGCGGCTGCGCGAGGCCAAGGGCATCGGCACGCCCGCCACGCGTGCCGAGGTCATCCGCGGCCTCAAGGCGCAGGAGCTGCTCGCGGCCGACGGCAAGAACGTCGTGCCCACCGAGCGCGGCCTCGCCCTGCACGGCGTGCTGGAGCGCGCCGACCCCGCGCTGGTCGACCCCGGCGTGACGGCGCAGATGGAGCGCCTGCTCGACGACGTGCTGCTCGGCCGCCAGGAGATGGCCGGCGCCGTGGACGCGGTGTGCGACCAGGCCACGCGCATCATCGCGCGCCTGGTGCAGAGCGCGGCCGACGGCACCGCGCCCGCCCTGCCGGCCGCCGCCGCCGCCTCGAAGGCCGCCCCCGGTCGGCGGTTTCCCGCGAAGCCCGGCCGCGCGAAGGCCGCCGGCGCGAAGGCCGCTCCCCCGCGAGGCACGAGGCGCGCCGCGCCGCGCGGCAAGCCCCGCCCGGCCCCGGACGACGCCGCCCCCGACGCCGCGCCCCGCGCGAAACGCGCCGCCGCCCCCCGCCGCGCCCCCTCCGGCCCCGCGGCGGGCGCGGGCGGCGGCGCGGGCACCACGCTGCGCATCCCGTTCGGCAACAAGGAGGCGGCGATGAGCCTCGGCGCGCGCTACGGCGACGCCGGCTGGTACGCGCCGCCCGGAGTGGACCTGGACGCCTTCCGCGCGCGCGGCTGGGTGTAGGCACGCCGCGGCCCGCGCCCGGTCACGATGCCGGGCGTCTCATTGTGCCGCCACGGCGCCGGCTGATATCCCTCCGCAATGGCCCATCCGCGCAACAGGATCCCCGACGCCGGCCCGGGACCGCCCCACCCCGAGGGGCAGGAGTCCCAGGCCCGCATCACGCTGCTCCCGATCGAGCCGGCGCCTGGCGCGCAGGTCGCCCGCGCGGACGCGCCGCAGCCCACGTCCGGCGCCACGGGCGTCGGCGCGGCCGC
>JBPBQS010000334.1:0-11036 GCA_050920955.1 Janthinobacterium lividum | reverse complement strand
CGAGCAGCGGCGTGGAGCTGATGATGCGCACGTCGGGCACGTCCACGACGCCGGACGCGGGCTGGGCGGCCGGCGACGGCGGGACGGCGGCGGGGGCCTGCGTCTGGGCGTGGGCGGCGCGGGGGGCCGCCAGCGCGAGGGCCGCGGACGCCAGCAGGGCGGCGGGGATGGCGCGTGTGCGAAGGCGGGTGCGAAGGCGCATGGGGGCGGGTCCGTCGGGCGTTGGGCGCCCTGCGTAGGGGCGGGCGGCGGGCGGGGACAGGCCACGCTTTCCCGGTCCCGGCGGGAAAACCTCCCGTCGCGGGTTCGCCCCCGGCCCTGTGGCCGACGTACCACGCCGGCGCGCGGCGCATGCGGCGCGGTTGACGCCGGAGCGTCGTTGTTTGTAATGAGAAGCAGTCGCATCCGGTCCGCGTCCCGTTCATCGCCAGGCTGGAGTGCCGCATTGCACAGACATCCCCCCTCCGCCGGCGCGCGCGCCGCGTCGTGCCTGGCGCTCGCGCTGCTGGCCTGTGCGTCGCCCGGCGTGGCCGCGCGGGCCCAGGCGCTGCCGGACCCGCAGGGCGTGCCCGACCCCGGCCCGTCCGGCCAGCAGAGCCCGATCCCGGGCCCCGGCGACAGCACGCGCCCGTTCGGCACCGGCCCCTCGCCGTTCCAGCCGGGGTTCGCGACCGGGCTGTTCCGGGCGTCGCGCCCCAACCTGCTGGGCAGCATCTACGGGCTGCGCACGATCCTCGACGGCTACGGCATCGCGTTCGGGCTGCAGGAGACCGACGAGCTGGTCGGCAACGCCACGGGCGGGCTGCACCGCGGCGCGGACTACAACGGGCTCACGACGATGAGCGTGGGCGTGGACACGGCCAAGGCGTTCGGGCTGGAGGGCGGCATCCTCAACGTCAGCGCGTTCCAGATCCACGGGCGCAACTACAGCCTCGACAACCTGGCGACCCTGCAGACGGCGAGCGGCATCGAGGCGCAGCGCGCCACGCGCCTGTGGGAGGCCTGGTACCAGCAGGGCTTCCTGGCCGGCAACCTCGACGTCAAGGCGGGGCAGCAGAGCCTGGACCAGGAGTTCATCGGCTCCTCCTACTCCGGGCTGTTCATCAACGCGGCGATGGGCTGGCCGCTGGTGCCGTCGGCCGACCTGTACGCGGGCGGGCCGGCCTTCCCGCTGTCCTCGCTGGGCGTGCGCGCGCGCTTCGTGCCGGCGCGCAACGTCACGGTGTTGGCCGGCGTGTTCGACGACAACCCGGTGGGCGGGCCGTTCTACAGCGACTTCCAGCTCCGCGGCCGGGCGAGCTCGGGCACGGCGTTCAGCACCGGCACCGGGGCGCTGGTGATCGGCGAGGTGCAGTACGCGATCAACCAGCCCGCGGTCGGCGACATGGACCGCGGCGACGGCGGCGACGCCGGGCTGCCGGGGGCCTACAAGCTCGGCTTCTGGTACGACACCGCGCCGTTCCCGGACCAGCGCCTCGATGCCGGCGGGCTGTCGCTGGCGAACGCGGCGTCGAGCGGCGTGGCGCGGGCGCACCGCGGCAACTACAGCGTCTACGGCGTGATGGACCAGATGGTGTGGCGGCCCGACCCGGCCAGCCCGCGCTCGGTGGGGGTGTTCGCGCGCGTCATGGGCGCGCCAGGCGACCGCAACCTCGCGAACTTCAGCCTCAATGCCGGCGTCACGCTGAAGGCGCCGCTGCCCGGGCGCGACAACGACTCGGTCGGGCTCGGCTACGGCCTGGCCAGGGTCGGCCCGAGCGCCAGCGGCTACGACACGGACAACGCGGCGCTGAACGGCGCGGTGCCGGTGCGCTCCAGCGAGAGCTTCCTGGAGCTGACCTACCAGTACCAGGCGGCGCCGTGGCTGCTGCTGCAGCCGGACCTCCAGTACGTCTACACGCCGGGCGGCGGCATCGCGAACCCGCTGGCGCCGGGCCGCCGCGTCGGCAACGAGGCGGTGTTCGGGGTCCGCACCAACATCACGTTCTGAGGCGGCGTCGCGCGGGCTTGTGCCCGCGCGCCCCAGGCCCGAGCGTGGCGCGGGGGGAACACGGATGCAGCAGCAGGACGCGCGGACGGAGATCGAGCGGCAGACCATGCGCAGGGTGGCGCTGCGGGTCGTGCCGTTCCTGATGCTGGGCTACTTCCTGGCCTTCGTGGACCGGGTGAACGCGGGCTTCGCCGCCCTGCAGATGAACCACGACATCGGCCTGTCGCCCTCCGCGTTCGGGCTCGGCGGCGGGCTGTTCTACCTGACCTACGTGCTGTTCGAGGTGCCCAGCAACATCGCGCTGGAGAAGGTGGGCGCGCGGCTGTGGATCGCGCGCATCCTCGTCACCTGGGGCCTGGCGTCGGCGGCCATGGCGCTCGTCGTGGGGCCGTGGTCGTTCTGCGCGGTGCGCCTGCTGCTGGGCGCGGCCGAGGCGGGGTTCTTCCCCGGCGTGATCCTCTACCTGACCTACTGGTTCCCGCGCGAGTACCGCGGGCGCGTGGTCGCGGTGTTCATGGTCGCGATCCCGGTGTCCTCGTTCCTGGGCTCGCCGGTCTCGGCCGCGCTGCTGCAGGCCGACGGCGCGCTCGGGCTGCGCGGCTGGCAGTGGATGTTCCTGCTGGAGGCGGCACCCGCGGTGCTGCTCGGCGTGGCCGCGCTGTTCGTGCTCACCGACGGCCCCGAGCGCGCCGCCTGGCTCGACGCGGAGCAGCGCGACTGGCTCGTGCGCAGGCTCGCCGACGAGCGCGCGCAGCGGGGCCCCGCCGGCGCGCACGTGCCGCTGTGGCGCGTGCTGTCGGACCGGCGCGTGCTGGCGGCCTCGCTGGTGTACGCCGGCGCGTCCGGGGCCAGCCAGTGCCTGTCGCTGTGGCAGCCGCAGATCATCCGCTCCTTCGGCCTGGGGCTGACGCAGACCGGGCTGCTCAACATGCTGCCGTTCGGGATCGCCTCGGTGCTGATGGTGCTGTGGGGCCGCTCCTCCGACGCGCGGCGCGAGCGCGTGTGGCACACCGGCCTGCCGCTCGGGCTGCTGGCCGCGAGCCTGGCGGCGGCGGTCCTGTTCCGCTCGCTCTGGCCGACGATGCTCGTCCTCTGCGTCGCGGTGAGCGCCACCTACATGGTCAAGGGCCCGTTCTGGGCGCTGGCGACGGAGTGGCTCGGCGCGATGGGCGCCGCTGCGGGCATCGCGCAGATCAACGCGGTCGGCAACATCGGCGGGCTCGTGGGCTCCACGCTGCTCGGCGTCATCAAGGACGCGACCGGGAGCTACCCGCTGGGGCTCCTGCCGCTCGCGGCGCTGTCGGCGGCGGGGTGCGTGGCGGTGTTCGCGGTGGGCAGGCAAGGCAAGGTCGAGGCGCTGCCTCGAACTCCGCCAAAGGCTGCGCCCTTGGAACGCATTACTTAAGTAGATGGGATCAAAGGGTCCTCGGACCCTTTGCGGGTTTGGGCGGAGCCCATGCCTGCTTTCTGCCCTAGCCAACACGCGGCCCGGCGCCAACTGCGTACGATGTCCGACCCCATCCTGTTCCTCCTGCACTTCCTCGGCGGCAGCGCCCGCACCTGGACGGAGGTCGCCGAACGCCTGGCGCCGCGTCGCTGCGTGGCGATCGACCTCCCCGGCTTCGGCGACGCGGCCGGGCTCGGCGGGCGCACGGTCGCGGAGATGGCGGACCACGTCGCCGCCGCGGTGCGGGCCGAGATGGCAGGAGCGGGGGCGCCGGGCCGCTGGGCGCTGGCCGGGCACAGCATGGGCGGCAAGGTGGCGGCGGTGCTGGCGCGGCGCGCGGAGGACGGCGAGGCGGGGCTCGAGGGGCTCGCGGCGGTGGTGCTGGTGGCCGCCTCGCCGGCGGGGCCGGAGCCGATGGCGGCCGCCAAGCGCGAGGAGATGCTGGGCTGGTTCCGCGGCGACGCAGGGCAGAGCGCGGCGGAGGCCGAGGGGTTCGTGCGCGACAACGTGGGCGCGGCGCTGCCGGCGGCGTCGGGCGGGCGGACCGTGGACGACGTGGTGCGCGCGGACCCGGCGGCGTGGCGGGCGTGGCTGGAGCAAGGCGCGCGCGAGGACTGGGCGGCGCGGGTGGGGGTGCTGCGGACGCCGGCGCTGGTGCTGGCGGGGGGCGAGGACGCGGCGCTGGGGACGGACGCGCAGCGCGTGCTGGTGGCGCCGGCGTTCGCGCGGGCGCGGCTGGCGACGCTGGCGGGCGCGGGGCACCTGCTGCCGGTGGAGCGGCCGGAGGAGGTCGCGGGGCTGATCGCCGCGTTCCTGGACGAGGCCGCGCAGGGGGACGGCGAGGCGGTGGCGGGCGTGGCGGGCGGGCCCGGGCCGGCGTGGCGGGCGCTGCTCGGCGCGGACCGGGTGAGCGAGCGGACGCGGGCGGCGCTGCTGGAGCGGGCGCGGCCGGACGACCCGGCGGCGGCCCCGCGGGCGATGTCGGAGGCGCAGCGCGCGACGCTGCGGCTCGTGGTGGACCGCATGGTGCCGCAGCCGGCGGGCGTGCGGATCGACCTGGCGGCGCGCGTGGACGCGGTGCTGGCGGCGGGCGTGGGCGACGGCTGGCGCCTCGCGGGGGCGCCGCCCGACGCGGTGCTGTGCCGCGCGGGGCTCGACACGCTGGAGGCGGCGGCGCGGCAGGGCGGGGCGCCGGGGGTCGCGGGGCTCGCCGACGCGGCGCAGGACGCGCTGCTCGGGCGGGCGGCGGCGGGCACGCTGGACGCGGGCGCGGGCGAGGGGATGCTCGACGCGGAACGGATGCAGCTGTGGTTCGAGGAGGTCCGGTCGACGGCGGTGCGCGCCTACGTGGCGCACCCGGCGACGCTGGCGCGCATGGGCTACAGCGGCATCGGCTACGGCGGCGACGGGGCGCGGCTGGAAGGGTTCGTGCGGCTCGGCATCGGCGCGCGCGAGGACTGGGAGCCGGTGGCCGACGGGCACGAGGGGGTGCGGTCGTGAGGCTGGACGGGATGCGGACCTACGCCGAGGGCGACGAGGTCGACGCGGTGGTGGTCGGCACCGGGGCGGGGGGCGCTCCGCTGCTGGCGCGGCTGGCGCGGGCGGGCCTGCGCGTGGTGGCGCTGGAGGCGGGGCGGAACTGGACGCCGCGCGAGGACTTCGCCGCCGACGAGCTGTCGGCCTCCGGGCTCTACTGGCTGGGCGAGCGCCTGGTGTCGGGCGACCCGCCCGAGGCGTTCGGGTCCAACAACAGCGGCATCGGCGTGGGCGGCTCGACGCTGCACTGGGGCGCGTTCATCCCGCGCCCCGACCCGCGCGACCTGCGGCTGCGCACGGAGCTGGGCGTGGGCGAGGACTGGCCCATGCCGTACGACGAGCTGGTGCCCTACTACGAGGAGGTCGAGCGCTTCATCGGCGCGTCCGGCCCGCAGTCCTACCCGTGGGAGCGCTCGCGCTCCTACCCGCTGCCGCCGGTGCCGCTGAACGCGCCGGCCGAGGCGATGCAGGCGGGCTGCGAGAAGCTGGGCGTGCGGACCTGCGCGGCCCCGGCGGCGGTGCTGTCGCAGGACTACGCGGCCGAGGGCATCCCGGCGCGCCAGGCGTGCGTGAACTGCGGCTACTGCCACCAGGGCTGCCGCAACGGCGCCAAGACCAGCATGGACGTGACCTACCTGCCGCTCGCGGTCGCGGCCGGCGCCGAGATCCGGCCGGGCTGCTTCGTCCACGGCATCGAGCGCGACGCCGCCGGCCGTGTCGTGGCCGTCGTCTACCGCCGCGACGGCGTGGACCACCGGCAGCGCTGCGCCGCGCTGTTCCTGTGCGCGGGCGCTGTTGAGACGCCGCGGCTGCTGCTGCACACGGGGCTGGCGAACGCGTCGGGGCAGGTCGGGCGCAACTACATGGCCCACGTCGCGACCCAGGTCTGGGGCACGTTCGAGCACGAGATGCGCCCCAACAAGGGCTACCCCTCGTCGCTGATCACCGAGGACATGGTGCGCGCGCCCGGCGCCGGCTTCGCGGGCGGCTACCTGGTGCAGAGCCTGGGGATCGTGCCGGTGACCTGGGCGGACCAGGTGGCGCGCGGCCGCGGCCTGTGGGGGCAGCCGCTGGTGGACTACCTGCAGCGCTACAACCACGTCGCCGGCATCGGCATCAACGGCGAGTGCCTGCCGCAACCGGACAACTACCTGGAGCTGGCCGACGAGGCCGACGACATGGGCGTGCCCAAGGTCCGCGTCCGCTTCAGCTACGGCCCCAACGAGCACGCCGTGCACGCCCACGCGGAGGCGTTCATGCGCCAGGTCTGGGAGGCGGCGGGAGCCGAGGACCTGTGGACGCTGACGCGCGCGGCGCACACCATCGGGACGTGCCGCATGGGCACGGACGCGGGCTCGTCCGTCGTGGACGGGGCGGGGCGGAGCCACGACGTCGCGAACCTGTGGGTGTGCGACAACTCGGTGTTCCCGAGCGCGCTGGCGGCCAACCCGGCGCTGACGATCATGGCGCTGAGCCTGCGCACGGCGGACGCATTCCTGGCAGGCAGGCAAGGTTGAGGCTCCGCCTCAAGCTCCGCCAAGGGCAGGGCCCTTGGATCGCCTTCCCTGAGTAGAGCCGGTCCAGGGGCGGCTCGCCCCTGGCGGGTCCGGGCAGAGCCCGGCCTTGCCTGCAACTTTGCCGCGTCTCGCGCGTGGCAGGCGGATGGCCGATGATGATCCCTACCGACTGCTGGGCGTGGCGCGCGACGCGAGCCCCGAGGACGTGCGCCGCGCCTTCCGCGCCGCCGCGAAGAAGAGCCACCCCGACCTGCACCCCGGCGACAAGGACGCCGAGGCGCGCTTCAAGGCGTTGAGCGTCGCCAACGAGGTGCTCGGCGACCCGGAGAAGCGCGCGCAGTACGACCGTGGCGAGATCGACGGCGGCGGCAACCCCAAGGCGCGCCCGCCGCCCCCGGGAGCCGGCGACCGCTCGTTCTACCGCGGGTTCGCCGACACGCCCGGCGCCGCGCGCTACGCCTCGCGCGGCCCGGGGCGCGGGGCCGGGGCGGAGTCCGTGTCCGACGACGAGCTGGGCGACATCCTGGGCGCGTTCTTCAACCGCGGCGCGGGCGGCACCGGCGAGCCGATGCGGGTGCGCGGCGAGGACCGCCAGTACCGCCTCGACGTGACGTTCCTCGAGGCCGTGCGCGGGGCGACGAAGCGCCTGACGCTGCCGGGCGGCAAGTTCCTGGACGTGGGCATCCCGGCGGGGCTGGAGGACGGCCAGGTGCTGCGCCTGCGCGGGCAGGGCGGCGCGGGCGTGGGCGGGGCGGGGGACGGCGACGCGATGATCGAGGTCTCCGTCGCCGCGCACCCGGTGTTCCGCCGCGACGGGCGCGACGTGCGCGTGGAGCTGCCGGTATCGGTGCGCGAGGCCGTGCTCGGCGCCAAGGTCTCGGTGCCGACGCCTGCGGGCACGGTGAGCATGGCGATCCCGGCGGGCTCGGACGCGGGCGCGGTGCTGCGTCTGCGCGGGCGCGGGGTGGCGGCGGCCGGCGGCAAGCCGGCGGGCGACTGCCTGGTGACGGTGCGGCTGGTGCTGGGTCCGGTGGACGATCGGCTGGCGGAGTTCCTGCGCGGGTGGGAGCAGCCTGGGTTCGACGCGCGGGCCGGGATCGTGGGGGACAGCGGATGATCACGCTGCTGGCGGTGTGCGCGCGGGTGGACGGTCTGGCGCCGGGGGAGCTGGAGCGCTGGGTCGAGCTGGACTGGGTGAGGCCGGGGCGCGAGGCCGGGGCGCCGGCGTTCGCCGAGGTGGACGTGGCGCGGGTGCGGCTGATCGTGGAGCTGGCCCGGTCGATGGAGGTGGACGAGCGCGCGATGCCGGTGGTGCTCGGGCTGCTGGACCAGCTCTACGACGAGCGGCGCCGGATGCGCCGGCTGGTCGAGGTGATCGAGCGCGCGGGCCTGGGCGACGGGGTCCGCGACGGGATGCTGCGGCCGTAGGTTCTTTCCGCAGCAAGGCAGGCAAGCAGTTCTTTCTTGAAAGAAAGAACCAAAGAACTTTGCCACGAAGCTGAGTGCTGCCGCCTGCCTTATCGGGCAAAGTCTTTTTGCTTCTTTTTCTTCAGAAAAAGAAGACCTTGCTTCCTTCTGGAAGCCCCCTGCGCGTCCTGTCGTCGCGGCGGGCGCTTCCTGCCGGAGGGCGTGCCTGCATGGACCTGCTGATCACTGGCGCGAACGGGTTCCTGGGCGCGCAGGTCGCGACGCAGTGGCTGGCGCGCGACCCGTCGGCGCGTGTGGGCTGCCTGGTGCGCGGCGCGGACGAGGCGGCGGCGCGCGTGCGTCTGGAGGCGGCGCTGCGCGGGGCGGTGCGCGACCAGGCGATGGCGGCGGACGCGGGGGCGCTGCTGTCGCGGGCCGACGTGGTGCTCGGCGACATGGACGACCCGGCGTGGATCGGGCGGGCGCGGGGGTGGCTGCGGGGGCCGGCGGCGGTGTTCCACTGCGCGGCGAACCTGTCGTTCCGGGAGGCGGACCGGGACGCGGTGCGGCGGACGAACGTGGGGGGGACGCGGGCGCTGGTGGCGGCGCTGCCGTCGCTGCCGGGGGTCGAGGCGTTCAACCACGTGAGCACGGCGTACGTGGCGGGGGACCGCGAGGGGCTCATCGCGGAGGACGATCCGTCGCGCCCGGGGCGGTTCAACAACCCGTACGAGGAGAGCAAGTGGGAGGCGGAGGCGCTGGTGCGCGCGGGGTGCGCCGCGGCGGGGGTGGCGTGGCGGGTGCTGCGGCCGAGCATCGTGATCGCGCACTCGCGCACGCACCGGATGGCGGGGCAGTCGGGGTTCTACCAGGTGGCGGACACGCTGCTGAAGTTCGGGCGCAGCGCGCGGGCGCGGGGGGCGGGGCGCATCCTGCTGCCGGTGCCGGCCGGGGCGACGCTGGACCTGATCCCGGTGGACGCGGTGGTCGACGAGATGCTGGCGCTGGCGGCCGGGGGCGAGGCGACCGCGAACCGCACGTTCCACGTCACGGCGGCCGAGCCGCTGGTGCTGGGCGACGTGCTGCGCGAGCTGTCGCCGATGAGCGGGGTGACGATCGAGGTCACGGAGCCCGGCGTGGCGGTGGGGCGGGCGGAGGCGGTGCTCGCGGAGCTCGTGATGCGGCGGCTGCGGCACTACATGCCGTACTTCTCGTACGCGCGGCGGTTCGAGCGCGGGGCGCCGCCCGAGGGCGCGTTCCGGGTGGACGTGGCGGGGCTGCGGGGGTTCGTGCGCTCGTTCGTGGAGCAGGAAAGCAAGGTTGAGGCTCCGCCTCAAACTCCGCCAAAGGCTGCGCCCTTGGAACGCGCCACTTAAGTAAATGGGATCAAAGGGTCCTCGGACCCTTTGCGGGTTTGGGCAGAGCCCATGCTTGCTGACTTTTCCGTGAGGCAGGCGGCAATAGGGTGCGCGGCCCCCGACCTGTGGGCGGCGATTCAGCGAGGAAGCCCATGCCGACATTGTTCGATCCGATCCGCCTTGGCGCCATCGAGGCGCCCAACCGCATCCTGATGGCGCCGCTGACGCGGGCGCGGGCGACGCGGGGGCACGTGCCGATGCCACGCATGGCCGAGTACTACGCGCAGCGCGCGGCGGCGGGGCTGATCATCTCGGAGGCGACGGGGATCAGCCAGGAGGGGCTGGGCTGGCCGTACGCGCCGGGGGTGTGGTCCGCGGAGCAGGTCGAGGCGTGGAAGCCGGTGGTGCGCGCGGTGCACGAGGCGGGCGGGCGCATCGTCTGCCAGCTCTGGCACATGGGGCGCATCGTGCACCCGGACTTCCTGGGCGGCGCGCGGCCGGTGTCGGCGTCGGCGACCACGGCGCCGGACGCGGCGCACACCTACGACGGCAAGAAGCCCTACGTGGAGGCCCGGCCGCTCGGCGAGGAGGAGGTGCCGCGGCTGCTGGAGGACTACCGCCGGGCCGCGGGCAACGCGATGGCGGCCGGGTTCGACGGGGTGCAGATCCACGCGGCGAACGGCTACCTGATCGACCAGTTCCTGCGCTCCTCGAGCAACCGGCGCACGGACGGCTACGGCGGGCCGGTGGAGAACCGCGTGCGGCTGCTGCGCGAGGTCGCCGAGGCGGTGGCGGACACGGTGGGCGCGGACCGGACGGGCGTGCGCCTGTCGCCGAACGAGCCGATCCAGGGCGTGGACGACCCGGAGCCGCACGTGCTGTTCCGCGCCGCGGCCGAGGCGCTGGCGGGCGTGGGCGTCTCGTTCATCGAGCTGCGCGAGCCGGGCAAGGAGGGCACGTTCGGGCGGGCGGCGCGCGACCCGGTGGCGCCGGTGATCCGCGCCGCGTTCGGCGGGCCGGTGGTGCTGAACTCGGACTACGTGGGGTCCACGGCGGAGGCGGCGGTGGAGCGGGGCGAGGCGGACGCGGTGGCGTTCGGGCGGCCGTTCATCGCCAACCCGGACCTGGTGGCGCGCATCCGCTCGGGCGCGGCGCTGGCGCGCGACGACGCGGCGACCTGGTACAGCCAGGGCGACGAGGGCTACCTGGACTACCCGACGCTCGCGGCCTGAGCGGCGGCTGTGCCCCGCGGCCGGGGTTCACGTGTGCGTGCCGCGGGGCGCCTGTCCTAGTTTTGCCACAGTCCGGTCCACCTTTCTGCCGCGGCAGGAAAAGGGCGGGCCGGATGGGCGAGGCATCGGAGGATGCGCAGGCGCGCGTGCACGGGGCGCAGGCCCTGGCGCGTCGCGTGGGCGGCGTGCGGCTGGACGCGACGAGCCCGCTGGCACTGGCGAGCCACCTGCTCGGGCTGGCGCGCGATGCGGACCGCACCGGGCTCACCGGGCTAGCGGAGCAGATGCTGGCGCTGGCGTACGCGGTGCTCGACCAGGGGCCGGTCGCGTTCGTCTAGCCGCCCGGCCGGCTTTGTCGTGGATTCCAGAGGCGAGCCCTTGGCGGAGTCCGGAGGCAGCGCCTCCGGCCTTGCTTCCTTCGGCCGCGCGCCCCCTGACAGCCGCCGGCCGATGACCTACAAGGCGGCGTGGACCAGGTGACGAGTGCCCTGCAGGCCGCCGCCGAGCTGAGCGTGGTGGTGCCCTGCTACAACGAGGGCGCCAACGTGG
>JBPBQS010000142.1:0-11180 GCA_050920955.1 Janthinobacterium lividum | reverse complement strand
CCCGCGACCAGGCGGCGGCCCTTGCTCTCCAGGCGGGCGGTGGCGATCTGGCCGGCGATCCAGGCGGCCAGCTCGTTGGCCAGGAGCTGGGGCGCCGAGACCAGCCCGGCGTTGCGCTGCGGCGCGGCCCAGGGCTCGGCCTGCGCGTCCTCCGGCACCGGGGCGAGCGGCCACAGCTCCACGCGGCCGGCCTCGCCGAGGCGGTGCGCCACGTGCGGCTGCTCGCGGGTGGAGGTCACGCCCGGGGTCGTGGCGGTGTCGGCGAACACCGCGTCCACCAGGGCCAGCACCGGCACCGTGGAGCGGAACGACACGTCGAGCGTGGTGTCGCGCCACTCGCGTGCGCCGGCGCGGACGCGGTCGCGGAACAGGCCGCGCCAGTGGTCGAACTGCTCGGGGTCGGCGCCCTGGAACGAGTAGATCGACTGCTTGCTGTCGCCCACGGCGAACACGGTGCGCGCCGCGGGTCCCGCCTCGGGCCCGGCCGCGGCGGCCGTGCCGAGGCGGCGGGGGGCGTCGCGCTCCGTGCCTTCGCCGGCGAAGAAGTCGCTGGTGAGCGAGCCGGCGATGCGCCACTGCGCGGGCGAGGTGTCCTGGACCTCGTCGAGCAGCAGGTGGTCGAGGCCGCCGTCGAGCTTGTAGAGCACCCAGGCGGCGCCGGGGTTCATCAGCAGGCTCGAGGTGCGCCCGATCAGGTCGTCGTAGTCCAGCTTCGCCCCGCTGGCCTTGCGCCCGGCGTAGTCGCGCAGCACCGGCCCGGCCAGGGCGAGCAGCGCCGCCGTCGCCTCGGCCAGGCGCAGCGCGCGCCGCGCGTCCTGCACCGTGGCGACCCGCTCGGCCTCCGCGAGGCAGGCGTCGAGCACCCAGGGCTTCGCCGTGGACAGCTTCTTGTTGGTGAACACGGTGGGGCCGCGCGGCCTGCCGGAAGTGAGCAGCTCGGCGAGCCATTCCTCCCAGTGCTCGGCGCGCAGTTCGGGGGGTAGGGACAGCCAGCCGAGCATGCGCGCCGCCTTGTCCTGCACGCCGGGCGAGCCCTCCGCGCGCGCCACCCGCAGCGCGTCGGCGACCAGCGACAGGTCGGCGCCGGCAGCCTCCGCGAGGATCGCCGCGTCGTCGGGCTGCGTCACGCCCACCGTCCGGCGCAGCGCCGCCAGCAGCGCCGGGGGCGGCAGGGCGAGCGCCTTTTCCAGCCGGTCGCGCTGGCCCTGCAGCGACGAGACCAGGCCGCCGAACCCGGAGGCGCTGACGAGCCCCGCCAGCGTGTCGAGCACCGCCGGATCTGGGTCCTGCAGCGTGGCCTCGCGCGCCTCCTCCAGGCTGGCGCGGGCGTCGGCGTCCTCCACGACCCGGAAGTGCGGCGACAGCCCGGCCTCTAGCGGGAAGCGGCGCAGCAGCGACTGGCAGAACGCGTGGATCGTGCCGATCCGCATGCCGCCCGGCAGGTCCAGCACCCGCGCGAACAGCGAGCGCGCCGCGGCCCGGGTCACGGCCGTGCGCGGCACGGACAGGGCGGCCAGTTCGCGGTCGAGGGCCGCGTCGTCCAGCGTCACCCAGCGGCCCAGGCGGCGCTGCAGGCGGATCGACATCTCCGCGGCTGCCGCCTTGGTGAAGGTCAGGCACTGGATGCGCGCCGGGTCGGCGCCAGCCTGCACGGCGCGGCCGGTGGGCGTGTCGACCTCGCGGGGCAGCATCAGGCGCAGCAGGCGGTCGATCAGCAGCTTGGTCTTGCCGGTGCCGGCGTTGGCGGACACGAAGGCGGAGACGGCGGGGTTGGAGGCCTCCGCCTGCTCGGCGTTGGCGCGCGCGCTCGGGTCCAGGGTGACGAGCGTGCTCATGGCGGGGCGCAAGGAAGGCCAGAGGCTCTGCCTCTGGACTCCGCCAAGGACAAGTCCTTGGAACCTTCGACTTCAGCTCCGTGCCCGCGTGGGAGGCGTCCGGGCGTGCCGCGGGGAGGCGGGGTCGTAGGTCTTGAGTCGTGGTTTCCAAAGGCTTCGCCTTTGGCGGGATCAAAGGGCAGAGCCCTTTGCCTTCCTTGTCTCGCCGCCGCGTTCACCCCGCGTCGTCCAGGAGGGCCCACTCGCCGACGCGGGCGAGCTGCGCGTAGTCGGAGAAGCGCGGCGCCTCGCCCGGGTGCGGCTGCGACAGGTAGGCGCAGTCCGGGTCGTCGAAATCGGCGATGCGGCGGCACAGGCTGTTCCAGGCCAGCTCGGCGGCGTCCTGCATCTTTGCGGCGTCGCTGCGGAACGGGTCGCGGATCTCGCCGGGGACGAAGCCGCCGGACAGGTGCCAGTAGGCCAGCTCCATCACGTGGCCGGCCAGCTCCGGGCCGAAGGCGCCGCGCAGCGCCATGGCGGCCTGCAGGGTGAGCTGCGGCGCCCAGCCCTCGGCGACGTCGTTGCCGGTGGGAGGCGCGCCGGTCTTGTAGTCCAGGATCGAGAGGGCGTCGCCGCGGCGCTCGATGCGGTCGGCGCGGCCGCGCAGCTCGAACGGGCCGGCGGGGGCGGGGATGCTGATGGCGCCCGAGATCTCCGGGCGGACGGCGGTGGCGGGGGCGTCGGCGCGGCGGCGGACCTCCTCGTCGGCGGCCCAGTCGGCGATGCGGCGCAGGCGGGGGCGCCACCAGGCGGCCAGGGCGGGGCGAAGGCTCTGCTCGTCGAGCGCCTGGTCCACGGCGAGGCGGAGGCGGACGGCGGCGTCGGCGGGCCAGGCGGTGCCGACGGAGTCGAGGAATTTCGCCAGGCCGCCGTGCACGACGCTGCCGTAGTCGGCGGCATCGGCGGACTCCTCGATCGGGGGCAGGGCGCGCAGGCGCAGGACGTGGCGGGCGTAGATCGCGTAGGGGTCGCGCAGCCAGGTCTCGATCTCCGTGACGCTGAGGCGGCGGGGGCGCAGGGCGACGGGGGGGCGCGGGGCGGGGGGCGACACGGGGCATGGGGCGCCATCGGGGCGGTCCAGGGCGCGGGCCCATTCCGTGGCGGGGTGGGCCGGCAGCCTCTGGCCGGAGCCGGCGAGCAGGGCGTCGAGGCGGGCGAGCCAGCGCGAGGGCACGGCGGGGGCGCCGTCGCGCCGGCGCGGGCAGGACAGCACGACGGTGGGGGCGGCGCAGCAGGCGGCGGCGAAGTCGTGCGCAGCCTGGCCGACGCGCTGCTCGGGGGAGGGCAGGCCGACGGCGGCGCGCATCCCCCGGCTCATCCAGGGGCCGGGGTCGGCGACGCCGGGCCACACGTCCTCGGCGAGGCCGCCCAGGACCAACAGGTCCACGGTCTGCAGGCGGGACTCGAGCAGGCCCCAGATGAACAGGCGCGGGTGCTCGGTGCCGTCGCGGCCGCGCAGGGCACGGCGGGAGCGCACCACGAGGCCCTCCATGGAGGCATCGAGCAGCCCGGGCAGCGTGTCGAGCGGCTGCGGCGGCAGGTCGGCGACGCCGGGGGCGAGGGCGTCGGCCAGCGCGGCGAGGTGGCCGGAGAGGGCGGCACCGTCCTCGGCGTGCCAGAGGCGGGCGGCGCCATCCTCCTCGTCCGTGGCGGCCAGGGATTCGGCGGAGCGCACCAGGGCGTCGAGCGCGTCCGCGGGCTGCGCCAGGGGGTGGGCGGCGAGCGTCAGCAAGGGCGCAGCGCAGCGCTCCAGGCGGTCGACCAGGGCGCCGGCTTCGCTTAGGGCGGTGGCGCGGCGTCCCGGCGCCGGGGGCTGTGGTGCGCCGGGCTGCAGCAGGGCGCGGGGCGAGGCGGCCTCGCGCAGGAGGTCGGCGCGGGCGCGGGCGTCGAGGGCACGGCGCAGCCCGGCGAGGCCGGGGGCGGGGCGGGGGCCGCGCAGGCAGGCCAGCTCCAGGGTGCGCGCGGCCTCGCGGCAGTCGGCGGGGGCCAGGCCGGCGGCGCAGAACGGGTGCTTGAGCAGGGAGAGCAGCGGCACCGGGGCGAAGGACTCGGCCACCGCCTGGGCCAGGAGGCGCAGGAAGGTGGCGGGCGGGGTTTCGGCCAGGGGCTCGCCGGCGCTGTCGTCGACCACCACGCCGAAGCGGAGCAGCTCTGCCACCACGCGCGCGGCCAGCTCGCGGTCGGGGGTGACGAGGGCGGCGCGCTCGCCGGGCCGCTCCAGGGTCTCGCGCAGCACGAGCGCGATCGCGGCGGCCTCCTCCTGCTGGTCGGCGGTGACCAGGCGGTGCAGGCCGCGCAGGCCGATCGACGGCGCAGGGGGGGCGGATGCGAGGTCCTGCGGCGGGGGGGCGTCGCGCCATTGCGCGAGGCGGTCGGCGGGGAGCAGGGCGAGGCGGAGCAGGTCGCTGCGCGCGTCCGGGACCGGGGCGTGGTCGGGGATGTGCGCCGGCCCTTCCCAGCGGGCGACGTCGCCGGGGCCGGCGTCCATGGCGGCGAGCAGGCGCTGCATCCCGGCCTGGGGGTGGGACTCGGCGGGCGGGGGGGCGCCGGGCTCGGGCCACAGCGTCGGGTCGAAGCCGGGCAGCACGACCAGGCCGCGGGGCAGGCGCGCCACGCAGAGCAGCAGCCGCGCGACGGAGGGGATGGCGCCGGTGGTGCCGGCGGCGATCACGTCGTGGTCGGGCGGGGTCTCGGCCCAGGCGGCCTCCTGGGCGCGGAGCAGGGCGACCTGGCGGGCGGTGGGGTCCATCTGGCCGCGCTCGGCGAGCAGCGCGGGCCAGAGGCGGGTCACGATGGAGAGGAACTCCAGGGTCACCTGCCAGTGCTCGGCGAAGCCCGCGTCCACGGCGGCGGGCAAGGCCTCGGCGAGGTCGACCTCGGAGCGGTGCGCCTCGTCGAGCAGGCGGGCCAGCTCGGCGGCGAGCGTCCAGGCGCGGTCGGCGGTGCGGGGGGCGCCGTGTTTCCCGTCCAGCGCCAGGACCAGGCGCGAGAGGATCGCGAGGCGGTGCATCGGCTCGATCGCCGGCGGCAGGTCGAGCGCGCCGGCCAGGGCGAACGGCGCCTCGTCGAGCGCGCCGAGCGCCATGATGCGCGGCAGGAGCAGGGCGCGGCCGCCGGACTGGCGCAGGAAGGCCTCGGCGAGGGCGCGCACGGCGCGGCGGGTGGGCAGCAGGATCAGCGAGCGCGACAGGGCCAGCGGGTCGTCGCCGGCGCGCGACAGGCAGTGCTGCGCGAGGGTGTCGAGGAACGGCAGCGTCGCGGGGATCGACGCCAGGTTGGGCGCGAGGCGGGAGCCGGGCTCGCTCATGTGGTTTCGCTGGTCTCGGGGGCGAGCAGCGCGGTCTCGGCCTCGCACAGGTCCTGCGGGCGGCTCAGGTGGAACCACAGGCCGTCGTGCACCACGCAGCGCAGGCGGCCGGCGGCGATGGCGCGGTCCCACAGCGGGTTCAGGCTGAACGGGGCGGGGCCGGCGTCGCGGAACAGCGCGGGGGTGGCGAGCTGCACGCCGGCGTAGACGTAGGGCACGATCTCGCCGGCGCGGGCGCGGCGCGGCGCGCCCCAGCCGTCGACCGCGAAGTCGCCGCTGCCGATGTCGGAGTGCACCTGGAAGGTGCGGTGCACCAGCAGCACGGCGTCGGCCTCGGCGGGGTCGAAGGCGGCGGCGAGACGGTCGAGGGCCGGGGCGGGGCCGTCGAGCCAGACGCTGTCGCCGTTGACGGTGAAGAAGGCGTCGCCGAGCAGGCCGTCGGCCAGGGCGGCCGCGACCGCGCCGCCGGTGTCAAGCAGGGTGGGCTCGCGGCGGGCGGCGACGGCGGGGGCTGTGCGGGCGCGCAGGTGGGCCTCCAGCCGCTCGGCCTGCCAGTGGGTGTTGACCACGACGCGGTCGACGCCGGCGGCGAGCAGGCGGTCCAGGGCGTGGTCGATCAGGCTGCGACCGCCCAGCGGCAGCAGCGGCTTGGCGGTGGCCTCGGTCAGCGGGCGCATCCGGGTGCCCAGGCCCGCGGCCAGCACCATCGCGTGGCGCACGGCGACGCGGGGAGGCTGCGGAGCGTCGGTCACCGGACCGCGGCCCGCAGCACGGCGTCCAGACGTTCGTCCCAGCCGTCGAGGCTGGCGCTGCGGCGCTCGCCGAGGAGGTGCAAATCGATGGCAAGGGCGTCTTTGGGGCGGAGCGTGCCCAGGCGGTCGGGCCACTCGACGAGGACGATGCCGTCGCGGGCCTCGTCCCAGCCCAGCTCGTCGAGGGCATGCGGGCCGTCGAGGCGCCACAGGTCGAAGTGCAGGATCGGGCCGAGCGGGGAGTCGTAGCCCTGCACGAGGGTGTAGGTCGGGCTGGGGACCTCCAGCGCCGGGTCGCGGCAGGCGGCGCGCAGCAGGGCGCGGGCGAGGGTGGTCTTGCCGGCGCCGAGCGGGCCGTCGAGCAGCACGGAGTCGCCGGGGCGAAGCGCGCCCGCGACCGCGCGGCCGAGCGACTCGGTGGCATCCAGGTCGTCGAGCAGGAGGGTGCGTGTGGTCACGCCCGGAGTGTGCCGTGTCGCCGCCCGCCCGACAACGCGCAGCCTCATGTGTGCCGGTGCAGGGGCGCTGCCCCTGGCGGAGTCCGGAGGCAGAGCCCCTGGCCTTGCCTTGCCGCGGTTTGCAGGAGCTGCGGGTCCCCCTAGATTGGCGGGATGACCGAGCACATCGAGACAGAGATCGCCATCATCGGCGCCGGCCCCGTCGGGCTGTTCGCCGCCTTCGAGTGCGGGATGCTGTCGCTGGGCTGCGTGCTGATCGACGCGCTCGACGAGGTGGGGGGGCAGTGCGCGGCGCTGTACCCGGAGAAGCCGATCTACGACATTCCCGGGCATCCCGCGATCGAGGCCGGCGCGCTGATCGCGAAGCTGGAGGCGCAGGTGGCGCCCTTCGCGCCGCGGCGGCTGCTGGGGCGACGCGTGGAGCGGCTGGAGGGGAGCGCGGGCGCGTTCGTGCTGACGACGGACCGGGGCGACGTGGTGCGGGCGCAGGCGGTGCTGGTTGCCGCCGGCGCGGGGGCGTTCGGGCCGAACCGGCCGCCGCTCGACGGGCTGGACGCGTTCGAGGCCGAGGGGGGCGTCCAGTACTACGTGCGCCGGCGCGAGGATTTCCGCGGGCGGCGGGTGGTGATCGCGGGCGGCGGGGACTCGGCGGTGGACTGGGCGCTGTCGCTGCGCGAGGTGGCCGAGCGGGTCAGCGTGGTGCACCGGCGCGCGAAGTTCCGCGCCGCGCCCGAGACCGCGGCGCGGCTGGATGCGGCTGCGGCGGCGGGCGAGATCGACCTGGTGATCCCTTTCCAGCTCCAGGCGCTGCACGGCGAGGGCGGGGTGCTGCGCGGCGTCGAGGTGGCGAGCCTGTCGGGCGAGACGCGGGTGATCGAGGCGGACCGGCTGCTGGCGTTCTTCGGGCTGTCGATGGACCTGGGGCCGATCGCGGGGTGGGGGCTGGCGCTGGAGCGGCACCACGTCGAGGTGGCGCCTGCGACGTGCGCGACGTCAGTGCCGGGGGTGTTCGCGATCGGCG
Source organism: Janthinobacterium lividum (assembly GCA_050920955.1). Lineage (GTDB taxonomy): Bacteria > Pseudomonadota > Alphaproteobacteria > Acetobacterales > Acetobacteraceae > CAXSEF01. Next base: position 3,768 of record JBPBQS010000142.1, on the reverse strand, counting down.
ACATCTGCGCCTACCCGGGCAAGCTGAAGCTGATCCTGCAGGGGTTCAGCGAGGCGGCGATGGCGGCGCACGCGATCCGCACGATGCTGCGGCCGGACCAGGCGCTGCACTTCGAGTACTCGACCAGCCGGGGGATGCCGGCGGGGGCTGGCTGAAGGCAAGGCCAGGGCTCTGCCCTGGACCCGCCAGGGCGAGCCGCCCTGGACCGGCCTTGCTTAAGGGATGCGTTCCAAGGGCGCAGCCTTTGGCGGAGTTTGAGGCGGAGCCTCAACCTTGCTTTCTCGTGCCGGCGCCCGCCGGCGGTTCCGTGTGGAAGGTCCGAGCCATGAGCGACTACGTCATTCCCCCGCCGCCGCAGGCCGCCATTCCGGTGCGGGGCGGCGGGCTCTTTCCGGTGCGTCGGATCTTCTGCGTCGGCCGCAACTACGCAGAGCACGCGCGCGAGATGGGCGCGGACCCGGAGCGCGAGCCGCCGTTCTTCTTCGCCAAGCCGGCGGACACGGTGCTGACCGGGGGCGCGGACATGCCGTATCCGGCGGCCACTGCGGAGCTGCACCACGAGATGGAGCTGGTGGCGGCGATCGGCGTGGGCGGGGCGGACATCGCGGCGGCGGATGCGCTCGGGCACGTGTGGGGGTATGCGGCGGGGCTCGACATGACGCGGCGCGACCTGCAGGCGGTGGCGAAGAAGGCCGGGCGGCCTTGGGACATGGCGAAGGGGTTCGACCTGTCGGCGCCGATCGGGCTGCTGGTGCCGGTTTCGGAGTGCGGGCATCCGCAGGCGGGGCGGATCGAGCTGCGGGTCGGCGGCGCGGTGCGGCAGGCGGGCGACCTGGGGGAGATGATCTGGGACGTGGCGGAGACGGTGGCGGCGCTGTCGGCGCTGGTGCGACTGGAGGCGGGCGACCTGGTGTTCATGGGCACGCCGGCCGGGGTGGGCGCGGTGGGGCGTGGCGACGTGCTGGTGGGCACGATCGAGGGGGTGGGCGAGGTCCGCACCACGATCCGCTGACGCCGGGGCTGGCACAGGCGTCGCGGCCGGCCGTGGGCCGGGGCGCGACGCCGTGCGGGCAGGCTACTCGGCGGCGAGGGCGAAGGGCAGGCCGGTCTCGATCGGCAGGGTCTCGTCGCGGCTCCACTCGTTCCACGAGCCGAAGTAGAGGCGGACGTCGGTGATGCCGGCCTCCTTGAGGGCGACGAGCGAGTTCGAGGCGCGGGCGCCCTTGAAGCAGAACAGGTAGACGGTGGTGGCCGGAGTGATGCCGACCGACGCGCACTCGGCGAGGATCTCGTTGCGCGACTTGAACATCGGGCCGGAGGCGGAGGGCTTCATCAGGCGGTACCACTCGATCCAGCGCGAGCCTGGGATGCGGCCCTTGCGCGGGCAGAAGTCCGGGCCGTAGGGCGAGGAGCTCTCGCCGATCCACTCGTCGGCGTCGCGCACGTCGAGCTTGACGATGCTCTCGTCGCCAAGGGCCGCCAGCATGTCGTCGCGGTCGAGCATCATCTCGCGGCCGGCGTCGGTGAGGGGGAACGGCTTCGGCGTGGCGGGCGTGGCCTCGGTGGTGACGTCCATGCCGGCGGCCTTCCAGGCGACCATGCCGCCGTGCAGCACGCGGGCCTCGGGGTAGCCCATGAACTTGAGCAGGAAGTAGCCGCGGCAGGACTGGCCGAAGCCGGAGTTCATGCTCTCCTCGTAGCACACCGCGGTCTCGGCGCCGGACAGGCCGGCGGCCCCGAACGAGGCGGCGAACTTCTCGCGCAGCTCGGCGATCGCGTCGGGCGTCGACATCGCGAGGAAGGTGAAGATGTCGTGGACGTTGACGGCGCCGGGGATGTGGCCGGCGGCGTAGGCGTCGGGGTTGCGCGTGTCGATGATCACCGTGGTGGCGGGCGGCATGGCGGCCAGCTCGGCCGGGGTGACCAGGACCTTCTCGCTCATGGGCGTGCTCCTCGGGGGTGACGGCCTGCGCGGCAGGCCTCGGGGTTTGGGCCTGCAAGCGGCAGGCCGGGCGGGACGGCACGACTCCGCGATCGCGGCCCGGGGGCGGGTCGCGGCGGGCGGATTGGCAGGGCGCCGGGTCGACCGGGGCAGCGGCGCGGATGCCGGCCCGGTGGGAGCGGCCGCCCGCTAGTTGGCAGCCATCGCGGCCAGTTCGTGGCGCAGGTGGCGGATCGAGGGCGTGATGATCGCCACGAACCAGGCCTCGCGCTGCAGGCGCGACACCACGGAGCCTTCGAGGTAGCCGCGAGCGCCGGCGTGCATCATCGCGGCCTGGCTGGCGGCCAGGGTCAGCTCGCTGCACGCGACGCGCGCCTCCAGGACGCGGCGCAGGTAGGCGGGGCCGGGCTCGTGGGGCGTCGCCGCCAGCGCCAGGATGCGCTCGCGCAGGGTGGCGAGCTGGTCCTCCAGGGCGTCGGCCTGCAGCGGCAGGTGGCTGTTGATGCACGCGTAGTGGACGTTGTCGCGGCGCATCGAGGCCAGGCACGCCTCGATCACGCCGAGCGCCATGCCGGCCTGCAGCAGCACGAAGCCCGGCTTGATGCGCCGCGCCATGTCGCCGAGCGGGTCGGCGAGCAGGTCGTCCTCGGGGATGAAGGCGTCGCGGAACAGGATCGAGTAGGTGCCGGTGCCTTCGAGGGCGATGAACTTGATCGACTGGCGGATCTCCACGCCCGGGGCGCCGCAGCGGACCATGCACATCACGCGGTGCTCCGCGTCGTCGGCGTCGCGGAAGATGGTGCCGAACCAGTGGCCGTCGCCCAGGTTCGACACCCAGGGCAGGGTGCCGGAGACGCGCCAGCCGCCGGGGACGCGCGTGCCCCTGAGCTTGAGCTTCTCGATGCCGGCCAGCGCCTTGACGGGGTTGGAGAGGCCGGTGCCGCCGAGCAGCACGGCGGAGGCGATGCCGGGCTGCAGGCGCTCGCGCAGCACGGTGTTGGCCGTGTTCTCCAGGTACCAGCCGCTGGCGTTCTGGCACCAGGCGCAGAAGCCGCTCGACATGCACTGCGACGAGATCGCGGCCATCGCCTCGATCGCGGCGGGAAGGTCGGGGCGGCCGAGGGGGGTGGGCGCGCGCAGGTGCAGGGCGAAGGCGCCGGCCTCGCCCAGGGTGCGCAGCGCGGCGCCGGGGTAGAAGCCCTCGTGGTCGACGCGCGCGGCGATCGGGGCAAGCTCGTCGCGGGCGATGCGGCGCAGGTCGGCCAGCAGGGCGTCGCGGTCGGGCGCCATGCGGGGAAGCGGGGCGGCCCCGGGCAGGGCCTCCGCCAGGGCCGCCCCCGGCATCAGGCGGCGTCCACGGTCAGCGCAACCGGCTTGGTGAAGGTGTTGGCGACGGGCGACCAGACCTTGGCGTGGGCGATCAGGGCGTCCAGCTCGGCCTGTGGGGCGTCGGCGTCGAGGTGGACCTTCACCCGGACCGCGTCGAAACCGACCGGCTTGGGCGAGGTGTCGCCCGTGCCCCACACGGAGGTGATGTTGATGTCGGCCTCCAGCTCGAGCTCGAGGCGGTTGATCGTGATGTTGCGGGCCACCGCGTTGGCGTGGATGCCGACGGCGAGGCAGGAGCCCAGCGCCGCGAGCGAGGCCTCGGACGGGTTCGGCGCGGTGTCGTCGCCGAGCAGCACCGGCGGCTCGTCGATCACGTGCGCGGGCAGGGTGCGGATCATGTTGAGGTGGCGGAAGCGGCCCTCGGCCACGGTGCGGCACTTCAGGGTCTTGACCGCCTTCGGGTCGGCGCGGCCCTTGGCGATCAGGCCCTCGAGGCC
>JBPBQS010000061.1:0-11191 GCA_050920955.1 Janthinobacterium lividum | reverse complement strand
ACTGGCGCATGGTGCGCGACATGTCGACCTGCGACGGCGTGCCGTCCACGGAGATGCCGGCACGCGAGGGCGAGGTGGTGTCGGTGGCGACGACCTGGCTCTTCACCAGGTCGGGCAGCTCGAGGTCCTCGAAGAACAGGTCGAGGAACTCGTCGCGGGTGAGGACGAAGCGGAAGCCGTCCTGCGACTCGCCCGAGCCGGAGCCGTCGCCCGCGCCGCCGCCACTGCCTTGCCCGCCCTTGGGCTTGGCGAGGCGGTCTCCGGTGGAGAACTCCTTATTTCCGGACAGCACGATGTGGCGCTCGCCGCCGGAGAAGACGGTATGGAACGACGGCTCGTGCAGCACGTCGGCGGGGATGGTGACGGTGGTGCCCTCCGCCGTCTCGCGCAGCGTGCCCTGGTCGATGGCGGCACGCGCGGCACGGGCGATGGCGCCGCGCGCGCGGGCGAGCACGCGCTGGCGGTTTTCCAGGTTCTTGCCATGCGGATTGGAGCGTCGGTCGATGATGTCCAAGGTCGCGCGCGCTCAGGCGGACTGCTTGACGCGCATGTACCACTCGACCAGGCGGCGGACCTGGCGCTCGGTGTAGCCGCGCGAGACCATGCGCTCGACGAAGTCATGATGCTTCTTCTCGGTGTCGCCGTCCTTCTTGGAGCCGAAGGAGATCACCGGAAGCAGGTCCTCGACCTGGGAGAACATGCGCTTCTCGATCACGTCGCGGATCTTCTCGTAGCTGGTCCAGGACGGGTTCTTCCCCGCGTTGTGCGCACGGTTGCGCAGGGCGAACTTCACGACCTCGTTGCGGAAATCCTTGGGGTTGGCGATGCCCGCGGGCTTCTCGATCTTGGTCAGCTCGGCGTTGAGCAGTTCGCGGTTGAGCATCTGGCCGGTGTCGGGGTCCTTGAAGTCCTGGTCCTCGATCCAGGCGTCGGCGTAGTCGAGGTAGCGGTCGAACAGATTCTGGCCGTAGTCGCCGTAGCTCTCCAGGTAGGCCTTCTGGATCTCGTTGCCGATGAACTCGGCGTAGCGCGAGGCGAGCTCGGACTTGATGGTGGCGAGGTAGGCGGCCTCGGTGTCGGCGGGGAACTGCTCGCGGCGGATCGCCTGCTCCAGCACGTACATCAGGTGCACGGGATCGGCGGCGACCTCGTTGGAGGAGTGGTTGAAGGTCGCGGACAGCACCTTGTAGGCGAAGCGCGTGGAGATGCCGTCCATGCCCTCGTCGACGCCGGCGGTGTCGCGGTACTCCTGCATGGTGCGGACCTTGGGGTCGGTCTCGCGGATGTTCTCGCCGTCGTAGACGCGCATCTTGGCGAAGGGGCGCGAGTTGGCGTGCGGCTTGAGGCGCGAGAGCACGGCGAAGCGGGCCAGCATCTCCAGCGTGTGCGGCGCGCAGGGCGCCTCGGCCAGCGCGGAGCCGCTGATCAGCTTCTCGTAGATGCGGCTCTCCTCGGTCACGCGCAGGCAGTAAGGGACCTTCACGACGGACACGCGGTCGAGGAAGGCCTCGTTGGTGCGGTTGTTGCGGAAGGACTGCCACTCCGCCTCGTTGGAGTGCGCGAGCAGGATGCCCTGGAACGGGATCGCGCCGATGTTCTCGGTGCCCAGGTAGTTGCCCTCCTGCGTCGCGGTGAGCAGGGGGTGGAGCATCTTGATCGGCGCCTTGAACATCTCGACGAACTCGAGGATGCCCTGGTTGGCGCGGTTCAGGCCGCCGGAGAAGCCGTAGGCGTCGGGGTCGTCCTGGCTGAACATCTCGAGCTTGCGGATGTCGACCTTGCCGACGAGGGCGGAGATGTCCTGGTTGTTGTCGTCGCCGGGCTCGGTCTTGGCGACCGCGATCTGGCGGCGGCGCGAAGGGTAGAGCTTGACCACGCGGAAGCGCTCGAGGTCGCCGCCCCACTCCTCCAGGCGCTTGAGCGCCCAGGGGCTCGCGATGCCGGTGAGCACGCGGCGCGGGATGCCGTACTTCTCCTGCAGCGCATCGGCCATGGTGTCCGGGTCGAACAGGCCGAGCGGGCTCTCGAACACCGGGCTTAGCGTGTTGCCCGCCTTGAGCACGTGGATCGGCTCGTGCTCCATCAGCGCCTTGAGGCGCTCGCCGAGCGAGGACTTGCCGCCGCCGACCGGGCCGAGCAGGTAGAGCACCTGCTTGCGCTCCTCCAGGCCCTGCGCGGCGTGGCGGAAGAAGCCGACGATGCGCTCGATCGTCTCCTCCATGCCGTGGAACTCGGCAAATGCCGGGTACATGCGCACGGTACGGTTGAGGAACAGGCGGCCGAGTCGCGGATCGCGCGAGGTGTCGACCAGCTCCGCCTCGCCGATCGCGCGCAGCATGCGTTCCGCCGGGCTCGCGTAGCAGGAGGGGTCTTCGCGGCAGGCGTCGAGGTAGTCGGAGAGGCTCATCTCCACCTCGCGGCGGCCGTCACGCAGGGCGGCGTGCAGGGCGAACACTGTGTCGGTCTGAGGCATCACGAAACTCCCAAGGGAGGCCGGGCCACGCAACACGCCGCTTCGGGCGCAGGGGCCGGCGACCAGCAGATCCACGCGAGCATATTGGCAGTTGGGCGGTCTTCGCCCCCAGGCAAGCAGGCCCTCCGAGGCCCTTCCCCACGCACCCCGGCGAGGCTAGCGCGGGGCAGACGGGGAACGCACGCGCAGAGTTGGTGCAAGCGGCGTGCCTCGCTGCAACGTGGCGGGAGGGACGCAGAAGGCCGGGCTCTGCCCGGACCCGCCGCTGCTTCAAGGCGGGGGCGAGCCGTCCCTGGACCGGCGCGACTCGGGGCCGGCGGCACGACATGCAGGACAAGGACCTCTGTGCCGGTTTCCAAAGGCCCCTGGCCTTTGGCGGGTCCGGGCAGAGCCCGGCCCTGCTTGCCTTCCCTGCCGGCCCCCGCCAATCAGGACCTCTCACTGTCCGGGCCGATCGATGTCTCAGGTGCAAGGCTCTCCCCCGCTGACGCGGGCGCTGCTGCTGGTGCTGTCGGCCTCGGCGGGGCTGTCGGTCGCCAACATCTACTACAACCAGCCGATGGTCGGGCTGATGGGCACCGAGCTGGGGCGGCTGGCGAGCCAGGTGCCGACGGCGACGCAGCTCGGCTACGCGCTGGGCCTGGTGTTGCTGGTGCCGCTGGGGGACTGCACCGAGCGGCGGCGGCTGATCCTGCTGCAGACCGCGGGGCTGGTGGCGGCGCTGGTGGCGGCGGCGAGCCTGCACGGGGCGGTGGCGATCCTGGCGGCCTCGGCGGCGATCGGGGTGGCGGGCACCATCGCGCAGCAGATCCTGCCGCTGGCCGCCGAGCTGTCGCCGCCGGAGTCGCGTGGGCGCACCGTTGGCACGGTGATGAGCGGGCTGCTGTGCGGCATCCTGCTGGCGCGCACGCTGAGCGGGGTCGTCGCCGAGCACCTCGGCTGGCGGGCGATGTTCTGGGTGGGGGCGGCGATCGCGGCCGCGATGGGGGTGATGCTGCGGCTCGCCCTGCCGCGTGTGCCGCCGACGCAGAGCGTGCCCTACGGGCGGCTGCTCGGCTCGCTCGCGGGGCTGGTGCGGGCGCATCCGGCGCTGCGGCGTTCGGCGCTGGTGCAGGCGGGGCTGTTCGGCGGGTTCTCGGCGTTCTGGTCGACGCTGGCGCTGCTGCTGCAGACGCCGCGCTTCGGGCTGGGCAGCGAGGCGGCTGGGCTGTTCGGCGTGGTGGGGCTGGCGGGCGTGGCCTGCGCGCCGCTGGCGGGGCGGCTGTCGGACCGGCACGGGCCGGCGGGGGTGGTCAGGCTCGGCGTGGGGCTGGTGCTCGCGGCGTTCGCGATCCTGGCGGCGTTCCCCACGCTCGCGGGGCTGACGGTGGGGGTGATCGTGCTCGACGCGGGCGTGCAGTTGTCGATGATCGCCAACCAGACGGTGGTGCTCGGGCTTGACCCGGCGACGCGCGGGCGGATGAACACAGTGTTCGTCGCCAGCCTGTTCGGCGGCGGGGCGTTCGGCTCTGCGGTGGGCGGGCTGGCGTGGCACGCCTACGGGTGGACGGCGGTGGCGGGGCTGGGCTTCGCGATGGCGCTGGCGAGTCTCGTGGTGCAGCTTGCGATCCGGGTGCCGGCGCGGGCGCTGCCGTCCGGGCCGGACCAGCCGGCGGCGGTGGGCGATGGCGTTGCGGACCCTGGCGTGGCGCGGGGCACGGCCGCCGCGTCGGTGGAACCAGGGCCGGGAGAGCGCCGATGAGTGCAAAGGACAGCAAGCCGGTCGCGCTGCTGGCGTTCGGGGCGCTGGGGGTGGTGTTCGGCGACATCGGCACCAGCCCGCTGTACGCGGTGCGCCAGGTGTTCCACGATAGCCCGGGCTTCGCGCACGATCCCGGGGCGATCCTGGGCGTGCTGTCGCTGGTGCTGTGGTCAATCGTGCTCGTGGTGTGCGTGAAGTACGTGGGCTTCGTGATGCGCGCGGACCACGACGGCGAGGGCGGCACGCTGGCGATGCTGGGGCTGATCCACGCGCGGGTCGATCCGTCGCAGGACGGGACGCGCGACGAGATCGCGCCCGACGCGAACGGCAAGCCGCGGCCGGCGCCCCGCGAACGGCCGGACGGGCTGACGCTGCTGGCGCTGTTCGCCTCGGCGCTGCTGTTCGGAGACGGCATGGTCACGCCGGCGATCTCGGTGCTGTCGGCGGTCGAGGGGCTCAAGACCGCGACGCCGGTGTTCCAGCCGGTGGTGCTGCCGCTGTCGGTGGTGATCCTGGTGGCGCTGTTCGCGGTGCAGAGCGGGGGCACGGAGCGCGTGGCGAAGCTGTTCGGGCCGGTGATGCTGGCCTGGTTCGCCACCATCGGCGCGGTCGGGCTCGTGGCCACGCTGCACCATCTCTCGGTGCTGGCGGCGGCGAACCCGGCGTACGGGCTGCGCTTCCTCGTCGGGCACGGCTGGACGGGGTTCGCGACGCTGGGCGCGGTGGTGCTGGCGTTCTCGGGCGTGGAGGCGCTGTTCGCGGACCTGGGGCACTACGGGCGCAGGCCGATCACGCTGGCCTGGTACTGCGTGGTGCTGCCCGGGCTGGTGCTGAACTACCTGGGCCAGGGCGGACACATCCTCGACGATCCGGGGGCTGCGGCCGAGCCGTTCTTCTCGCTGGTGCCGCACTGGGCGGTCTACCCGATGGTGGCGCTGTCGACGCTGGCCGCGATCATCGCCAGCCAGGCACTGATCTCCGGCGCGTTCTCGCTCACGCAGCAGGCGGTCAACATGGGGTATGCGCCGCGCTACGCGATCAAGCATACCTCGGCCGACACGGAGGGGCAGGTCTACATGCCCGTGGTCAACGGCGTGCTCGCGATCGGGTGCATCGCGATCGTGCTGGGGTTCCGCACCTCGGACGCGCTGGGCGCGGCCTACGGGCTGGCGGTGATCGGGACGATGACGATCACCTCGGTGGTGTATTTCGTCGTGCTGCGCCGGGTCTGGGGCTGGGGGCTGCTGCGCGCGGGTGCGCTGGTGGGCGCGTTCCTGGTGGTGGAGGTGGCGTTCCTGGTGGCCAACCTGGCCAAGCTGCTGTCCGGGGCGTGGCTGCCGATCGCGATCGCGCTGGTGGTGTTCGGCGTGGTGGCGGTGTGGACCGACGGGCGCGCGCGCTACCGGCGCTCGATCGCGCAGTGGGAGATGCCGGTGGCGCGGTTCCGCGCGCTGATGGGCGACTGGACCGCGCGCGAGCAGGAGACGGCGGTGTTCCTCACCGGCGACCTCGACCAGGTGCCGCTGGTCGGGCAGCACCCGTGGCTGCTGGCGCACGTGCGCTCCAAGCGGGTGATGCTGCTCAAGGTGGAGACCAGCGACGCGCCGTTCGTGGCCGGCGAGCGGCTGACCATCGAGTCGCTGGGCGACGGGCTGTTCCGGGGCACGGCGCGGTTCGGCTTCATGGAGAGCCCGGACGTGGGGCGGGTGCTGGAGGGCGCGGTGCCGTTCGAGTGGGACGGGGCGGTGTTCTACCTCGGGCAGCCGATCGCGGCGGAGCACGGGCGGTGGCTGGATCGGCTGCGCTGCCGGCTGTTCCTGTTCCTCGGGCGCACCGGGCTGACGCCGATCGAGTTCTTCCGTATCCCGCCGGCGCAGGCGGTGTCGGTGGCACTGGAGGTGAAGCTCTAGGCAAGGAAGGCCGGGCTCTGCCCGGACCCGCCAAAGGCCTGAGGCCTTTGGAAACCCATGACTTGAGCAGGGGATTCCAAAGGCGAGCCTTTGGCGGAGTTTGAGGCGGAGCCTCAATCTTGCTTTCTACTGCGCCGCCGGCGTCTGCGACATCACGGCGTGTTCCTGCTGGTGCAGGGCGACGAGCTGGGCGTGGACGGTGGCGGAGCGGCTCAGCTGGTCCGGCGTCAGGAGGGCGCGGACCTGCATCGCGGTGGCAAGGTGCGCCTGGTCGAGCTGGTTGCGCAGGGTCTCTGTCTGCTGCTGCAGGGCGGTGAGCTGGGCGGGGCTGATCGCGGCGGTGCTGGCGAGGTCGCCGCCGATCTGCTCGCGCAGGGCCCGGAGCTGGCGCATCTGCGGCTTCATCTGCTGCCAGCTGGCGTGCATGATGTCGTGCATCTTCGCCTGCTGCGCATCGGACAGCGTGACGCCCTGCAGGAACCCGAGGTAGCCGTGGCCCATGCCGCCGTGCATGCCCGGGTGCATGCCCTGGGCCTGGACGCCCCCGGCCGCGAGCAGCCCCGCCACGACGCCGGCCCGCATGATGGTCTTCAGCATGGAACGCTCCTTCCCGTATGCCGCCTTGCGTGGCGGGCAGGAGGGCATTGGAGGGGGGAATGATGTCAGGACGTGTGCACGGGTTGAAACGAAGTGTAAGAACCGGCCGGCGGCCCTGCCCTGCCCCGGCGGGGCTTCCGCGTAGCGGACACTCTGCGCGGGGCGATGGGTCCGCGTGCCTCGGGCGCAGCGTCGGCGGCAAGGGCGAGAGCGGTCCGTCGTCGCGAGAGGGAGTCTCGTGACGGGAGCAGGCGCGAGGTTCAGCCGGAGAGCCGTTCTCGAGGCCCTGGCCCTGGGGGTCCTGCGGTGCGGCAGGGCAGGCGCCGCCCCTGCCACGCCGGTCCGGCCACCTGCCTGGCCGAGGACGCTGCCGGCCAGGACGGAGATGGCGGTGCAGGTCGTCGATTTCGGCTGGACCCGCGATGCCGCCATGTTCGGGACCGCAGGCCCGGGCGGTGCCGTCACCAACGAGATCCACACGCTGGAAGGCGACGCACACCACGTCCGCTTCCTGTTCCACAACGGCCTGCGCGCCGCCTGGACGATCTCCGGCGCCTCGTATACGCCGACCGCGCTGGCGCAGAGCAGCCCGGTCGACGCCGGCGGGGCCGCCGTGACGCCTCGCCCGGTCACGTTCGGCAACGGCGGCAGGGACCTGTCGCTCGCGGAGCAGCTCGCCGATCCGGGTGTCGCCAGGGTTGGGACGCTCGACCTGCCGGCCGCCGGGAGCGATGCGGCGTTCGGTGCGGGGGCAGCATACGGCACGCCGCCCGCCATCGTGTTCTCCGACTGGATGCCGCTGGAGGCCGTTGCCAGGAGCGACGGCCATCCCGGCCATCTGGTCATGCTGCGCGTGCGCACGCCGAGCCCGCGCTTCACCGGCGTCCAGCCGACCTACATGCACGACGAGAGGTTCTTCGCCGGCACCCCGGCCCGGCCGTGGCGCGCCCTGTTCCTGACGGGCGACGGCGGCGTAGCCGATTATCTCGGAGCTTCCGCGGTCGCCGACCCGGAGCCGCTGAAGGACTACCTCGGCAACGGGCTGTGCTGCGGCGTGCAGTCCGTCGGCGTGCGGCCCGGCGTCACCCTGGTGTCCGTCGGCGACTCGATCCTGATGGGGGGTGGCGAGCCGCTTGGCTACCTTGGCCCGGTCAGGCGTGCCGCCGACCTGCTCGGCACGCCCGAGCGCCCGGTGTCGCACGTCGGCGCCGCCACGTTCGGGTGTCCCAGCGCGGCGTTCCTGGCTGCCGGCCGCGACGCCATCCGCACGAACAGGGCGTCCTGCGCCTTCGTCCAGGTCTGGTCGGGCAACGACCCGCAGACCGTGGACGCCTCGCGCGAGGCCTGCGCCGCGGCGCTCGGCTTCGCGCAGGACTGCATCCGGCAGGGCGTGACCCCGGTTCTGTGCTCGCCGGCGCCGCGCCCGGCCTCGAGCGGCACGCCGGAGCTGGAGGCGGTGCGGCTCTGGTCCATGCCCCTGCTGCACGGCCTGGCGGCGCAGGGCGTGCCGTTCCTCGACATCGACGCCGTCGTGGGGGACGGCGCCGCGAACGGCCGCTTCACCCGGTTCCGCCCCGGCCTTGGCGCCGCCGACGACATCCACCCGAACAGCGCTGGCAATGCCCTGCTTGCCGAGGCTGCCGTGTCGATCCTGCGGGGCATGGCGGCGGTTGTCGTCGGGACGCCCGGGCCTGGGAGCCCGCAGTAGGCAGGCCGGGAGGACGGGCCCGCCGCGTCTGCGTTGCTCCCGGCAGCCGCCTGGGCGTCGGGTGGTTCCCGCGCACCTGTGTGCCGGGCCCGGCGTGGTGTATTCCGGCCGGGGTGCGGGGCTGGTGGGAGTGGGTCAGATAGAGCTCTTGTTCGGGGAAAGGCGCTCGGGGTTCAGTTCTCTCGGGCATGGCTGGGCCGAGGCCGAGCCGCACCACGTCTGGGCGACGGGGCCGAGGAGCACGCTGTTGCTTCCCGCGCTGAGGCCGTGCGCGGGGGGGCATCGCGTCGTCCTTGCGGCAGACCCGCCGCCCGGCGACCGCGAGCAGGTTCTGCGCCTGATCTGCAACTCCGTGGACCTCGGCGAGCACCGAATCGTGCCGGGGCGGACGGTGGAGTTCCATCTCGGGGACGAGGCCAGCCGTTGCGGTCTCAACACCCTGGAGATCGTTCCGCTGTTCTGCGTGCGGCCGTCGTCGCTCGGCTTCAACGGCGACGAACGCGAGCTTTCGTTCTCCCTGAGGACGATCTCCATCACGGAGGTGCCCGTCGGGGCGGACGAGAGCGCTGCGCGGGCCGGCGAGCCGGACGACGCGCAGCTGATGATGGAGTTCGAGAGCCTGGGCGACGACTGCGAGTTCGGCTTCGCCCAGCGCTCCGTGGGCGCCGAGCCGCTCAGCCTGCTGCGCTTCGGCGGCATCCGCCTGCACCGTCTGTACGAGGGTCTCGGCAACCGTTTCGAGGGCATCGACGACGTTGCGGAGCTCGGTATTTCGATCCAGGGCGGGGAAGGCCACGGCGAGTACATGATCGTGCAGAACCGCTACCGGTATCTGTACCATACCTTCGTGAACTCCTGGGAGATGGACCGCGACGCCCTGATCGCGCGCGAGGCCGCCCGCCTGGCGTTCTGCCGCCGCAAGCTGCTGGAGGACCTGGAGGACGGCGACAAGATCTTCGTGGTCAAGAGCAGCCTCGGCGCCGGCCTGCGGCTCGACCAGGTGGCACCGGTCGCCGAGCGCGTGGCGGCCTTCGGCGGCGGCATCACCTTCTGGGCCACCGCGTCGGACGCCGAGCACCCGCCGGGCACGCTGCGCTGGCATGGGCCGACCCTGCTCGAAGGCCGCCTCGACCGCCTGTGTCCGCCCGACCACGCGGCACGGTTCTCGCCGTTCTGGATCCAGCTTTGCCGCATGGCCCGCCGGGAAGCGAGGATGCGGCGGGCACGATGAGCGGAGCGGCCCCGGATCGGCGAGGTCTTCGCACCCGTGCGCACCGGCGCAGGAGCGGCGCAGGAAGGCTGCGGGTCGCGAAGCGCTGTCGAACCGTGTAGCACCGGGCTGCCCGCGGCGTCGCACCGGGCCATCGACCGAAAGAGACTGCCATGCCTGACCCTCGCCCGCTGCTCGTCACGCACAGCGGCAAGTTCCATTGCGACGAGGTGTTCGCCTACGTCGTGCTGCGCCTGGCGCTGGGGCTGGGCGAGGCGGGCACGGACCACACGCTGGTGCGCACGCGTGACGCGGCGCTGATCGCCACCGGCGACGTGGTGTGGGACGTGGGCAGCGTGCACGACACGGCCACCGCACGCTTCGACCACCACCAGCGCGGGGCGCCGGCGCGCGAGGACGGCACGCCGTTCAGCTCGGCCGGGCTGGTCTGGCAGGTGCACGGCGAGGCGGCGATGCGCGCACTGCTGCCGCCGGCGCAGCAGTCGCTGGCCGGCGCGATCGCGGCCGAGATCGACGAGACGGTGGTGCGGCGCATCGACGAGAACGACAACGGGGTGTCGGCGTCCCCGGACGACAAGCTCGGGCTGTCGTCGCTGGTGGGGGACTGCAACCCCGGCTGGGACGCGGTGCAAAGCGACGAGGCGACTGACGCGGCGTTCGCGGTGGCGGTGACGCTCGTCGACGGGGTGCTGCGCCGGCGGGCCTCGGCGCTGCGGGCGAGGCTGGCAGCCGCGGCCGGGATCGTGGCGGCGCATGCGGCGTCGGCCGACCCGCGCATCCTGGAGCTGGACCGGGGGATGCCGTGGAAGGGCGCGGTGTTCGACCATGCCCTGCCGGTTCTGTACGCGGTCTACCCGGTGAGCAACGGCAACTGGATGGTGGACTGCATGCCGCCGGAGCCAGGCTCGTTCGCGCAGCGGTTGCCGCTGCCGGAAGCATGGGCAGGGCTGCAGAACGCGGCGCTCGCGGAGGCGTCGGGAGTCGCGGACGCGGTGTTCGTGCACGTGCGGCGCTTCGTGGGCGGGGCACGGACGCGCGAGGGGGCGCTGGAGATGGCGCGTCGCGCGGTGGCGATCGGGGAAGGAAGCAAGGTTGAGGCTCTGCCTCAAACTCCGCCAAAGGCAGGGCCTTTGGAAACCGCTACTTGAAGCAGCGGGCGACTGGTGCGGCAAACCCCGGCGGCGTCGTGCGTTGCTGCGGCCGAGGGGCGCCGAGTCCGGCGTCCTCTGCAGGAGCGCTTCCATGGCCGAGACCGAGCCGACCGAGACCACGCTGCCCAACGGCATCCGCATCATCGACGAGGCCGTGGGCGACGGGCCGGAGCCCGCAAAGGGCCAGCGCGTGAGCGTGCACTACACCGGCTGGCTGGACGATGCCGGCAAGCCGGGCAAGAAGTTCGACAGTTCGCGCGACCGCGGGCAGCCGTTCACGTTCACGCTGGGCGCGGGCGAGGTGATCTCGGGCTGGGACATCGGGGTCGCGACGATGCACGTCGGCGGGCGGCGCCGGCTGGTGCTGCCGCCGGAGCACG
>JBPBQS010000248.1:0-11210 GCA_050920955.1 Janthinobacterium lividum | reverse complement strand
TGAACATCAGGTTCTTCACCCGCTCCGCGCTGTCCTGGCTGCGCTCCTCCAGCGCCGCCGTGAAGCGCGCCTCGGACTGGCGGTCGAAGTTGTTGAAGATCTCGGCCATCATCTCGTGGCTGTCGCGACGCGCGCCGCGCGCCAGGTTGGACATGAACTCGGAGCGCAGGGTGCGCTCGACGCCGTCGAGCACGTCCTTCTGCACGCTCTCCATGCTCAGCATCCGCATCACCACCTCCATCGCGAAGCCCTCGGGCAGCAGCGCGAGGACGCGGGCGGCGTGGTCGGGCTTCACCTTTGTCAGCACCACGGCGACGGTCTGCGGGTATTCGTTCTTGAGGTAGTTGGCGAGCACGCTCTCGTGCACGTTGCCGAGCTTGTCCCACATGGTGCGCCCCGCAGGACCCCGGATCTCCTCCATGATCTGGCCGGCGCGCTCGCGCGACATGGTCTGCTGCAGCAGGCGCTCGGTGGTGTCGAAGTTGCCCGTCACGCTGCCCGCGCTGCCCAGCTTCTCCGTGAACTCGGTCAGCAGCTGCTCCACCATGGTCGCGCTGACCGGGCCGAGCTGCGCCATGGCGGCGGAGATCTCGCGGATCTCGTCCTCGCCCATCATCGCGAACAGCCGCGAGCACTGCTCGGGGCTGAGCGTCAGCAGCAGCACGGCCGCACGCTTCGGGCCGCTGAGCTGGTCACTGTTGCCGCCTCTCGCCATGTCAGGACCTCTCCTGCGAAATCCAGTTGCGCACGATCACCAGGCTCTCCTCCGGATGCTTGTCCACGAGCTCGCCGATCTTGCGGATGGTGGAGGCGCGCATCTGTCCCTCCACGTTGGCGAGGTTGACCATCGCCTCCTCGCCCTCGCCGGTCGGCCCCGCCAGGGCAGGCACGCCGGACGCACCCGGCCCGGCGACCGCCAGCCTCTCCTGGGCGCTCTCCGCGGCCAGCAGCGCGGCGCCGCCCCCGTCGAGCGCCGGGCCCGGCGTGGTCAGCCGGAGCATGGTCGGCCGCACCACGAAGAACAGGGCGAGCAGCGCGATCAGGCCGATCGCCCCGGTCTGGATCAGCGTCATCACGTCGGACTTCTCCAGGTGCAGGCCGAAGCGCGAGGCCGCCTCGGGTGCCGCGGAGTCGGCGTCGGGCGAGACGAAGCGCATGGCCACCACCTCGACCTTGTCGCCGCGCTTCTCGTCGAAGCCGATGGCGCCGCGCGCGATGGTGGCGATGCGCGCCAGCTCCTCGGGGGTGCGCTCGTGCCACGCCGGCTTGCCGTCTGCGTCGGGCGTCGTCGTGCCGTCCACCATCACCGCGAGGCTGATGCGGCGTATCTGCGGCTGGTCGTGCACGGTGGTGCGCACGGTCTTGCCGATCTCGTAGTTGGTGGTCTCCTCCTGCTTCTGCTCCTGGCTGCCGGCCTGGCCCTGGGCGGCGCCCGCATCGGCGTTGGGCAGGTTGTTGGCCACCGATGTCGGCTTGTCGGCGGGCTCCGTCGACTTGGAGTTGTCGCTGTTGGTCTGGGTGGAGCGCACGACCTGCTGGTCGGGGTTGTAGGTCTCCTGGGTCTCGTGCAGCTGGTCGAAGTCCATCTGCACGGCCGCCTCGGCGCGCACGTGGCCGGCACCGAGGCTGCGCTCGAGCAGGTCCTCGACGGAGCGCGACAGGCGCTGCTCGGTCTTGTGACGCACCTCCTCGGCGGTCTGCGCCGCCTCCGCGCCCTCGCTCGCCCCGGGGTCGCCGGCGCGGGCCAGCAGGTCGCCGCGGCTGTCGATCAGGGCGATGTTGCGCGCGCGCAGGCCGGGCACGGCGGCGGAGATCAGGTTCAGCACGGACTGCACGCCCTCGCGGTCCATGCGCGCGCCGCCGGCCATGGTCAGCACGACGCTGGCCTGGGCGTCCTGCTGCTGGTGGGAGAAGGGCTGGCGCTTGGGCATCACCAGGTGGACGCGCGCAGCCCGCACGCCGGAGATCATGCGGATCGAGCGCGCGATCTCGCCTTCCATGGCGCGGGTCTGGTTCATCTCCTGCTGGAACTGGCTGGAGGTGAGGCTGTCGCCGCGGTCGAAGATCTCGTAGCCGATGGAGCCGCCCGAGGGCAGGCCGTCCTTGGCGAGCAGCAGCCTGGCGCGGGCCACGTCGGAGGCGGGCACGAGCACGGTCTGGCCGCCGCCCTGCTCCTGGTGGGCGATGTGCGCCTTGTCGAGCGCGTCCACGAGCTGGCCGGCCTCGCGCAGGTCGAGGTCCGCGTAGAGCAGCGCATAGGAGGAGGGCGCGCTGCCGCGCATCGCCAGCAGCCCGAGGATGCCGAGCATGCCGACCGCGACCACGGCCATCGCCGCGAGCCTGGCGGGGCCGAGCGCGCGCAGGCCTTCGAGCACGGGCCTCATGGCGCGCCCCTCCGCGGCTCCGGCGACCGCGGCTCCGGCGAACGCCAGGGCCCGGTCGGCGGCAGGGTGCGCCACGGCGCACGCCCCAGGGCGTTCATCAGCAGGGCCTGTGCCGCGACGTCGACGGACGCCGCCCGGCCCGCATCCGTCCGCGGCATGCCCTGCGCGGCGTCGGAGAATGCGCCGGCGACGTCTTGCGGCTGGGTCGAGTCCGTCATTCCGCTCTTGCGCTCCACCGGCGTTCTGCCGGCAGGCACAAGGTGGCGGGCCGGACTTACCCCTCGGTTAACGGCCCGGCATTTCCTGCCCGGTCCACGGCAGCTCCGGCGCGCGGCGTCGGCCGCGCCTCAGTTCGCCAGCGACTGCAGGGCGCCGATGTCCACGGAGGTGGCGCCGAGCTGCAGGTTGGTCGACGTGCCGCTCTTGACCAGGCCGGTGACAGTACCCTGCACGCTGAACGGCACTGCGACGGCCGTGGTGCCGGTGGCACTCGGCGTCACCACGGAGGCCGCGTAGCTGCCGTCCGCCACGGAGTTGCCGGCGTCGTCGGTGCCGTCCCATTTCCAGGTGTTGGCGCCGGCGGCCGAGGTCAGGGTGGCGGTCTTGATCGTGGCACCCGAGGCGTTGGTGATCGCGATGCCGATCGGCTCGGCGGCGGGCGTGTTGAACTGCAGTTCGCCGCTGCCGTTCTGCAGCGCGATGTTGGAGGACGTGACGTTGGCGGTCTTGCCGACCAGCGTGCTGGACTGCAGCACCTGGCTGCCCTGGGTGAGCGCGATCAGCTGGGTCAGGTTGCTGTTGGTGCTGACCCCCTGCTGCACGCCGGTCATCTGCACCAGCTCGGTGGTGAACTGGCTGGTGTCCATCGGGCTGGTCGGGTCCTGGTTCTGCAGCTGCGTGGTCAGCAGGCTCAGGAAGCTCTGGAAGTTGTCGGCGAGCGAGCTGAGGGCGTTGACGCCGGCCGTGGTGCCGGTGCTCGACGCGGTGGCGCCGGCGGCGGCCGTGCCGGAGGTGCTGGAGGCGATGCTGGTCATGCGGGTTCCCCGAACGGTTCAGGCGGTGATGTCGATGCCGGCGGGCTGCCAGGCGGAGGCGTAGGAGCGCAGGCCGGGTGACGCGCGTCCGGAGCCGGAGCGCGCGTCCTGGTTCTGGGCGGAGCCCTGGCGGGCGCCGCCCTCGCGACCCGCCTGGCCAGGGTCGGCGCCAGGGCCGCCGCCCGCGGCGCCCTGGCCGGGGTCGCGGGTGGAGGCGGCGTGTTCCTGGCTGGCGAAGCTGCCGGGCGGGGCCTGCTCGAGCGACAGGGTGCGGTCCTGCGGCAGGCCGGCCTGGCTCAGCGCGTGCTGAAGCTGCGCCTGGTCGTGCAGGAGGAGGCGCAGCGTCTCCGGCCGCTCCACGAGCACGGACACCGATGCGGTGCCGTCATGCTCGCGGGTGATCTGGACCTGCACGGTGCCCAGCTCCGCCGGGGTCAGGCGCAGCATCATGTTCTGCGCGCCGTTCGCGCTATGCATCGCCAGCACCGCGGGGACCACCTGCGCCGCGACCGAGGCGGGCAGCTCGCGCGATGGCGCTGCGGACCCGGTCGGCTCAGTGGGGGGCAGGGTCGGCCCAGGCCCGGCAGCGGCGGACGCGAGTGCCGCCGCGTCGGACTGGACCGTCGGCGAGGCCACGGCCGGGTTCTGGGCGTCCGCCGTCTGGAACGTGCCTGCCGCGAGCGCTCCCGTCTGGAAGGATGCCGCGTCGGACGGTGTCGCGCCGGAGGTCGTGTCCGCCGGCAGGTGGCGACCCGGAGACGACGCCGCCGCTCCGGCGTGCGCCGCGACGGCGAGCGGGGGCAACGCGTCGCCGTCGGGCGTGGCCGCCGGCAGGGCGGCCTGGCCGGGCAGGGAGACGGACGACGCCGGCCGGGCGACGCCGCCGGGCGAGGCGGGCGCAGGGCCGGCAAGGCGTCCCGACGGTGCCTGCGTCGGCCGGGCCGCCGCGTGGAGGGCCGCCGCGGCATCGGGCCGGGTGGACGCGGCGTCCGAGGCCGGGGCGGCCGCGGCCGGAGACGCCGTGACGGCGGGTGTCGCGGGACCGGGCGGTCCCGCGGCCGCGTCGCCGGGAGCCGCGGTCGTGACGCCGGCCGGCGTGGCGGCGGAGGCTGCCGTGCCGGACACCGCGGCGAGCCCGGCTCCGACACCGGCGCTTGCGGATTCACCGGTCGGTGCTCCCGATCGGGAGGCGTCCGGGAGCGGCGCGGCCGGCGGGGAAACGGGGGGGAGAGGCACCGGGGGGGCAATGATCGGGTTGCCGGCCACGAGCTGTGCCGCATCCTGCGGCGCGGCGTCGCCGTGTGCGACGCTGCGCTTGGTCGCGCTGCCGGCGCCGTGCCGCGCGGGCTGCAGAAGGGCGACGCCGACGGTGGCGGCCGACGCAGTGCCCGTGTCCGGCGGCGTCTCTCCTCCAGGTCCTGGGGCGCCGGGCGCCGCGGCGTTCGCGACAGGCGGAGGAGGCGCGGCCGGGGCCGGCGCGGCGTCACCGACCGTCGCGCCGGGTGCCGGAGTCACGGCTCCGTCGGCGCCGGGCGCGGGTCCGGTCCCGACGGTGGTGCTGGAAACAGGCTTGGCCGTTGCGGTGGCGCCGGAGGCGGGTGCGGCGACGGCGTCGGGTGGAGCGGGTTGGCCCGGGACGGTGGCGCCGGTGGCGGGTGCGGTGGTGCCGGCGGCGCCGATAGCGGACGCGGCCATTGCGGTGGTGCCGGCAGCGGCGGGCAGGGGGCGGACAGGCGTCGGCGGCCAGGGCTGAGCGCCGGCCGTCGGGGTCGCGGTGGCCGCGCCGAGCGCCGCGCCGAAGCCGTCCGGGGCCTGGCGGCTGCGGACGGCGTCGGGCCGGGGATCGGGCCTGGACGGGGCGGAGGGCTCGGTGGCGGCGGAGGGTGGCATTCTGATGTCCCGGCGTTCGACGGGCAGGGCAGCAAGTTCCAGGCCACGTTCCGGGCTGGCTGCGAGGCTGTGCGAAGCGTCCCAGGCGTGCCGGACGTGCCCGGCAGAAGCTGCCGGCGGGCCGGCTTGCGCCCGGCACAAACGGTCGTGCGGAGGACGCAACGCCGTGCGTGGCGCCGCATCCGCGATGCCGTGCGCTCTCCTGCGGCGGAGCGGAGGCTGGCACGGATTCTGCGATGGCGCTGCCAGACCCAACGAGGAGAGTTCCATGTCGCTGTTCGGCGCACTCAACACCGCGGTGAGCGGACTGACCGCGCAGTCCGCCGCCTTCACCAACATCAGCGACAACGTCGCCAACAGCCAGACCATCGGCTTCAAGGGCGTCAACACCAGCTTCATCGACTACCTGAGCAGCAGCACCGCGCAGGAGAACCAGTCGGGCTCGGTGGCGACACGGCCGGCCTACCAGAACAACGTCCAGGGCGCGATCGAGAGCAGCAGCGACACCACCGCGCTGGCAATCTCC
The DNA here is from genome assembly GCA_050920955.1 of Janthinobacterium lividum. Classification (GTDB taxonomy): domain Bacteria; phylum Pseudomonadota; class Alphaproteobacteria; order Acetobacterales; family Acetobacteraceae; genus CAXSEF01. Next base: position 5,376 of record JBPBQS010000248.1, on the reverse strand, counting down.
GGGCAGGGGTTCTTCCAGGTCAGCACGCAGAGCGGCACCACCACGGCCGGCGTGCCGATCCTGAACGCCACGCCGGAATACACGCGCACCGGCGACTTCACCGTCGACAAGGCGGGCTACATGGTCAACAGCGCCGGCGGCTTCCTCAACGGCTGGCCGGTGGATGCGGGCGGCAACGTGATCCAGGGTGCGCTGACGCCGGTCAGGATCGACAAGTCGCAGAACCCGCCGGTCGCCACCGCCAACGTCGTGGTGGCGTCGAACCTTCCGAAGGGTGGCACGACCTCCGACACCACCCAGGTGACGGGCTACGACACCGCGGGCGCCACGCACATCCTGGCGCTGACCTGGGCGCCGGTGGGCGGCGCCTCGACGGACTGGACGCTGTCGGTGGCGCAGGACGGCGGGGCCTCGAACAACGTCGGCACGGCGTCGTTCAACCCGAACGGCACGATTGCGGGCTTCACGCCCTCCGGCGGCGGCGCGCCGCTGACGGGAGCCGCGACCGGCGAGCAGGGCGTCTCGGTGACGACGACCTGGGGCCCCGTGGCGCTCAACCTCGGCACGGCGGGCAAGTCGGACGGGGTGACGCAGTTCGCGGGGCTGCCGTACGCGTCGCGCAGCATAACGGCGGACGGCGTCACCGCGGGCAACTACACCGGCGTCGCCATCCAGTCCGACGGCAGCGTGACCGCCACCTACGACAACGGCACCACGCGCACGCTGGCGCAGGTGCCGGTGGTGACGTTCGCCAACGCCAACGGCCTGCAGCGGCAGAACGGCGAGGCGTTCACCGTGTCGGCGGCCTCGGGCCAGGCGCTGGTGAACGTGCAGAACGCGAACGGGGCGGGCAGCCTCGACGTGGGCTCGACGGAGGACTCCAACGTCGACATCGCGACCCAGCTCACCAAGCTGATCGTGGCGCAGCAGGCGTACGGGGCCAACGCGAAAGTCATCACGGCCGCAAACCAGTTGTTAACCACGACCATCAATACCATCCAGTAGCGCCCCGACCCGGTGAAGCCGGGCCGGCGGCATTCGTTCCAGGAGCAGTCGGATGAGCCTCCAGTCAGCGTTGTCGATCACCGGCAGCGGCCTCGCGGCGGTGCAGCGCCAGATCAGCATCGTGTCGCAGAACGTGGCCAACGCCAGCACCACCGGCTACGTGCGCGAGGTCGCGGTGCAGATCTCGCTGGAGGCCGGCTCCCAGCCGAGCGGGGTCGCGGTGGGGCCGACGCAGCGCGCGCTGGACGCGCCGCTGCAGGCCAGCGTGCTGGGGCAGAACGCCACGGTCTCGGGGCTGCAGACGAGCGCGGCGGCGCTGGCCGCGATCGATGCGGCGCAGGGCACCACCGGGACCGACGGCACCAGCCTCGCGACGCTCGCGGGCGGGCTGCAGACCGCGTTCACGACGCTGCGCGGCAACCCGTCCAGCACGCCGCAGCAGCAGGCGGTGGTCGGCGCGGCGCAGGCGCTGGCGGGCGGGATCAACGCGCTGTCGCAGGCCTATGCAGGGCAGCGGCAGGCGGCGCAGGACAGCCTGGTGCAGCAAGTCGGCGTGGCCAACCAGGTGCTGGGGCAGATCGGCGCGATCTCGACGCAGATCATCTCGCTCAAGGGGCAGGGCGCCAGCACGGCCGACCTGGAGAACCAGCGCGACGAGCAGCTGGCCTCGCTGAGCAACCTGGTGTCGGTGCACGCCACGGTGTCGGCAAGCGGCGACATGAGCATCACCCTGGACGACGGCACGCAGCTTCCGACGCGCGCGCTGAGCGGGCCGCTGGCCACCAAGGACCCTACGATCGCGCCGGGCGACACCTACGTGAAGGGCGACCCGGCAACGGCGATCCCGGCGATCACCCTCGGCGGGCAGGACGTCACCGGATCGCTCGCCGGCGGCTCGATCGGCGCCAACATCGCGCTGCGCGACACGACGCTGCCGAGCTACCAGAAGACGCTGGACACGTACTCGACGACGCTGGCGACGCGGTTCAGCGGGCAGGGGCTGGACCTGTTCACCAACGGCGGCGCGAGCGTGCCGGCGTCGGCGACCGACGTGATCGGGCTGTCGGCGACGATCCAGGTCAACGCGGCGGTGGTGGCGAACCCGACGCTGGTGCGCGACGGCACGTCCGGGACGGGGGGCACCGCGACCGGCACCACGGCGGTCATCGACGCGGTGCTGAACAAGACCTTCGCGACGCAGAACGGCACGCCGGGGCTGGTGTCGCAGGCGGCGTCGCTGACGGCCGTGCAGTCGCAGGACAGCTCGGCGGCGAGCGCCGCGCTGACCACGCAGACCGGCGTGCAGACCTCGCTGAATTCCCAGCTCGACTCCAAGTCGGGCGTGTCCGTGGACCAGGAGCTTTCGAACATGGTGGGCCTGCAGAACGCCTACGGCGCCGGGGGCAAGATCATCTCGGCGCTGCAATCGATGTTCAACACCCTGCTGTCCGCGGTGAACCCGTGAACGTCACGGCGGCTGCGGGCTTCACGTCGCGCGGGCTGCTCGGGCAGCTTTCGGGCAACGTGAGCTCGATCAACCAGAAGCTGACGCAGGTGGGCGAGGAGGTCTCGACCGGGCTGGTATCGATCACCTTCGCCGGGCTGGGCAGCGGGGCACAGACGGCGCTCAACCTGCGGCCGCAGATGGCGGAGAACGACGCGATCTCGGACGGCATCACGGCCGCGACGTCGCAGATGGGCTTCACGCAGACGGTGATGACACAGATCGCCGCGGTGGCGCAGAGCATCCAGACGAGCCTGAGCTCCACCGCCGGCAACAGCGGCAACATCGACTCCATCGCGGAGCAGGCGCGCGACGCGTTCAGCAACGTGGTGGGGCTGCTGAACTCCCAGGACGGCGACACCTACGTCTTCTCGGGGCAGGACAGCGGCAACCCGCCGGTGCCGTCCGGAAACACGGACAGCTTCGTCGCGGGCGTGACGAGCGCGGTGCAGGCGCTCGGGACGCCGGGCACCTCGGTTGCGACGACGGAGGCAGGGTCGCTGCAGGCCAGCACGTCGGGGGTGTTCTCGACGACGGTGGGGCAGGCCACGGTGCAGACGGTGCAGACCGGGCAGGGCAGCGCCACGACGACGTACGGCGTGTCCGCCAACGCGCCGTACATGCAGCAGATCCTGCAGTCGCTGGCGACGATCGGCGCGCTCAGCTCCAAGCAGACGGGGGCGGCGGGCTATTCCACGCTGGTGCAGGACGCGGGCAAGCAGCTCGCGTCGGCGACGGTGGCGCTGACCGCGAGCCAGAGCGTGCTGGGCGAGCGGCAGCAGGAGCTGGTGGCGATCCAGGGGACGATGGCCAGCACGAAGGTCTCGCTGGCAACGCAGCTGTCGAGCGTGGAGGACGCGGACGTGGCGTCACTGGCGACGACGCAGTCGCTGCTGCAGACGCAGCTGCAGACATCGTACAAGCTGATCGCGAACGCGCCGAACCTGTCGCTGATCCAGTATCTCTGAGGCCAACGGACGAGGCAGTCTGATTCTTTCGACGCTGTTCATTCGTTGTTAAGGCATTTCGTTCAAGATGCTTCTGCGCCGCTAAAACTGCGGCAAACAACAAACTTCGGATACCAAGGGTAAGATACCATGACCTCCGTGAACACCAACACCGGCGCGATGACGGCCCTGATGTCGCTGAACGCGACGTCGAGCTCGCTCGCTTCGACCGAGAAGAAGATCTCCACCGGCTACAAGGTGGCTGATGCGACCGACGACGGCGCGGCCTATGCGGTGGCGCAGGGCGTTCGCTCCAATGTCAGCGTGCTGACGGCGGTGAACAACCAGCTCGGCAATGCGACCGGCCTGATGAGCGTGACCAATTCCGCGCTCAGCTCGGCCAGCACGTACATGCAGACGATCTCGTCCGACCTGACCAACATCGCGGCCGGAACCAGCAACGAGACTGCCAACTATGTGGCAAAGTTCACTACCGACCTGAAGCAGCTGAACAACTATCTCACTGGAGCAAACTACAACGGACAGTCGCTGATTAATACCACTGGTACTACTGCTGCTGCAACTGCGGCAACTCAGACTCTTACGATGGACGATCAGGGTACTACCCAGGCAATTGGCAACTACGACGTGTCTTCCTTGATCACGAATCTTACTGCATTGTCCACTAGTTTTACCGGTGCGACTTCTGCAGATCAGGCAACTGCTGCCAGCACGTATGTGAAAGGCAACGCCAACGGTGGTACCCCTGCCACCGCAGGCCTGCAGGTGGATATTGCGAAGTTGAACTCGGTCGCCAGTCAGGCGGGTTCGGATTCGAACACCATCTCGAACCAGTCGACCTACAACAGCTCCAAGATGGACGCGCTAAACACGGGCCTGGGCGCGCTGGTGGATGCGGACCTCGCCAAGGAGTCGGCGAACCTGACCGCGCTGCAGATCAAGCAGCAGCTCGGCCAGCAGTCGCTGTCGATCTCGAACCAGGCGCCCTCCGGTCTGGTCAGCCTGTTCCGCTAACGACCTGCGGCGGCGGGCCTCGTGCCCGCCGCCGTTCCTTTCGCGACACGCCCTTACCGCCCAAGGCAGCCCAAGAAGGACTCCCATGTCGAACCTGGTCCTGGAACTCCGCCAAGGCGAGACGATGATCGTCAACGGCGCGCCGATCCGTTTCCGCACCAAGACCCGGCTGGAGCTGACCGCGCGCGCCCGGTTCCTGTTCGGCAAGCAGATCATGTCGCCGGTGCAGGCGGACAGCCCCGCGCGCCACATCTATTTCGCGCTGCAGACCGCCTACATCGGCACCGACGACGAGCGGGCCGGCGGGCTTGTCACCGCGCGAGACCTCATCGCCGAATACAAGACCACCACGACCTCGCCACTGGCGCGAGACATCCTGGACCGTTCGCTGGCCGCGGCCGAGGCGGACGACTGCTACCAGGCGCTCAAGCTGGTGCGGCGGATCATCCGCCACGAGGACAACGTGCTGGGCCGCAACGATGCCGCCGCCTTCGCTCCGGCCCCGACCGAGCTTGCCGCCGCGGCCGAATAGGGGAGATCGCCATGCCGAACCGCGCACTCCGCGCCTATGCCAGCGCCAGCCGGCAGCGCAGCCCCCGGGAGCAGGAGGCCGAGCTGTTCCGTTCCATCAGCAGCCGCCTGCGCAATGCCAGGGACGGTGCCGAGATGGATCGCACCCGCGCGCTCGCGGACAACGCCAGACTGTGGGCCGCGACCAGCCGCTTTCTGCAGGACCCGGCGAACCAGCTGCCGCCCGAGACGCGTGCCGGGATCGTGTCGATTGGCCATGCGGTCGGTCGCGCGATGGCGTCGAGCCAGCCTGACTTCGACTTCCTGATCTCGGTGAACGAGACCATGGCGTCCGGATTGTCCGGCGCCGGCTGA
>JBPBQS010000217.1:0-11212 GCA_050920955.1 Janthinobacterium lividum | reverse complement strand
TCGGACAACGTCCTGTTCCTGCACCGCGACCGGCGCGGCTGGATGTGGGTCGGCACGGACCACGGCATCGACGTGTTCGACGGCCGGGAATGGCGCCGCCTGGACAGCACCAGCGGCGTGATCACCAACGACATGAACCAGGCGGCCGTGTACGAGGACGACGACGGCTCGATGTGGTTCGGCACCAGCCACGGCCTGTCGCACCTCCTCGACCCGGGCCGGCCGCGGCCGCAGGCGGCGCTGCACCCGATCGTCACCGCCGTGCTGCTGGGCGACCGCGCGCTGCCGCTGGCGGCCGCGCACGCCGCGGACTGGCGGCCGGGGCCGCTCGTGATCCGCTTCGCCGACCTGGACTACTCGCGCGGGCGCGCCATCACCTTCCGCTACCGGCTGGACGGGTTCGACGCCGGCTGGAGCAGCACGGCCGAGCACGAGGTCCGCTACCCGGAGATCCCCACGGGCCGGCTCCGCTTCGAGCTGGTCGCCGTGGACGCGGTGCATGGCGCGACCTCGGACGTGACCGGGTTCGACCTCGCCGTGCGCGCGCCATGGTGGCGTCGCCCGTGGTTCTACGCGCTGTGCGCGCTCGGCGTGGCGGGCCTGCTCGCGGGGACGTGGAAGATGCGGATGCGGCTGCTGCTGCACAACCAGCGGCGGCTGGAGGCGGTGGTGGGCGTGCGCACGGCCGAGATCGAGCAGGCCAGGAGCGAGCTGCAGCACCAGGCGGGCGAGATGGAGCGGCTCGCCATGTCGGACGCCCTGACGGGGCTGGCCAACCGTCGCGCGATCATGGGCGCGCTGGAGGAGGCGATCGCGGCGTCGCTGGCCGCCGACGCGCCGTTCGCCGTGCTGCTGTGCGACATCGACCACTTCAAGCGGATCAACGACGGCTTCGGCCACATCGCCGGCGACGAGGTCCTCGCCGACTTCAGCGCCAGGCTCGCCGCCGCGGTCCGCCCGCCGGAGGCCGTCGGGCGCTACGGCGGCGAGGAGTTCCTGCTGCTGCTGCCCGGCGACCCGGAGGCGCTGGCGTCGCGGGTCGCGGCCCTGCGCGCGGCGATCACCGACGCGCCCTACGTGTTCGGCGCGGCGGAGCGCACGGTCACCGCGAGCGGCGGCCTGGCGTTCCTGCGCGCCGGGGACACGGCGGTGTCGATCCTGGAGCGCGCCGACGTGGCCCTCTACAAGGCCAAGGAGAACGGGCGCAACCGCATCGAGGAGGAGCGCTCGGAGACGGCGGAGCGGCGGCGCGACGCGCCGGCGGGGGACGATCCGGAAGCAACCGGGCCGGAAGCGGGCGGACCGGAAGCGGGCGGGCCGGAGGCGGTGGGGCGGGCGCGCCGCGAGCTGGAGCGCGACCTGCGCGCGGCGCTGGCCGAGGGTCAGTTCCTCCTGCACTACCAGCCGGTCGTGGACATGGACCGTGGCTTGGTCACCTCGCACGAGGCCCTGGTGCGCTGGCACTCGCCGACGCGCGGCAACGTGTCGCCCGTCGACTTCATTCCGTTCGCCGAGGAGGTCGGGCTGATCGCGGAGATCGGCGACTGGGTTCTGGGCGCCGCGTGCCGCGAGGCGGCGGGGTGGGCGGACGGGGTCGCGGTGTCGGTGAACCTGTCGGCGGCGCAGTTCCGCCTGCCCGACCTGGTGGGCCGCGTGGCGCGGGCGCTGCGCGAGTCGGGGCTTGCGCCCGGGCGCCTGGAGCTGGAGGTGACGGAGACCGCGATGATCGAGGACGTGGCCGCCGCCGCCGCCATGCTGCACGAGCTGCGGGCGATGGGGGTGACGATCGCGCTCGACGACTTCGGCACGGGCTACTCGTCGCTGAGCTTCCTGCGCGCGCTGCCGTTCGACCGCGTCAAGATCGACCGCTCCTTCGTGCAGGACCTCGGCACCGGGCCGCAGGCGCTGGCCATCGTGCGCGCCCTGGTGGAGCTGTGCCGGGGCCTGGGCGTCGCGGCGACGGCCGAGGGGGTGGAGACGGACCGGCAGATCGAGCTGCTGCGCGCCGCCGGCTGCTCGGAGCTCCAGGGCTTCCGCATCGGCGTGCCGCGCCCGCCGGAGGAGATGGCGGCGTGGACGGGCGCCCTCGGGGGCTGGCAGTCCGCGAGGGTCAGCGCGGCGCTGGCCTGAGAAAGCAAGCAGTTCTTTCCCGAAAGAAAGAACCAAAGAACCTCGCCCACTGGACCTGTGCCAGCCGCCTGGCACAGGTCCCTTGTGGCAGAGTCTTTTTGCTTCTTTTTCTTCAGAAAAAGAAGGCCTTGCTTCCTCCTAGCGGCTGGCCGCCTGCAGCGCGAGCAGCCCTGACAGCAGGCGCGAGGCGTCGAGCACGCCGACGCCGGTTGCGTTGTCGTATCCGGAGGTGGCTGCGTAGCCCCAGTTGTCGCCGGCGCGGATGTCGGTGCTGGCGGCCGAGCCGAGGCGGTAGAGCGCGGGGTTGATCTGCCCGACGCGGCTGCCGAGGGCCTGGACGAACAGCGCGGTGACGCCGTTGAGCTGGGGTGCGACGAAGCTGGTGCCGCCGTATCCGGAGACGACGGCGCCTTCGGAGATGGTGGCGTAGCCGGACTCCGGGTCGGCGTTGGCGGACAGGTCGGGCATGTTGCGGCCGGGGAACAGCGGGGCGAGGTACTGCTGGAGCTGGGGGCCGGTGCCGAAGTTGGCCTCGAACAGCTGGCCGGGCTTCGTCAGGGTGACGCCGGGGACGCGGAACTGGTACCAGGGCAGGGTGAAGTAGGAGCTGACGCCGCCGCCGTCGCCGACGGAGAACACCGCGGAGACGGGGATGGCGCTGGCGTGGCCGGAGGCTGCGGCCTCGGAGGAGATGTAGTCCCAGCCCCAGGCCTGCTCCTGGGCGACGGAGAGGGTGAAGCCTGCGCGCAGGGCGAGGCTGAACGGCCGGGTGGTGCCGCCGGCGGCGGTGACGAGCGGGTCGGCGGCGGGGTGGTCGACGCTGTACGGCGCGTTGCAGGTGGGGGCGTCGGCGGCGGGCGTGCCGTAGAACGGGCAGCCGCGCACGGTGTCGAAGGAGCCGGAGTCGCCCGACGCCGCGTAGACGGTCTGGCCCTGGAGCGCCATCTCGAGGAAGGCGGCGTGGAAGGCCTGCAGCTCGAAGGTGTCGGCCGGCGTCTGCGAGGCGAAGTCGTAGAAGAAGCCCAGCTCCGGCTGGCCCCAGCTCGTGGAGACGGTGTCGGCGATGTTCTCCGACGCCGCGGCCTCGAAGCCGTTGATGAAGGTCGCGTTGGTGGTGTTGGGCGCGATGTAGACGCGCACGCTGGCGTCGGGCGCCAGCGCGCCGGACTCCTCGACGTCGAGGTCGGTCTCGCCCTCGCCGTCGGGGTTGTTGCCGGCCGCCTCGACGCCGCCGTCGACGTCGACCTTGGTGACGCGGGTGGGCGAGACCTTGAGGCCGATCTGCGACCAGAACGAGTATGCGTCGGCGGGGTTGAAGTCGTTCAGGGTGACGATGCCGATGGTGGTGCCGCGTCCGCTGATGCCGCGGGCCGCGATCGGCAGCACGTCGTAGAACTTCGCGAAGTCGGCGGGCAGGTAGTTGCCGGGGGTGCCGCCCGGGGGCAGCGTCGCGCCGGGCTGGGCCGCGGCCGCCGGCAGCGCGGCTGCGCGGTGGCGCGGGGTGGCGTGCGAGACGGTGTCGACGCCGCCGATGCCCAGGATGTGCCCGGCCAGGCGCGCGGGGATGCGCATGGCGGTCGACGACGCGATGCCGGTGCGCCCGCCCACGGCGTAGCGGTGCAGCGACAGGCCGAGCTGCCGGGCGGCGGTGCCGGCGGGCGCGGTGGCCTCGATCGCGAGGTGGTTCGGGTACACCAGGCCGGGCGTGAAGCCCATCGAGACGAGGATGGCCTTGACCGCGGTGATCTCCGCGTCCGAGGCGGCGTAGCGCTGCACGAAGTCGGCCACCGACAGGAAGTGGTGGTAGCCCGGGGTGCCCGGGGTCTGCAGCGCGATCGCGGCGGCCTCGGCGCCGGCCGGGTCGGTGATCGGCAGGTACACCGTGAGGGCGAGGGGGTCGCCGATGGCGACGTCGCCGGCGGTGGCGGCGCGGGCCGGGGCGAGCGCCGCGGCGGCAAGCGTGGACAGGGCGGTGGCGAGGGACAGGGCAAGGCGGCGGCGTGTCGCGGGGCGAGACATCGGTGTTCCTGGATGTGAGGGGCGGCGCAGCGGGCGAGGCGGTTACCGGGGTGTGTTCTAGCAACACCTGTGCCAGCCCGCGAGACCACGGCCCCGCGACGGCACCGCGGGGCGCGCCGGGATCCGGGGCGGCGTGACACCGGGCGGCGGGGCGTGGGAGGAAGGGCGCGGTCCCGTGCGCGGCCGTGCCGCGTGCGGCGGCGGGGCGGCGGCGTGCGGAGGATACAGCCATGACGGCCCTGCCCGACTCGATGCCGCCCCGCGAGGACGCGGCCGCGCGCGCCAACATCGCGAACCGGCTCGAGCGCCTGCCGATGACCGGGCACCAGCGGCGGATCTTCGCGATCATCGCCTCGGCGTGGCTCGTGGACCAAGTCGACGTGGCGCTGCTGACCTTCCTGCTGGGCACGATCGTCGCCGCGTTCGGCCTCACGCCGCTGCAGGCCGGGCTGCTGGCGTCGATGACCTTCGCGGGCCAGCTCGTGGGCAACGTCGCGGCCGGGCTGGCGGCGGACCGCTTCGGGCGGCGCGGCGTGTTCCAGGCGACGATGCTCGTGTGGGGCGCGGCGAGCCTGGCCGCGGCCTGCGCGTGGAGCGCCCCGGTGCTGATGGCGTGCCGCTTCCTGATCGGCGTCGGCGTGGGCGGCGAGGCCCCGGTCGCGCAGGCCCTGGTCTCCGAGTTCGTGCCCGCCGGCGTGCGCGGCCGCTACATCGCGGTGATGGAGGGCTGCTGGGCGGTGGGCTACGTGCTGTCCGGCACCATCAGCTTCTTCGTCCTGCCGCACCTGGGGTGGCGCTGGGTGTTCGCCGTCGTCGGGCTGCTGTCGCTGGTGGTGCTCGCGGTGCGCCGCGGCCTGCCGGAGTCGCCGCGCTGGCTCGCCGAGCGCGGCCGCCTCGACGAGGCCGAGGCCGGCGTCGCCGCGATGGAGCGCGCCGTCGCCCTGCGCACCGGCGCCCCCCTGCCCGCCCCCGCCGCCTACCGGGCGCCGCGCGCCCACGACGGGCGCGGCCCCCTGGCCACCGTGTTCTCGCGCGAGTACGCGTCGCGCACCACGATGGCGTTCGGCCTGTGGTTCCTGGCGCTGCTCGGCTTCTTCGGCCTGAACTCGTGGATCGCGGTGCTGCTGCGCGCCCACGGCTTCACCACGGTCGGCTCCGTGGGCTTCGTCACGCTGATCACCACGGGCGGCATCCCCGGCTTCGCCGCCGCCGCGTTCATGCTGGAGCGCGCCGGGCGCAAGCCGGCCACGGCGACGTTCCTGCTGGCCTCGGCGGCGTCGGCCTGGGTCTACGGCAACTCCGCCGGCGAGGCCGCCCTGTTCGCCAGTGGCTTCGTCATGCAGTTCTTCATGTTCGGCATGTGGAGCTGCCTCTACGCCTACACGCCCGAGCTCTACCCCACCCGCGCCCGCTCCACCGGCGCCGGCATGGCGTCCGCGGCCGGGCGGCTCGGCGCGATCATCGGGCCGGTCGTCGTGCCCGTCCTCGTGCGCGCCGGCGGACAGGCGGCGGCGTTCGAGGTCGGCGCGGCAGGCTTCGTGGCCGCGGCCGTGCTGGTCATGGCGCTCGGCGTCGAGACGCGGGGGCAGGCGCTGGAGACGGTCTCCGGCTGAGGCAAGCAAGCATGAGGCTCTGCCTCAAACTCCGCCAAGGGAAGCCCCTTGGATGGCTTCCCTAAGTAAGTGGGATCAAAGGGTCCTCGGACCCTTTGCGGGTTTGGGCAGAGCCCGACCTTCCTTTTCCTCAGGCGAACGACTGCATCCCCAGGTGCATCACGCCCTGCAGCACCAGGTGCGTTCCGTCCCCGAGCGACAGCGTGGTCGCCCCGCCCGAGACGCTGGCCTGCGCCAGCACCGAGGCCGTGCTGCCGTAGCCGCGCAGCGCCAGGTGGTCCACGCCCTGCGTGAAGTCGGTGATCACCGCGCTGCCGCCCGCGCTGCCCGCGACGGCGCTGTAGAGGTTGGCGCCGCCGCCACCGGTCAGCGTCGACTGCCCGCCCGACACCACGAACAGGTCCGACCCCGCGCCGCCGACGATCTGCGACGCGCCGCTGCCCGCGTAGAAGCTGTTGCCCGCGCCAGACGCCGAGGCGTCCACCGACTCGCTGCCGGCGCCGCCGACCACCAGAACCGCGGCGTCGCCCGACAGCCGCACCGCGCTGCCGTCCGCGCCGGTGATCGTCGCGGCCCCTGCCCCCGCCTCGATCGTCGTGCCCACGCCCGACCCGGACACCGGCGCCGCGTACACCGCGCCGCCGCCCGCGCCGAGCGCGATGTCGCCGCCGCCCACGCCGCCGTACACCAGCGCCGTGCCGCCCGCGCCCGCGAAGCGCGACTCGCCGGCGCCGCCGACATACTCGATCGCGCCCGCGCCGCCCTGCACCAGGCCGCCCGCGCCGCTGCCGCCGTACACCAGCGCCGTGCCCTGCCCGCCGAGAACCGTGCTCGCCGCCGCGCCGCCGATGAACGTCAGCGCGCCCGTGCCGGCCGTGACCTGCGCGGCACCCGACGCGAACACCGTGTCCTGCCCCGCGCCGCCGAACAGGCTGTCGGCGCCCGACGAGTACACCACCGCGTCGCCGGCCCCGAGCATCACCGTGTTGCCGCCCTCGCCCGTCGCCACCAGGTTCGTGCCGCCGCCGAGGCGCAGCACGCTGCCGGCACCCTGCGCCAGGAACGTGTCGCCCGCCGCCCCGCCGACCAGCGTGTCCGCGCCGCCGCCCACCAGCGTGTCGCCGCCCACGCCCGAGACCAGCGTGTCGCCGTCGACCGCAGCCATCAGCACGTGGCCGACGCGGTCCGTCATCACCGTGCCCGACGCGCCCTGCAGCAGCACCGCGTCCACGCCGGCCGGCGCCGCGAGCACCAGCCCGCCCGCGTCCGCGGCCACCACCGCCACGTTGGCGCGGCCCGCGACCGGGGCCGCCACCGCCATCCCGCCCGGCGCCGACACGCTGGCCGCCGTCGCCGCGACCGCGGACACCTGGGCGTCCGCGCTGCCCGGCAGCGCCTGGAGGAACTGGCGCAGCGTGGCGGCCACCGGCGCGGAATAAGCAGAAAGGTCCATGCCGGAGAGCGCCACCGCCGGCGCCGCCGCCACCGCAACCGCGACCGAGGCCTGCGCCCCGGCGCTCACGCCGTCGTTGGCGACGACGGTGATGGTGTCGCTGCCGGCCGCGGTGCCGACGTAGCGCAGCGTCGCCAGGCTGGCCGCGACCTGCGCCGCGCTGCCCGTCAGCGTCACGCTGCCGCCGCCCGGGCCGGCGAGCACGCGCGCCCCGCCCGTGGCCGACAGCCGGCCGCTCTCGGCCGACACGGTGACGACCATCGAGGCGGAGGCCGCCGCGGCGGCGGTGTCGACGACCGAGAGGCCGGACACGGCGACGGCCTGCCCGGCCGCGTCGGCAAGGGTGGAGGCGCCCGAGATGGTCAGGGTGGAGGAGGACTGGGTCATGACAGGGCTCGTGGCTGCAGATTTACGAACTGGTCTTGCCAATCCCCCTCTAATATTGGAGGGGGCGTGAGATGACCTGACTTTCTGCAGGACGGGCTGTCGCCTGGACGAGCGGTTTCTAGTCCCCGAATGGTTAACGAAACCCTACCGGACCACCGGAATAGCTATGCGTGAAATGCAGAGCCCCATGCGGAACCACAAGCTCCCGGCATGGCATACCACATTCCCCACCCGCAACGACCCCGCTGCATGCCGGCGCGCAGGCGTCAGCCCGCGCCCACGGCCTCCGCCGCGCGCAGGTCGGGCGGCGTCGCCTCCGCCCCCAGCGCGGCCACCGCCTCCTCCAGCCCCACGACCGACTGCGCCGGGCTGCCGAGCCTGCGGATCGCCACCGTGCCCTCCTCCGCCTCGCGCCGCCCGACCACCAGCAGCACCGGCACGTGCGCCAGGCTGTGCTCGCGCACCTTCGCGTTGATCTTCTCGTTGCGAAGATCCGTGCGCACCGACAGCCCCGCAGCCCGCAGCCGCTCCGCCACCACCTCGGCATACGGGTTCGCGTCGGACACGACGGTCGCGACCACCGCCTGCACCGGCGCCAGCCACAGCGGGAAGCGCCCGGCGTACTGCTCGATCAGGATGCCGATGAACCGCTCGAAGCTGCCCAGGATCGCGCGGTGCAGCATCACCGGGCGGTGCCTGCCCCCGTCCTCGCCCACGAACGACGCGTCGAGCCGCTCCGGCAGCACGAAGTCCACCTGCAGCGTGCCGCACTGCCAGTCCCGCCCGATCGCGTCGCGCAGCACGAACTCGAGCTTCGGCCCGTAGAACGCGCCCTCCCCCGGGTTGACCTCGTATTCCACGCCCGCGATCGCGCACGCCTCGCGCAGCGCCGCCTCCGCGCGGTCCCACACGTCGTCCTCGCCCGCGCGGCTGTCCGGCCGGTCCGCGAACTTCACCCTGAACTCCGTGAACCCGAAGTCCGCGTACACCGAGCGCAGCAGCGCCACGAACCGCGCCGTCTCCTCGGCGACCTGCGCCTCGGTGCAGAAGATGTGCGCGTCGTCCTGCGTGAAGCTGCGCACGCGCATGATCCCGTGCAGCGCGCCCGACGGCTCGTAGCGGTGGCACGCCCCGAACTCCGCCATCCGCAGCGGCAGCTCGCGGTACGAACGGAGCCCCTGGTTGAAGATCTGCACGTGGCACGGGCAGTTCATCGGCTTGAGCGCGAGGTCCTTGTCCTCGTCCTCGACCCGCGCCACGAACATGTGCTCCCGGTACTTGTCCCAGTGCCCCGAGCGCTCCCAAAGCCCGCGGTCCACGAGCTGCGGCGTCCTGACCTCGCCGTACCCCGACGCGTCGAGCCGGCGTCGCATGTAGCTCTCGCACGCCCGGTACAGCCGCCACCCCTTCTCGTGCCAGAAGATGCTCCCCGTGGCCTCCTCCTGGATGTGGAACAGGTCCATCTCGCGCCCGATCCTGCGGTGGTCGCGCCGCTCCGCCTCCTCCAGCCGGTGCAGGTAGGCGTCCAGCTCCTTCTGGTCGCGCCACGCCGTCCCGTAGATGCGGCTGAGCATCGGGTTGCGGTGGTCCCCGCGCCAGTACGCGCCCGCCACCTTCATCAGCTTGAACGCCGCGCCCACGTCCGCCGTCGAGCGCATGTGCGGCCCGCGGCACAGGTCGATCCACGCGCCTTGCCGGTACAGCGTGATCACCTGGTCCGCCCCCAGGTCGCGGATCAGCTCGGCCTTGTACGCCTCGCCGCGCGCCTCGAAGAACGCCTCGGCCTCGTCGCGGTCGCGGACCTCGCGCACGAACGCCGCGTCGCCCGCGACGATCTCGCGCATGCGAGCCTCGATCGCCGGGAAGTCCTCCGTCGTGAACGGCGGCTCGCGCGCGAAGTCGTAGTAGAACCCGTCCTCGATCGACGGCCCGATCGTCACCTGCGTGCCGGGGAACAGCCCCTGCACCGCCTCGGCCAGCACGTGCGCCGTGTCGTGGCGGATCAGCTCCAGCGCCTCCGGGTCGCGCCTGGTGACGAACCGCACGGCGGCGTCGCGCTCGATCGGCCGCGCCAGGTCGAGCAGCTCGCCGTCCACCCGCATCGCCAGCGCCGCCTTGGCCAGGCCCGGCCCGATCTCCGCGGCCAGCGTGGCCCCCGTCACCGGACCCTCGAAGCGGCGGACGGACCCGTCTGGCAGGGTGATCGCGGGCATGGCACAGGCTCCTTGAACGACACGGCAGCACCTGCATCCTACCCGCACCCCGCCGCCGAGGCGACAGCGCGCGAGGCAAGGCCGGGCAAGCAAGGCCGGGCTCTGCCCGGACCCGCCAAAGACCAGGGGCCTTTGGAAACCCACCCCTCAGGGATTCACCGCAGCGATCCGCAGGCCGAGCGGGCGCGCGGCGCAGATCGTGGCGCCGCCTGCGCTCCGCCCGGGGGAGGGTTGCGGGACGGCCGGGTTTGGCGAACGCTGCCGCCCCGCACCCGCGACCGGAGGCAGCCGCTGGCTCGTTCCTGCATCGGCACCGCTGGCTGGAGCATCCCAAAGCAGCAGGCAGGAGCCTTCCCCGGGGAGGACAGCCACCTGGAGCGCTACGCCCGCCGCCTCCCGGCCGCCGAGATCAACTCCTCGTTCTACCGGCCGCACCGCCCGGCCACCTACACGCGCTGGGCCGCCAGCGTGCCGCCCGGCTTCCGCTTCTCGGCCAAGGTGCCGCGCGAGGTCACGCACACCCGCCGGCTCGTCGACGCGGCCGAGCCGCTGGAACGCTTCCTCGGGGAGGTGGAGGCGCTCGGGCCGGCCCTGGGCCCGCTGCTCGTGCAGCTCCCGCCGAGCCTGCGCTACGACCAGGCCGTCGCCGCGCGCTTCTTCGGCGGCCTCCGCGAGCGCTTCGCCGGCCAGCTCGCCTGCGAGCCGCGTCACGCCTCATGGTTCGACGACGCGGCGGACGCGCTGCTCGACAGCCACCGTGTCTCGCGCGTCGCCGCCGACCCGGCCGTCGTGCCCCGGGCCGCCCTGCCCGGCGGCTGGCAGGGCCTGCTCTACATCCGCCTGCACGGCTCCCCGACGATCTACCACTCGGCCTACCCTCCCGAGACCATCACCGCCACGGCCCTGCGCCTGCGCGACGCCCCCGCCGAGGACCGCTGGTGCATCTTCGACAACACTGCCCTCGGCGAGGCGGCTGGGCAGGCGCTGGACCTGCTGCAGCAGCTGCGGGAAGGGCCGCAGGCAGACCTACGGCAGGCCGACACGCCCGAGGCACCGTCCGCGCCGCCATCAAGCGAACACCCTACCCGGGACGGGTGAGCAGGCGGGGCTGCCTCGTCCCCCCTCACCCCAGCGCCGCCACCACCCGCGCCACCTCCAGCCCCCGCAGGTCCCCGGCCCGCACGACGACGACCCCCGCCCCCCGCGGCGCCGTCAGCGCCGGGTCGCTCTCCCCCCCGAACAGCACCACGCACCGCCGCCCCAGCGCCGCCGCCAGGTGCACCGGCCCCGTGTCGTTGCCCACCACTACCGCCGCCCCCGCCAGCACCGCCGCCAGCCCCGCCAGGTCCGTCCGCCCCGCCAGGTCCACCGCCCCCGCGCACCCCGCAACGACCTCC
>JBPBQS010000110.1:0-11239 GCA_050920955.1 Janthinobacterium lividum | reverse complement strand
CCAGGGGCAGAGCCCCTGGCCTTGCCTTTCTTCAGGCAGGCCCCCGGTGAGCGTCGGCGCGGCGGAGGCGCTCGACGCGATCGGGCAGCTGCCGGACGACGAGATCGACCTTGCCGACGCGGCGCTGCAGCTCGCGCGGGGCGGTTCCACAGGCGAGGCGTGGGAGGCGGCGCGCGCGGTGTTGACGCAGCTTGCGCGCGATGCGGCGGCGCTGCGGGCGGAGGTCGACGAGGGCGACCTGCCGGGGCAGGCGGAGGCGCTGGCGGAGCTGCTGTCGGACAGGTGGCACTTCGCGGGGGATCGGGCGACGTACGACGACCCGGCGAACGCGGACCTGATACGGGTGCTGGAGCGGCGGCGGGGGCTGCCGGTGGCACTGGGGATCGTGTGGCTGCACTGCGCGAAGGCGGCGGGGTGGCGGGCGCACGGGGTGGATTTTCCCGGGCATTTCCTGGTGGCGCTGAGCGGCGGGCGGGGCGTGGCAGGGCGCGGGCCGGTGCGCGCGGGGCAGTCGGGGCAGCAGATGGTGCTCGACGTGTTCGCGGGCGGCGTGGCGCTCGACGTGCGCGAGCTGCGCGCGCTGCTCAAGCAGGTCGAGGGCGGGCGGGCGGAGCTGCGGCCCGGGCTGCTGCGGCCGATGTCGCAGCGCGCGATCCTGTTGCGGCTTCAGAACAACGTCAAGCAGCGCAGGCACGAGGCGGGCGACGGTGCGGGGGCGCTGGACTGCCTGGGCGACATGATGCGGATCGCGCCGGACGAGGCGCGGCTGTGGCGCGAGGCCGGGCGGCTCAACCAGCGCGAGGACCGCGTCGCCGCAGCGCTGCACTGCTTCGAGCGCTTCCTGACGCTCGTGCCGCAAGGGGCGGATGCCGCCAGGGTGCGCCTGGAGGTCGAGGAGCTGCGGACGCGGCTGAACTGATTTTTGCCCGCCCGCGCGGGCGGAGGCGGTCGCGCAGCGGGGGCCAGGCGGCGGCGCGGCGCAGCGCGGGGTCGAGCACAAGGGCGCCGGCGAGCGCGAAGCCGGGGATCAGCATCAGGTTGTAGCGGGTCTGGTTGACGGCCACCGCGGCGTTGAAGGCCAGCATGAACCAGGCGGGCAGCGTGAGCAGCAGGAACGGCGCCTGCCACGCGCCGTCGGTGGGCCACAGGGCGTCTGTCGGCTGCCGGCGCTGCGCGCGGGCGGGGTGCGGCGGGGCGGCGGCGAGGAGGGACGTGTGCTGCGACGCGGGTGCTGCGGGTCCCGGCGGGCGCTGGGCGGCGTCGTGGTCCGGGGCGGCGGGGCGGGAGGGCGTGCGGGCGCGGCGCCAGCGTCCGCGCAGGGCGTGCAGGGTGAGGAGCGCGCAGCAGGGGCCGAGCAGCAGGCCCCAGTAGTGGTCGATCCACATGGCGCGCAGGGCGAGGGGGATCGTCACCGCGGCGTGCCACAGCGGCTCGCGCAGGATGAAGTGGGTCAGCAGGTAGGCGAGGTGGTGGTTCCAGCCGCCGGACGCGGCCAGGGTGGACTGCATCAGCGGGCCCATGCCGATGCTGTAGAAGGTGTCGGGGCGTTCGTCCCAGGCGAAGCGGTCGCAGGCGTGCGGGCCGACCAACAGGTGGCCAAGGCCGGTGCCGTCGGGGAGCCAGCACAGGTAGCTCAGGCCGTACTCGCGCCAGGTCATCGAGTCGAAGGAGATGCGCTGCACCAGCGTGTGGCTGTCGTAGCCGCGGGTGAGCGCCGCGTGGCCGACCACGACGGCGTTGCGCGCGATCCAGGGCGTGACCACGGCCGACGCGCACAGCACGAACACCGCGAGCGCGGCCAGGGCGCGGGGGCCGGGGGCCGTGGCCTCGTCGGGGCGGAGGGGGCGGGGCGTGGGGAGGGAGGCGTCCGGGGCTGGGCGGGGGCGGGGCGTCCAGGCGGCGGCGGCCAGCGCGAGGCCGGCGGGGATCGTGGCGTAGAGGAGGTAGAGGAAGGCGGGGCGGGTCAGGATGGCGAGGCCGAGGGTGGCGCCGGCGGCGGCGAGCCAGGGCAGGCTGTGGCGGCGCCAGGCGGCGAGCACGGCGGCGAGGCAGGCCGTGGTCAGCAGCAGCGCCGTGACCTCGGTCATCAGCGTGTCCACCGAGCGCAGCAGCACGCCGGCGGTGGGCAGGGCGAGCAGCAGCGTGGCCCAGGCGACGCGGCGGCGGCCGGTGGCGAGCAGGCCGATGCACCAGGTCAGCGTGAAGAAGGCGGCGAGCATGGCGCCCTGCAGGCGGCGCATCACGGGGGCGGCGCGGGGGCAGACGTGGTCCTGGCCGTGGCTCAGGGCCTCGCAGTCCATGCCGGCGCGCAGGGCGGGGTCGGCGAGGGACACGGCGGCGAGCAGCGCCGGGTAGAGCGGGGCGAAGCGCATGGCGGGGGGGTGGGCGCCGTCGGGGCCGGGGGGGGCGAACATGTAGCCGTCGGTGAAGCGGCCGGTCGTGCGCAGGTCGTGGGCGATGCCGAGGTAGAACGGCTGGTCGAAGGTGTAGAGGGGCAAGGCGGGGGCTGCGGGCCACAAGGCGCCGAGCACGACGAGGGTGGCGAGAAGCGCGCCGAGCGGTCCTTGGAGCAGGCGAATCATGGGGCGATGGTGGCGGAGGCGGGGCGGGAAGGCCAGGGGGAGGAAGCAAGCATGGGCTCTGCCCAAACCCGCCAGGGCGAGCCGCCCTGGACTGGCCTCACTTAAGGGAAGCCATCCAAGGGGCTTCCCTTGGCGGAGTTTGAGGCGGAGCCTCAACCTTGCTTCCGGCCTTCAGCGGCCGGTCTCGCGCAGGAAGGACAGCAGGGCCTCGTTGAAGCGCTCCGGCTGCTCCTGCTGGACCCAGTGGCCGGCGCCCTCGACGAGGTGGATGCCTTCCATGCGGGTGCAGGTCGTGGTCCGCATGCGGTCGAGCGCGCCGGGCTTGCGGTAGGTTCCCCAGTCGGCGGCGCCGGAGATGAAGCAGGACGGCACGTCGATGGTCCGGCCGGCGAACAGCTCGATCTCGGCCCGGCCGATGCCGCCGGTGTGGCAGCGGAACCAGTTCAGGGCGCCCTGGAGGCCGCTGCGTTCGATCGCGCGCGCGTGGATGGCCAGGTCCTCGTCGGGCAGCCATCGGTTGGTCGCGACTTCCGCCGGCGGGGGCATGTGCGGGGCGACGGTGGCGGCCATGCCGGCGGAGCGGTCCATGATGTAGTAGGTCGGGAGCGTCGCCAGCTCCTCGGCCGAGCCGGTGGACAGCGGGCGCGGGCGGTTGCCCGGCCAGTCCGCGCTCTTGACGTGGTAGTAGGCGCGCAGGAAGTCGTGGAGGCCCTGGGGCGGGTGCAGCATGTCCGCCTCGGCGTCAGGGCCCGAGAAGAAGGCCATGCTGTCCTTGCGGGGGCGCGACAGGGCCGCGAGCTGCGCGTCGAGCGTGGGGGGCGCGGGCCGGGGGGCGGCGTCGCCGGAGGGGATCGGCGGCGGGCCGTCGAACGGGAAGCTCGTCATCACCAGCGAGCGGAACACGTCGGGGCGCACGAGCGCGCAGTAGGCGGCGACCATCGAGCCGAAATCGTGGCCGACCACGGCGGCCACGGAGCGAAGCCCCAGGGCGGAGAGCACGCCGAGCGCGTCGCGGGCGAAGGCGTGGGTGCGGAACGAGGCGACGTCGCCGTCGTCCCAGCCGGTGGTGCCGCCGTAGCCGCGCTGGTCGGGGGCGATGACGTGGTAGCCGGCGTCGGCGAGCGGCCGCAGGGTGCTGCGCCAGCTGTAGGCGATCTCGGGGAAGCCGTGCAGCAGGAGCACCGCCGGGCGGCCTGGCGTCTCGAACCCCGCCTCCAGGACGCGGACGGAGAGGCCGCCGACGTCATGCAGGGTGCGTTGCCGGACGCCGGGGGGCGTCGGGTCGTCGAAGGGGGTGGCGAGGTGCGTCATCTTCGTTCCCCGGGCGTGGTTGGGCTGGAACCGTGCGTGCCGGGGGATCAGGCGGGCGCGTCGTCCCTGACGTAGGAGGCGAGCCCGTTGCCGAAGGACCACTCGTCCCGGCCGTTCGGCGACAGCACGACCAGCACGTCCTCGGGCCGCAGGCCGGGGTTCAGGGCGAGGTTGGCGGCGATCAGGGCGAAGAGCCTCTTCTTGTGCGCGGTGTCGCGCCAGTTGCCGGCGACGATGTTGATGAAGACGATGTCGTCGCTGCGGTGGATGCCGAGGTATTCGGCGTCGTAGACCACGTCGTCGCGGTCGAGCTGCTGGACCAGCTGGAAGCGGTCGTCGGGCGGCACGCCGAACGCCTCGATCAGGGCCCGGTGGACGCCGTCGCCGATGGCGCGGACGTGGTCGCGCGACTTGCCTTTGATCAGGGAGATGCGGACGAGCGGCATGGCGTTGTTCCTTCGTGCGGGCGGCGCGGTTTCGGGCTGCGCCGGATCGGGTTGGGTTGACGGTTCGCGATCGGCGTTGACGAGCGGAGGATGCGCGCGGATCATGCTTCCGGAAATTCGAAACATTTGAAGGCGCGCTTCGGCGTGATCGAACGATGGGTGTCCGCACCAACCTCGACATGGACGTGCTCCGGACCTTCGTGACGGGGTTCGAGCTGGGCAGCTTCGCCAGGGCGGCGGAGCGGCTCGGCCGGTCGCAGTCCGCGGTCAGCACGCAGCTGCGGAGGCTGGAGGAGCAGGTCGGGCAGCAGCTGGTGCGCAAGTCCGGGCGCGGCCTCGGGCTGACCACGGCGGGCGAGAACCTGCTCAGCTACGCGAGGCGGGTGCTCGAGCTGAACGACGAGGCGGTCGAGAGCGTCCGGGGTGCGGGCGTCGAGGGCTGGGCGCGGCTTGGCCTGCCGCAGGATTTCGCGGAAGGCTGGCTGCCGGCGGTGCTGCGGCGGTTCTCGCGCGCCCATCCCAGGGTCCGGATCGAGGTGCAGGTGGACCGCAGCGTTCCCCTCGTCGGGAAGACCGTGGCGGGGGAGCTGGACCTGGCGCTGGTCTGGGGCGACGGCGGCGACGCGCCGCACGCAGAGCGGATCGCGGACGTGCCGATCCGCTGGATCGGTGCGGCGGACTGGCCCGGGGTTGCGCGTCTCGGCGGCGAGCCGCTGGCCTTTGCCGCCTTCTCGCCGCCCTGCGCCTTCCGGTCCGCGGCGGTTGATGCGCTGGACGCGGCGGGGCTGCCCTGGCGGCTGGCGTTCACCAGCCCGAGCCTGTCGGGCCTGTGGGCGGCGGCGGAAGGCGGCCTTGGCGTGACCGCGCGTGCGAGCTTCGGCATGCCGGGCGCCCTCGTCGTGCTCGATCCGGCCGAAAGCGGGCTGCCGGCCCTGCCGAGCGTTCCCCTGACGCTGCACCGGGCCGAGGCCGAGCCGGCGCCCGCGGTCAGGCTCCTGACAGACATCCTGCTCGACGCGCTTCGGAGCGACAGCGGCTTCGAGGCGGCACTCGCGTAGCCGATTGTTCGATCATCGCGATGTGTTGGCTCGGAAGTTCCGAATTTTCCGAAGCGCGGGGGAGGTCCATCTGCGTGATCCGGAGCGACCCGTCGGGGTGGCAGGGTGAAGGGGGAGACACGACGATGCCGTTCATCAACGTCAAGGTTGCGGGCGAGGCGCTGGACCAGGGCCAGGTGGAGGCGATCCAGGCGGGGATCACCGCCCTGATGGCGGAGGTGCTGCACAAGGTGGGCCCGCTGGTGGGCGTGCTCGTGGAGCAGGTGCCGGCGGCCGGCTGGAGCGTCGGCGCCCGGCCGGTGACGCGGGCGGCGCAGGTGGACGCCACCGTCAGCGCGGGGACGAATACGCCGGAGCAGAAGGCGCGGTTCATCGCCGAGACGCACCGGATGCTGCGCGACGTGCTCGGGCCCGAGCTGTCCGAGGTGAGCTACGTGGTGATCCAGGACGTGCCGAAGGACAGCTGGGGCTACGGCGGCCTCACGCAGGAGCATCGCGCGAAGCCGCCCGGGGCGGCCTGACGTCCGGGCGGGCGTTCCTGCCCATGCCTGGACTGACCCTTAAGGGATGCGTTCCAAGGGCGCAGCCTTTGGCGGAGCTCGAGGCGGAGCCTCGACCTTGCTGGCTTCCTGCGGGTCGAAGCCGAGGAGCGCGAGCGGCCCGTCCTCGCCGACCTCGGCGGGGGTGCGCAGCGCGCGCAGGGCGTCGAGGCGGGCGAGGAGCTCGGGGTTCTCGTCGACGAGGCGGCGGAACTCCTCGCCGCGCAGCTCGATCAGGTGGCTGAAGCTGCGGGCGCGCGCGGCGATGCGGCGGCGGCTGTGCTCCAGGACCTCGCTGGCGCCGAAGAACTCGCCGCGGCCCAGCGTCTGGGTCCTGCCGTCGGCGGTGATGTCGACGCTGCCGGAGCTGATGAAGTAGACGGCGCGGGCGCGGCGGCCGCGGCGGATGATGGCCTCGCCGGGGACGGTGAAGCGCACGGTGACGTTCATGGCGACGTCGTGGAGCACCGCCTCCTGCAGGCCGGAGAGCAGCGGGATCTCGCGCAGGCGGGTGTCGAGGCCGATCTGCAGGCTGAACTTGAGGGGGCGGGAGAGGTGGTCGCGGCGTTCCTCGAGCGCGCGGAGCAGCTCCTCGTGCAGCTCGTCGCCGATCAGGGATTCCCGGCGCATGGTGTCGTAGGCGTCGGTCTCCATGCGCATGCCGATGAGCTGGAGCACGCGCAGCTCCAGGGCCTCGGCGTATCCGGGGTACTGCACGCGCAGGGTCTCGGCGGCGTCCTCCATGGTCTCGCGTCGGCGCTCGAGGATCTCGGCGACGATCTCGCTGACGCGCTGGCCGAGGACGGGCTCCATGCGGCGGCGCATGAAGCGGGTGAGGGATGCGACCACGAGGCGCATGAGGAGGAGCATCTCGAAGCGCTCGGCGAGGCGGTTCATCAGAGGCGCGTCGATGTGCGCCGAGCGGTGCAGCCACTGGGCGAGGGTGAAGCGCAGTCCCGGTCGCAGGCGGCGTCGGGCGGCGCGTATGTAGCCGAGGCGGCCGCCGGAGCGCGCGCCGTCGATCATGCTCTCCGCGGTCCAGAGCAGGTGCTCCATGATCGAGCGCGGCAGGGCGCGGTCCTTGAACATCTCCAGCAGCACGGAGCGTTCCTGCGACGCCAGGGTGATGAGGCCGAGGGTCACGCGGTCGCGGTCGGTGATGGCGCTGTCGAACTCGTTGGCCTCGGTCTCGTGCTCGATGCGGGCGGTGAAGCGTTCGAGGACGCGCTGGGTGACGCCGCGCGCGAAGCCCAGCTCGGCGGCGCTCTGGCCGACGCGGTCGCGCGCCTCGCCGAGGCCGATGGCGACGACCTGATGGCGCAGCGCCTGGTCGATGGCGGGCAGGCGGTCGAGGTGCAGCCAGCCGACGAGCAGGCCGAGGGTTGTGCCGCCGGCGAGCAGCGAGGCCAGCACGAAGCCGGTCGCGAGGATGGCGACGAAGTGCTTCACCTCCGGCGACAGGGCGTCGTTCTCGGTCACGGAGAGGGCGAGGGCGAGGGTGATGGCGCCGCGCAGGCCGCCCCACAGCATGGTGACGCGGAACGGGATGGGCACGTGCTGGCTCAGGCCGAGGCGGGTGAGCAGCGGCAGCAGGCCGAACAGCACCACGGCGCGCGCGGCCAGGGCGGCGGCGATGACGACCGCGAGCAGCAGCAGGTCGTGGCGCGTGGTGCCGATCATCAGCTTCGGCACCAGCATGGAGGCCAGGATGAACACCATCGACGAGGCCCAGAAGGCGAGCTGCGCCCAGATGTCGGTGAGGAACGCCCAGGAGTGCGGGCGGAAGGTCGACGGCCCGATGGCGCTGATGGTGAGGCCGGCGGCGGCGGCGGCGACCACGCCCGAGGCGTGCAGGAACTCGTCGCAGGTGATGTAGGCGACGTACGGCAGCGCCAGGGTCAGCGAGACCTCGGCGGCGCGGCTGCCGCCGAGCAGGGGCACGGCGTAGAGCGTCAGGCGCGCCATGACGAAGCCGATGGCCAGGCCGCCGGCGAGCGAGGAGACGAGGATCCAGCAGGCGCCGAGTGCGCTGGGCAGCTCGTGGTCGGTGAGCTGGGTCATCAGGATCGCGAAGATCGAGATGGCGGCGGCGTCGTTGAGCAGGCTCTCGCCCTCGACCAGGCGGGTCAGGCGGCTGTCGGCGCCGATCTCGCGGAACACCGCGACCACGGCGGAGGGGTCGGTGGTCGCGACGATGGCGCCGAGCATCAGGCAGGCGGCCAGCGGCAGCGTCGTGAGCGGGGCCAGCGCGAAGCCCACGGCGGCCGTGCTCACCAGGACGGCGACCACGGCCATCATCAGGACGGGGGCGGCGTCGCGGGCCAGGCGGCGGACGTCGATGGACAGCGCGCCGTGGAACACCAGGAGCGGCAGGAAGACGAACAGGAACGCCTCGGAGCCGATCGGCAGGTGCACCAGGGCGCCGGCGATGCCGTCGAAGGCGGTCACGCGCGGGGTTTCCAGCACGAACACCGCGGCGCCGCCGATCAGGGTGCCGACCACGGCCAGGAGCACGCTGTCGGACAGCGCCAGGCGGCGCGCGAGCGGCTGCACCGCGCTGATCACGATCAGCAGGACGGCGATGACGAGGAGGAGGTGGGGGAGCTGGCTGGCCATGCGTCGGGGCGTCCGGGTGGGGAAGACGCAGCATGGCGGGGCAGGAAGGCGAGAGGAAGGAAGCAAGGCCTTCTTTTTCCGGAGAAAAAGAAGCGAAAAGACTTTGTGACGAGGAAGTGGGCAGCCGCGGCGCGGGGCCGCGGCTGCCCGTCAGGTCAGGAGAAGTTGCCGCCGGTCAGGCTGGCGAAGTTCGTCAGGACGATCTTCGTCTGGTCGGACAGGGTGATGGTCGTCGAGCCGCCGGAGACGGTGGCGTTGGCCAGGACCGCGGCGCCGTTCGCCGTGTAGCCGGAGATCGACAGCTTGTCGGCGGTCTTGAAGTCGCCGATCACGTCGGTGGCGCCGCCGGTCGCGGTGGCCTGGAACTCGTAGAGGTTCGCCGCGCCGGCGCCGCCGGTCAGCGAGGACGACGCGCTGCCGATCCTGAACAGGTCGGCGCCGGCGGCGCCCAGCACGGTGGCGCTGGCGCTGCCCATGTTGATCGTGTCGTTTCCGCCGCCGGTGACGCTGGCGGTGCCGGCCAGGTTGAAGGTGCTGTTCGAGACGCCGGTGATGCTGCCGCCGCCGCTGCCCAGGGTGACGACGTCGAGCCCGCCGCCCGGGCTGGTGATGCCGTTGCTGGCGAGGATGGCCAACGTGCCGGTGCCGCCCTGCACCGTGGCGCCGGTGCCGGACAGGTAGATCGTGCCGATGTTGGGCACGCCCGCCGTGGTGTGCGCGTCGCCGCCGGTGATCAGGTCCTGGCCCAGCGAGTTGACGTAGCTGATGCCGGTGCCGAGCGTGACGACGTTGCGGCCCGTGCCGGGGTCGACGTCGAAGTTGCCGGTGCCCGTGGTGATGGTGTCGTTGCCGCCGCCGGTGGCGACCATGTTGAGCGTGGACGAGCCGGCCCCGGGCAGGGAGGTGATGCCGGCGGGCGAGACGAAGCCGTTGAACACGTTGTTGCCGCCGCCGGCGATGAACATGGTCTGGGCCGCGCCGGCGAAGAAGGTCGTGCCGCCGCTCGCGGACAGCACGCTGATCGGCGTGACGGCGAGGGCCGCGGAGATGGTGGTCGGGCCGGCGGCCACGTCGAGGATCGCGTTGTAGCCGGCAGGCCAGGCGATGTTCAGCGAGGAGGCGTCGATCTCGGCCTCGCCCAGGAAGCCGGCGGCCGGCGCCGGGAGGACGGCGGCGACGTCGGACAGGAGCGAGGCCGCCAGCGTGTTGGCGGCGGCGGCGTTGTTGACGAGGGTCGCGAACTGCTGGGCGAGCTGGAGGTTGGTGGTGCCGTCCATCGAGACGGTGAGGATGGCGTGGTTGGCGCCGGTGATGGTCACGGGGGACATGGGCAGGGGCCTTTCGGAGGAGTGGGTGCTCCGGCGAGGCCAGAACTGCGGGTCGGGTCACGCGAATGTTAGGGGGGAATGCTGCACTGCGCAACGGCGGGCGGCGTGACAGTCGGGAGACTGCAACCGGGCGGGGAGGAAGCAAGGCCAGAGGCGCTGCCTCTGGACTCCGCCAAAAGCTGCGCCCTTGGAACGCGTTCCTTAAGTCAAGGGATCAAAGGGTCCCCGGACCCTTTGCGGGTTCGGGCAGGGCCCGACCTTGCCTTTTCCGGGCGTCAGGCCTCGCGGTAGAGCAGCAGCGCCACGCCGATCAGGATGAAGCAGATCGGCCACACCCAGCCGGCAATGCGCGTGGTGCGGCCTGGCGGCAGGCGGAGCTGCAGCCAGCGCGACCAGCCGGCGACGATGCCGCCGAGCGCGATCGGCGTGTGGGTCAGCTCGATGAGGAGCTGGTCCTTGACGTTGGCGATGGCGTGGCTGTGGGTGAACAGCAGGGCGGAGCCGGTCGCGCACATCAGGGGGAAGACGAGGGCGGCGCCGTGGGAGCGCAGGCGGCCGGTGCGCACGGCCCACTCGAACAGCGCGAAGACGACGATGACGACGACGAACAGTCGGTGCTGGACGACCTCCACGTCGCGGAAGGCGTCGAACCAGCCGATGTCGCCCATGGGCCAGACCTCGGGGTCGGAGCGCACGAGGAGGAAGCCGCCGAGGCCGAGGAAGACGAGGGGCCAGTGGCGGGCCCAGCGGGCGCCGGCCTGGTGCACGAGCGCCAGCAGGCCGAGGGCGAGGACGAAGAGGCCGGACCAGTGGTGGTTGTACTCGGACCACAGGATGTCGTCGGCGTTGCGGGGCGGGAGGTCGCCGCCGCCCTCGATGAAGGCGGGCAGGGGCTCGGCGGACTTCGCGGCGGCCTCGGCGTCGAGGCGGTGCTGGAGGGCGGGGATGGCGAGGCGGTCGTGGCCGGGCGAGCGCAGGACCGGCCACTGCGGGGTGTTGCGCTCGACGATCTCGGCGAAGGTGACGCGGTCCTGCGCCAGGTCGATCGCGGGGGGCAC
This sequence comes from Janthinobacterium lividum, assembly GCA_050920955.1. Taxonomy (GTDB): domain Bacteria; phylum Pseudomonadota; class Alphaproteobacteria; order Acetobacterales; family Acetobacteraceae; genus CAXSEF01. The sequence continues at coordinate 301 of JBPBQS010000110.1, read as the reverse complement.
GGAGGTCAGCGAGGCGGCGGTGAAGAAGATCGTGATGCCGATGCCGATCTCGACCTCGGCGAAGCGCTTCATGCGGGGCACGGCGGCAGCGCCGCCGCCGCGGGCGAGGCGGGCGGTGACGCGCGAGTTGGCGAAGCCCAGGCCGAGCAGCATGAGGAACATCGCGACCTTGGTGCACACCATGACGCCGTAGGCGGTGCCGTACAGGCCGGACCAGGAGCCGATGTAGAACACGGCCATCGTGATGCCGGAGAGCAGGATGGCGCCCACGCCGGCCAGCGAGACGTGGGAGAAGCGCGGG
>JBPBQS010000333.1:0-11375 GCA_050920955.1 Janthinobacterium lividum | reverse complement strand
CAGCCCCAGCAGCTCCGTGCGGACCTTGGCGAAGCCCTGGGTGATGCCCTGCGTGACGCGGGCCATCTCGGCGCCGGTCTTGGTGGCGCCCTCGGTGAGGGACTTCAGGCCGGCGTTGGTCTGGGTCTGGCCGGCTTTGAAGTTGCTGGCGTCGAGGCCAAGGGTGACGACTAGGGCATCGACGATATTCACGGCGCGGGCACCAGCGGCAGCGGCACAGTCGCGTCGGCCTGGAGCGCGGCGAAGGCTGCGACCCAGCCGGCTGCGGCGCCGGGCTGGGCGAGCGCCAGGCCGTTCCACGAGTGCGGCGGGGATTGCAGCCGGGTGAGCGCCATGCGGATCGCGTCATCCGCCGGCTTGCCGTAGCTGCTGCCGTGCTGCTCGACCACCGCGAAAGCACCCGCACCGGCCAGCCACTCCACCACATCACCGTGCGCGACCATGGCCCGCTGCATCGCCGCCAGCTCAGCCGCCATCACGCAGGCCGTTGCCTCCGCCTCGGCGTGCAGGACACGACGGGCGGCACGGCGCACCGCTTCCTCGGCCATGGGCAGGCGGGACTGGAGGCTTGCGCGCTCGGCTTCCAGCGCCGTCACCGCAGCCCGCGCCGCGTCCACAGCGTCCTGCGCATCGGCCACCAGGTTGCGGGCCTCGCGGATGGTCTGGGGCGGCTCCGGTGCCAGTCCGCGCGCCTGCTGCTGCAGATAGATCGCGGCGTTGGCCTTGGCGCGCTCCACCAGCTCGGGCGCGGCGTCCAAGGCACCGATTGTCGCCCAGACTACCGGCTGCGCGGTGTCGAGCGCCTTGTGGGTGGCGTCGAGCTGGGCGCGCAGCTCCGTCACACTGGCGATCGCCTCGGCAAGCGCGGTGCGCTCCGGGGACAGCCCGGGCGGCTCCGTCCTGGCCGGGCGGCGCAGCATGGCCACGGCGCTCAACTGAACCGATCCCCGTGGGGGAACATCGCCTTGCGCCGCGCCTCTCCCGCCGCGTCCATCGCCACCATCGGGCGACCGGTCCCCCGCTGGCGATCCCGCACGATCTGGAACATCGTCCTGGCGCCCGCCGTGGTGCCGGAGACGGCCCTGATATCCTTCGGGGTGACGCCCATACGCGCGAGCGCCGCACCGTAGACGCCTGCCGCGCTGTCCATGGCAGGCACGCTGCCCACTACCGGCGCCACGTCCTGCTGCGCCTGCGTGATCTCCTGCATCGCCCGCACGGCAGCACGGGTCTGGTAGTCGGTCATTCTCAGTTTCCTTCGGTGTTGCCAGGCACGTGCCCGGCCGTGGTGGTGATGTTCATGGCGCGGCGTCGCGCGCCTCGGCAGCGTCGTGCGCCAGCCGCTTGGTTCTCTCGATGCGCCGCTGCCGGTCGAGGAGACGGATGCCAGTGGCGCGGCAGTCCCTCACCTTCGGGGGGCGTGGTGGCTTGCGCTTGGCGGAGGCGTTCCAGGGTAGGGCCATCAGTAACCAGCGCGTCCTGAGGCCCAGCGCATCTTCAGGAGGGCGACGCCCTGCGCGAAGGTCGCGGTTTCCGGCAGCCCGATGAGGTAGGCCGTCGTTTCGGGCATGCGGGCCTGACACTGCGCGACCAGCGCTGCAGCGGCCGGAAGGGCCAAGCCCCCTGCCCCACCTTCTACGAGGTTACAGAACGCCTGCCGCTGGGCGGGGGTGGACGTGTCGGCGGTGCCAGACATCAGGCGGCGCTCCGGGCGGCTATGTGCTGCTGCAGCCGGGTGCCCGGCGTGTCCTGCGGCTTGCCCACCCCAAGCTCGCGCAGCGTTCGCGTCAGGCTGTTGCTCCACGCGAGGTAGGTCCGGCTGTCGTGCTCGGACATCACCCCGCCCTCGAGCACCTTGCGGTCCAGGGTCTCGACGTGCAGCGCCAGCGTGGCGGCGCGCTCGATCAGCATCCGCTGCGTCGCCGACGGCTTGCCCCCGACGTGCGCCGTCAGCTCGGATCGCACGCGGCGAAGCATTCGCGCTTCCCGGCTGCGACCGTCCATGTTCGACAGGTTATGTGGGCGGCTATAGGGACCAATTCGGCTCATGACCGGGACTATATCTCCCGCGGAAAAGCAATTTCCACGGGTAAATGCAGCAGCTCAAAGAGCAGGATACGCTCTTTACTGTTTCACGCTGTGTCGTGTTGTTTCGCGGTATGCCAGAAACTATTTGGAGGCAGCGGCCTGGGCGGAGAGGTGTCGACCCGAACAGGCAGCCAAGCACCGCGCCCCGCAGCAAGGCTCGCCGCTACTTACAATTGCGAAATGTCTTTTTTTTGTTACGAACTTACCATAGGGTCGACCCGCAGAGTACCCCGCCACCAGAGGTAGAAATGGCAGACGAGAAGGATGACAAAGAGGAGGAGGCACAAGGTTCCGGCATTCTGAATAAAACCGGGGTCGATGTGCACGTCGGGGGTAGAATACACCTACGACGTGCAATACTCGGCATGACTCAGGCCGCGCTAGCAGATCTGCTTGGGGTCAGCTTCCAGCAAGTGCAGAAATATGAGAGCGGTATGAACCGCGTGTCCGCATCTCGGCTGTACGACATATCCAAGGCTCTAAAGACGCCGATCAGCTTCTTCTTCAGCGACATTGGCGATGATCTTGACGCCGTAGAAGTAAGTATAGGCACGCAGGCTGGCGTCTATCGTTCAGACCACATTTCGGGCACCGCTATCCCGGACGATCTATACTCGCTTGAGTCAAGAAAACTGATCCTTGCATACTATCGCATTGGCAATCCTCAGGTGCGCAAGCGCATCCTGGAGTTGATCCAGAGCCTGGACCCGGACGACACCTAGCAGCGCTAGCGATGAGCATAGGGGGTGCTGGCGAGGCATAGGGGGTGCATAGGGGGTGTTTGCCGCCGCCTAACCCACTGACATTGCACGTTCCAGACCCTATGCCCCCTATGCTCCCTATGCTTTGGAGCTTGCTGTAAGTTTTCTGGTTTTAGGCTCTGATGGGCACGACCGTGCCGCTGCGATCGCCCGCGGTGCAGAACGTCGCCCACTCCTCCATCAGCGGCCGGCGGCGCTCCATCAGGTCCGATCGCTGGTATGCCGCCTCGACCTTGTCCTTCAGCGTGTGCGCCAGTGCCGCCTCGACCACCTCGCGCGGGTAGGGGGTCCGCTCGCCAGCCCAGACCCGGAACGTGGAACGGAAGCCATGCACCGTGATCGGCTCGCCCGTCGTGCCATCGCGCCACGGCACCGGCTGGCCTTCGGCAACGGTGTTCATGCGCCGCAGCACCGCCGTGAGGCTCATGTCGGACAGCGCCGCGCCAGCCTTCGCACCGGGGAACACCAGAGCAGCCGCGGCAGGCTGGCCGGCGCGCATCTGGCGCAGCAGCACCACCGCGGCAGCGGACAGGGGGACGCGGTGCAGCTTGCCGGCCTTCATCCGCTTGCCGGGCACCGTCCACACTGCCGCGTCCAGGTCGACCTCGCTCCACTGCATGCCGCGCACCTCGCCAGACCGACAGGCAGTCAGGATCGCCATCTCGACGGCCCGCGCCGCCACACCCTCGCGCTGGCGCAACTCGGCTACGAAGCCGGCCAAGGCGTTCCACGGCAGCGCGGGGTGGTGCTCAACGGCTTTGACCTTGCGCGGGGAAGGCAGCCGCGATGCCAGGTGCCCCTTCCAACGGGCCGGGTTCTCGCCGTCCCGCCAACCACGGGCCTTGGCAGCGTCCAGCACCGCCTCGATACGGCCGCGCAGGCGCGAGCCGGTCTCCGGTGCGCGTTCCCATAGCGGGCGCAGGACCCGCATCACGGCGTCGCTGTCGACGTCCTGCGCCGGCCAGTCGCCAAACACCGGATATGCGTAGGTCTCCAGGGTCGATGCCCATTGCGCCCGGTGCTTCGGGTTGCGCCAAGCCTTGCCCTTGTCGGCCATCAGCTCCTCGGCGGCCCGCCTGAAGGTCTGCTGCTGGGTGGCGATTTTCTCGCCTTGGACGACCTCACGCACCGCGAGGGGATCGTCTCCCGCGCGAAGGTGCTTCCGGGCGTCGGCGGCTTTCTCCCTGGCCTCCGCGAGGCTTGTGGCGGGGTAGGCGCCCAGCCCCATGTCCCGGCTCTTACCCAGCCGCGTGTATCGCAACACCCAAGCCCGGCGGTCAGGGGCTTTGACGTAGAGGTGCAGCCCCTCCCCGTCCGTGTAGCGGCCCGGCGTCACCAGGGCCCGGACGGCCACAGCTGTCAGCTTGCCTGCCACGATTTTGCCCCTCGTTCCCAAACCTGTTCCCAAGATAACGCTGGGCTGGTGCGACACAAGCGGGAACGGCAGGGGACGGGAGAGCGTCGATCCGCCAGTGTTTACAGGGGCATTTGAAACACAGGGGGATGGTGGGGAATGTTGGTTATACGGACACTCTCTCCGCCAGCGCCCCATGCTTCCCGCTGCGTTCACGGCGTGTTCACCGTGCCCTGCGATGCTCCCGTCCTCACCGGAGAGCAGGAAGCACCCCATGAGCATCGGCGGAATCGGCGGCGGCAACACCGCGCCCGGCGGATCCAAGCCGGACAGCGCACGCGCCAGGGACACGGCATCGTCGGACTCGGGCTCGCCGCGCCGGCAGGGTTCGGGCATCACCACGACCGTCACAGCAAGCGCGAACGGCTCGATCACTACGACCGTGACGGACACCAAGGGCAACGTCGTCTCGTCGAGCAGGACCATGTTCGGCAGGCCGGGCGTGACGACGGTTCTCGACATCACGGCGTAGCTCGCCTTCGCGTTCACGCATGCGCCGTGAACCGGCCGGGTCGTCGCCCCGCGGGCCGGCTCCCGCGCCGCTCAGTCGTAGGCGATCGCCCGCGAGAAGGACGCGCTGAGGCTGTGCTGCACGGCGGTCATGGCCAGGCTCAGCGTGGGCGCCGTGCCGACGCGGTCCCGGTCGTCGGGCTGGTTGTCGCCGGGGTTGTACCAGATCACCCAACGCCAGGTGTTGTCCTGCAGCGAGGTCAGCTGGATGTCGCTGGGCTCGACGTGATCGAACATCGTTTTTCCCCGGGTAGGTGGCCGTTCCGCCAGCCACCATCTGACTACAATAGCATGTCCAATTTTCCGGCAACAGGTCGTTTTCCCGCGTCAAGGACGGTTTTTACGCACGCATGCGCGTGGTCGAGCGACAGCGGGGAATGCCGCGTCGCGCGAGACAACGGCGCCCGGCGGCATGCGCACGGGGGCGCAACAGGCCCTGTCCTGCTCCTGCCCGTCGCGCGCCCGGTGGCAGGCGGGACACGGTCGCGGAACACGGTGGCGCGCGGACACGCCTGGAGGGCCGGCGTTAACGGACGGTTAGCCGTCCGGACCTACTAGCGTCGGCCTCGCAAACGCCTGCCCGGACCAGGCGCGTCGGCCTGGTCCGGGGGGCCCAACTCAAAGAGGTGTGCCGTGGAAGAATGCCTGGTCGACGTGCTGAACGCGCGGGACACGGTCCTGCATGTCTTTCCGGTCGTCGTCGAGGACGTCGCCCGCGCGCCGCAGGAGGCGCTCAAAGCCGCCACCGAGCTGCACCTCGTGCCCGAGGAGGAGGGCGCCGGCCTGCACGCCAGGATGCACGTCAGCCGGGGCGGCCCGCTCACGCCGTTCGGCGACGCCCTGCTGACCAGGCAGCAGGCGGAGGAGCGGAGCGAGCAGCTGCGCACGCGCGCCTACTTCCTGTGGAAGGAAGCGGGCTGCCCCGACAACCAGGCCGAGGATCACTGGCACATGGCCTGCGCGGCGGGGCACGACGGCGCGGCGGCACCGTAGCGGGACCGGCGGCGCCGGGGCACGCGGGGCGGCCTGGAGGCGGTCCCGCGTCGCCGCGCTGGCCAGCGGGCGGCGCTTCGGCCAGGGTTGGGGAAAACCAGAAGGGGGGACTCCGACCATGACCGACCTGCTTGCGCGCCGCACCCTGCTTGCCGCGCCGCTGCTCGCCGCCGCCGCGACCACGCTGCGTTCCGGCCCCGCCGGGGCGGCGGGCGCGGACCCCGCGATGACGCAGGTGGTGCAGTCCGGCGAGATCCCGTGGAAGCAGCTCTACAACTTCCCGGCCGGCACGGCGGAGCAGGCCACGATGCAGGGCGCGCTCGGCGAGCCCGGGCAGTATTTCGTGCTGATCCGCTGGCACCCCGGCTACATGAGCGCGCCGCATTTCTACGAGACCGACCGCCTGTGCATCGTGGTGTCGGGCACCTGGTGGGTCGCGAGCGGCGAGGACTTCGTGCCCGAGCGCACCGTGCCCGTGCACGCCGGCGGCTTCGTGCGCCGCGTGGCGCGCACGCCGCACTACGACGGGGTGCAGCGCGACGCGAAGGAGCCGGCGATCCTGGCGATCTCCGGCATCGGGCCGATCCACTTCACCATGACCGACCCGAGCAAGCCGGGCTGGCGCGAGGTGTGACGCCCGCCTCGCGTTAACCCGGGATTCAGGGGCGGGGTGCAGTGTGGGCGTGGACCCGCAGAGGAGAACCCCCATGAGTGGCAGCATCGGCGATGTCGCAGCGCAGCCCCTGATCCCGGAGCCGGCACCCGGCTCCGCCCCGGTCCTCAGCCCCTATCCGAGCGGGCCGTCGACCTCGTCCTCCTCGTCGGCGGCGTCCGGCGCCGGCTCCGTCAGCAGCACCGCCAACCCCGACGGCTCGCTGACCACCGTGGTCGTCGACGCGACGGGCAACACGATCTCGGTCAGCGTCAGCCCCCCTGCCCCGGCCGCCATCGCCGCGGCGCACCCGCTCGTCAGCTTCGAGGCCTGAGCCGCGGCACCCGGCCGAACACCGGGCCGCGCGGTCACGGCGCCGGCAGGCCGCCCTTGCGCACCGCGACGGCGCGGTAGACCCGCCGGCACAGCGGCAGCCAGAACGGCGAGAACACCACCGCGGCGCCCGGCGCGCACAGGCGGTCGATCCTGCCGGAGACCAGGTTGGGCCCGTGCCACCGGAGCTGCCCCGCCGGGTGCTGGTCGTCCGCAAGCCGGGCCCAGAACACAACGCCGGGACCGTGGCGCGCCACCGCCTGCGCGACCGGCGCCACCTCGTCGAGGTGCAGGCCCGGGTTCACGCTGCTCTTCACGACGAAGATCTTGTCGCCCTCCTCCAGGTCCTCCAGCAGCTTGCGCCGGCAGAACTGCAGCCGCACCAGCTCGCGGGCGAGCAGCGCGTCGGGGCTCATCGAGGCGGAGTCGACGAAGGTGTTGGTACGAGTAGCGGTAGTGCGTCTGGTGGACCATGTACTCGCCGGGGCCGCCGCGCACCGCGAGGTTCGCCGCCTCGTCGATGCCCGCGAAGTCCCTGTCCAGCGCCTCGTGCAGGCGGTGCAGGCGGATGCCGCCGAAGCGCAGCAGGCTGAGCGGCTCGGCGCCGGCGCCGCGCTGGGCGAAGCCGAACTCGCAGTCGTCGCCCAGGCTCTCGAACGCCAGCATCAGGCCGCGGTCGTCCAGGCCGTCCAGGGGAGGCTCGATCTGGTCGGGCCCGCGCGGGTCGGCCGTGAAGCTGATCGAGTGCAGCGCGAAGGACAACGGCCGCCGATCGGCGCTCAGGCCGAGGTCCGCCGGGCTTGCGTGGTGGCGCGGCGTGAACGTCAGCTCGGTGCGCCCGCTGCCGGCGAGCATCTCCGGCGTGAGGCGCGCGACCAGCGTCCCGCCCTCCTCCAGCTCGAACTCGCCGAGCGGCACGCCGTTGCATGCGACGGCCAGGACCTGGGTGCGCCCGCCCGGCGCGTAGGGCTCGACCGACGCCGTCATCGCGTAGCCCTGCGTCGAGGACGGCAGGCGCGGCAGCACCAGCGTGCTGCGCGGCCCCATCGCCCAGACGTTGTGCGCCTCCGGCTCCGACCAGCCCTGGCCGAGGCTGGTCCATCCCTGCTGTCCCGCGCCGAACAAGACGATCATCGACGGTCTCCGCTGCATCCCGCCCCCGACGTTTGGGACGGAACGCCCGGGGTTGGCAATGCGATCGTATGACGACCAGACCGCAGGTTTCATCAGGTCTTCTCGGAACGGCCCTCGCGCATCCGCCCGCCCTGCGCCATGCAGGAAGATGGCCGGGAGCCCCGCGAAGCGGGAGGAGCGGCCCGGAATCAACCTGGCCGGAGGCTCACGATGACCACGAAGACCTGGAACGGCAGCGCGGACCCGCTCTCCACCGCCGCGGACTGGTCGCCGAGCGGCGCGCCGGCCGAGGGCGACGACGCGGTGATCGCGGGCGGCAGCCCGTCGGCCTCCGGCACCCTGGACGGCTATGAGATCGACATCGCCGGCGCCACCGCGTCGGGCCAGCCGCAGCTCCGGCTCGACGGCGCGACCCTCGGCACCTTCGAGGTGCTCAGCCTGGGCGAGTCGAGCGGCCCCACCGCCTTCGCCACCGTGGTCGCGGCCGGCATCGTCACCAACGACGGCTTCATCTCCGCGCCGTCGGCCGGCGGCACGCTGACCATCAGCAGCCAGGCCGCCCCCGTCACGCCCGGCCTCCCGCCCCAGCGCGTCGTGGACTTCGTGAACAACGGCGTGATCTCGGCCACCGGCGGCACCATCCGCATCGAGAACGTCGGCGCGAGCCTCGGCAACGGCTTCCTCAACGCCGGCACGGTCGGCGTGGCGGGCGGCGGTGAGGTCGATCTCGACGCGCCGGTGTTCGGCAACGGCCGCATCGTGCTGCAGGGCACGGCCACGCTGAACGCCTCCGAGTCGGTCTCCGCCGGCCAGACGATCAGCTTCGCCGGCAGCGCCGCGACCCCGGAGCGCCTCGTCCTGGGCATGCCCGGCAGCGTCCACGCCGCCCTGCGCGGCCTCGGCGCCGGCGACAGCATCGACGTGCCCGGCACGGTCACCGGCCACGTCGCCGGCGGCACCCTGACCCTCAGCTCGGGTGCCGCGCTCGATATCGGCGCGGGCTACACCGACGCGAACTTCGGCTTCACCGCCGACGGTCACGGCGGCACGCTGATCGGCGTCGTCTGCTACGCCCGCGGCACCCGCCTGCTCACCGCCGGCGGCGAGCGCCCCGTCGAGCAGCTCCAGCCCGGCGACACCGTCACCACCCTGTCCGGCGAAGAGGCCGCGGTCCGCTGGGTCGGGCGCCGCCGCGTCGACGTCGCCCGCCACGCAGCGCCGGACTCCGTGCGCCCCGTGCGCATCGCGGCGCACGCCTTCGCCGACGGGATGCCGCGCCGCGACCTGCTGGTCTCGCCCGAGCACGCGCTGTTCGTCGACGGCGTGCTGGTCCCGGCGCGCTGCCTGCTCAACGGCCGCACGGTCACGCAGGACTCGCCCGCGGCCGTGGAGTACTTCCACGTCGAGCTGGACCGCCACCACGTGCTCCTCGCCGAGGGGATGCCGGCGGAGAGCTACCTCGACACCGGCAACCGCACGATGTTCGCCAACGCGCCGGTCACGGCACTCCACCCGAGCGCGGAGCCCACGCACGCGGCAGAGGCGTGCGCGCCGCTGGTGCTCGGCGGGGCGGCGCTGGAGGCGGTGCGGGCGCGGCTCGAGGCGAGGGCGCCGGCGCTGGCGGCCTGAAGCAAGGAAGCATGGGCTCTGCCCAAACCCGCAAAGGGTCCGAGGACCCTTTGATCCCTTTACTTAAGTAAGGGATTCCAAAGGCAATTGCCTTTGGCGGAGTTTGAGGCAGAGCCTCATGCTTGCTTGCTTACTGCAGCGGCTCGACCGGCAGCGCCCACATCAGCCCGCCCTGCGACGCAAGGGCGTTGCGCCCACGCGGGAGCTGCAGCGGCGAGTCCTTGCCGACGTCGCGGTCGAAGATCTCGCCGTAGTTGCCCACGGCCTCGACCGCCAGGCGGAACGCGTCCTCGCCCACGCCGAGGGAGCGCGCGATCCACGGCAGCCCGCCGGTGAGGCGGCGCACGACGGGGTCGGTGCTGTGGCGCATGTCCTCGGCGTTGGCCTGGGTGACGCCGTGCTCCTCGGCCTGGAGCAGCGCCCACACCGTCCAGTCCACCAGCGAGGCCCACTGCGCGTCGCCCGTGCGGTATGCCGGCGACATCGGGTCAAGCGTGATCGTGTCGGGCAGCACGGCGAAGCGCTCGATGCGGGCGTGGAAGGCGGAGCGGATGTTGGCGAGCCAGGACACGTCGCCGGTGATGGCGTCGCAGTGGCCGCCGACGAGGGCCGCCTCCATCTCGCCGCGCTCGGAGAACGGGAAGCGGGCCTCGGGCTTCGCGAGGCGCGGCTCCAGGGCGTCGTAGAGGCCGCGCTCGGGGGGCGAGGCGTTGATGAAGCACACGTTGCGGCCGGCCAGGTCGGCGGGGGCTACGATGCCGGAGTCGCGCGGGACCAGGAAGCCCTGGCCGTCGAAGAACACGGGCGGGCCGAACGCCACGCCGTAGACGCCGGCGACGACGGGGTGCGGGGTGGCGCCGAACAGCACGTCGACGCGGCCGTCGCGCACGGCGGCCAGGCCGGCCGGCTCGTCGGGCAGGGACAGGAACAGCGCCTTCTTCGGGTCGCCCAGGGTCTCGGCGGCGAGCGCGCGGCACAGGTCGGCGCCGAGGGCGGACAGGTTGCCGTGGGTGTCGGCCTCGGAATAGTCGTCCTCGTCGACGACCAGGCCGCAGCGCAGCGCGCCGGCGCGGCGCACGGCGGCCAGGGTGGCGCCGACCTGGGGGGCTGCGGCGGCGGAGGCGGCGGGCGGGGGCCGGGCGGCGGCGGCGGCGGGGTGGGCGAGCAGGAGGGCGGCCAGCAGGGCCAGCGCGGGGACAGGCTGCGTCATCGGGTCGGCGTGCTCCGGGCAGGAAAAAGGGGGAACCGGATCGCTCCGGCTCCCCCTCGGGTCAGGCTGGGATGGTGGGCGCGGGTGTCAGGGCGCCCAGGTGCCCGAGGTGGGCACGCCGGGCGTCAGCGACGGGCGCGGGTTGAAGTCCGCGGGCGCCGGGTCGAGCAGGGTGCCGTTCTGGTAGTCGGTGGGGACGATGTTGAGCGTGTAGCAGCCGCCGAGCGGGTAGTGCGGCAGGCTCGGCTTCTGGCCGGGCAGGATCTCGGCGTAGGAGGCGGGAAGTGGGGCGACCTTGCCGGTGAGGCGGGCGTTGTCGAAGGCGGCGAGCATGTCGCCCACGCCCGGGGTCTTGTCGTCGGCGGGGCCCATGTAGTCCTGGCCGGTGAGCGCCTTGCCGGCGGCGAAGCCGCGGGTCTCGTCGGGCAGGTCGGCCAGCGGCGTCAGGTTGAAGATCGTGTTGATCAGCTTGATGATCGAGCTGTGCTCGGTGCTCTGGTGGATGATCGCGTGCGACTTGCCGAAGGGCGAGATCACGATGGCCGGGATGCGCTGCGAGGGCTCGAGCGGGTTGCCCTGCGGGTCGTTGACGCGCGTCGTCACCGCGGCGTGGTCGTAGAGGCCGTCGGTCTCGTCGTAGGCGATGACGAT
>JBPBQS010000247.1:0-11413 GCA_050920955.1 Janthinobacterium lividum | reverse complement strand
TCATGCTGCTGAGCTGCCGACTCCTGCGTCGGGCAGGTGTCTGGCGGCGTGGCGTTCTCCTTCGCGCCTTTCCGCGAGATCACGGCTCTATGCGCCGTGGCGGTGCGCTCCGGTCCGATCGGTGTTCAGATCGGTTCGGCCAAGTGCATGGCCGGCTGCTGGATGCAGAGTCCAAGGCTGTAGCATGTGGCAGACAGGCCGGTCGCCAAGGGCGTCCGGGCGCGCAGGGCGAGCGCCGCGATGGCCGCCTCGGGATTGCCAAGAGAGACGCGTATGTCGCCGAGGCGTGACAGGCCGAAATCGATCGCCGGCTGGCGCCCTGTGACGCTGCCCAGGGTCTCGGCCAGGGTCAGGATCGAGGTGCCGGTTCCGGTGCACACGTTCAGGACATCCGATCGTGCCCGGCCGGCAGCCTGCTCCTGCTGCATGGTCGCCATGCCGGCCAGGAGATGGGCCACCACGTCGGCGACGTAGACGAAGTCGCGGATCTGGCGGCCGTCGCCGTGGATCGTCACGCTTTGCCCCGCGACGATGCGGGCGGCGAAGATGCTGATCACCCCGGAATACGGTGAGGCGGGGTCCTGGCGCGGCCCGTAGACGTTGAAGAAGCGGAAGCCGGTCGCCGGCACCTTGTGCACCATCGCGCCCACCGCGGCGTGCAGCTCGCTGCCCAGCTTGTCGGCGCCGTAGGCGGTGCAGGGCGCGGGGCGCGCGGTTTCAGCCACGGCGCCGGAGCCCTGGTCGCCGTAGATCGCGGCGGAGGAGGCGTAGACGACGGGAAGCCTGCCCTGCGCGCGCGCCGTGTCCAGCACGGTCACCGTCCCGGTCAGGTTGGTGCGATGCGTGCCGATCCAGTCCTCGTTCGAGCGCGCCACCGAGGCGATCGCAGCCAGGTGGAAGATGCCCGCCGTTCCGGTGGAGGCTGCGTGCAGCAGGGCCGGGTTGGCGACGTCGCCGACATGCAGCTCGACGCGCGGGTCGAGATTGTCGCGCCGTCCGGTGGACAGGTCGTCGACCACCCTGACCTGATGGCCGGCGTGCAGCAGCGCGTCGGCGAGATGCGAGCCGATGAAGCCGGCGCCGCCGGTGATCAGAAACAGGCTCATGCCATCTCTCCCTTGTCGTCATGGTGGTGGCTCAGGTGGCATTGCGCCACCACGCGCTCAGGGGCGGCTGTCCGTTCCCGTGCGGCCGAGGCGTGTCAGCGGGCGGTTTCGGCCGCCATCCGGATCTCGAGCAGGTCTGCCTGGACTCCGGCGTTGTCCGGATGGCGGGCCAGGATCTGCCGCAGCAGCGCGGTCGCTTCCGCGGCATGGTCGGTGCGGCGAAGAACCTGGGCGCGGAGCCGCTGGTCGTCGGTGGAGGTGTCGTGCGCGGGCAGGCCGGCGAGTGCCGCGGCGAACAGCGGCGGGGCCTTGTCGGCCTGGCGGGACGCGACGAGGGCCTCGCCGGCTTCCAGCAGCACGCGCGGCGGCTGGCTGTGCAGGGCCAGCAGGGTCTGGAACTCGCGCACGGCCTCGCTGGGGCGGCGGGCGGCAAGGGCGGCACGGGCCGCGGCCAAGCGGGCGGCAGGGTCCTGAGGCCGGGCGGCGGCGGCGGCGGCATCCGCCTGGAGCGCGAGAAGCGGCTGCTCCATGGCCTCGGCGGCGCGGCCGATCGCCGAAAGCACCAGCGGGTCGGTGGTTCGTGCAAGAGCATGCTGCAGAAGGGGCAGGCCGCGACGCGGCGTGCCCAGATGGCCCAGTGCCGCGACGTAGCTCTCGACCAGGGCGGGCCGGGCGGGCAGCAGGTCGGCCCGGGCCTCCACGATCTCCGCGATCGTGCCCGGTGCGTCGAGGTAGTCCAGGTGGCCGAGCCAGCCGGCCAACTGGTCAGGAGGCGCGGCCACGGCACGGGTCCGGACCCAGTCCACGGCCTCGGGCAGCGGTCTCGGCCCCCACAGGTAGACGAGCTGCTTCACGGCCTCCGATTCCGGGGCCTGGTTTTCGCCCAGGCGGCGCAGCAGCGCGATCGCGCCTGGACGGTCGCCAAGCTCGGTCAGGCGCCATGCCAGGCTGCGTCCTTCCGCGGCAGAGGTCGCGACGGCGGCGCCGCGGGCACGCAGCGCGGCTTCCAGTTCCGCGATGCGGCCGGTGCGGGCGAGGGTTTCCTCCCACGCGGATACCCAGCTGCCGCCCAGCGTGTCGGCCGCGACCTGCTGCACCGCGCCGGCCTGCGAGGCCGGCAGGGTGGCCAGGATTCGGAAGAGGCCCGCCTCGGCCTCGGGGTGCGAGAGGCGCGGCAGCAGGGTGCGCAATGCGGCTTGTCCGGCCGGGTCGCCCGAGGTCTGGAACACCGCTGCGACCCAGGGCGGGCCGAGATGCGCCGGATCGTGCAGGGCGGCCGCGGCCAGGAGCGGCAGGGCCGCGCGGGGCGACAGCGCGGCGAGGAGCTGCAGCCGGGCTGCGCCGGCGTCCGGTCCGCCGAGGCCGGCGCCGGCATCGGCGAGCAAGGCGGCCACCGCGGGGTGGTTGGCCTGGGCAGGCGCGGCGGCGCGGGCGGTCGCGGCGAGGTCCGGGTTGCCGGCGAGCAGGAAGGTCGCGCGCAGCCGGGCGTCGGGCGTGGCCGTCGCGAGAAAGTCCAGCCAGCCGTCGAGTCGCGGCCGGTCCAGGGCTCCGGTGGAGCCGGCGAGCAGGCGGATTTCCGCGGCGGACCAGCCGGCAGGCAGCGGTGCCGCCAGCAGCAGCGTGGCCGCGGTGTCGGCCAGGGCGTGGTCGTGGTCCTGCACGGCCCGGGTCAGGAGGGAGAGCACGACGGCCGGGTCGGCGTGGCCGCCGTGACGCAGCCAGTCCGCGACCTCGGCGCTTCGGTTGCTGGCGAGGGCAAGGATGCACCAGGCGTTGGCGGCGCCAGGCACGGTATCGCGCGCCCGTGCCAGAAGGGGCAGGACGATGCCGCTGCGCGCCGGGGTGGTCGCCAGAGCCGCGAGCAGCTCCACTGTTGCCGGGTCGGGAGCCGCGTCGTCGCGCAGGTGGCCGAGCAGGGCGGCAAAGGCGGCGGCGTCGAGATGTAGATCACCCAGCAGGTGGACGTAGGCGCGCAGCACGGCGGGCGTGGCCGGCGGCAGGTCGAACGCGGCGCGCGCGAGGCGCGTGGCCGACGTGGTGTCGCCATGGCGGGCGGAGACCAGGGCGGCGACGGAGGGCTGTGCCGCCAGCGTGTCGGGGGGCAGGCGGTCGAGCAGGTCCATCCGGCCGGCGGGCAGCAGGACCTCCGCGAGGCGGAGCGGAAGCCAGGCGGGCATCGCCTGTGTCGGGATGGATGCCGCGACGTCGACCGCGAGCGCCGGCTGGTTGTCGCGCAGGGCTAGGTCGGCCAGCAGCGCGGCGCCCGCCTGCGGCAGCATGCCCGTGCCGCGCAGGGCCAGGAGTCGGGTCAGGGCGGGGTGCGTGGCGCCGGTGCGCGACTGCGCGTCGGCGATGGCCAGGGACACGTCGGCCGGCTGCTGCAGCGCGTCAGGAAGCGCGGTGAGCAGGGCGAGCGCCAGGTCGGGGCGGCTGCGGGTCTGCAGCCCGGCCACGACCTGCAGCACGCCGGGAAGGCTGGCGGGCCGGGTCAGCAGCGTTCCGAGTCGTGCCAGGCGCGCCGCCGCGTCGGGAAGGTCGACCGCCAGGAGGCCGGCGTGGCTGACAAGTGCCGTGTCGGGCCGGTCGTCGCGCGCGATGCGGGCGAGCAGCAGGTCGACCGCGCCGGCCGCGTCGCCGCGGGAGAATCGGTCGTGCGCCAGCTCCAGGGTTTCCTCGCTGTCGGCCTGGCCGATGTCGGCGAGCCTGGCGAGCAGGTGCTCGCGGCGGTCGGGCTGGTGCAGCTGGCCCCGGAGCACCGCGGCGCGGCGGAGCTGCTCCACGTCGCCGGTGCGCTCGTAGAGCTGCTCGAGCAGGGGTGCGAGCTCGCGGGACTGGCGTGCCTGGGTCAGCACCTCGGCGAGCAGGGTCTGCGCCGGCAGCGAGTCCGGCTGGCGCGCCAGGAAGCCGTGCAGCAGAGTTGTGGCGCTCGCAGTGTCGCCAAGCTCCATCGCCAGGGCGACCAGGGGCGCCACTGCACCGGGGCGGGTTTCGTGGCGTTCCACGGCGGCCTGCACGACCGCGTGCATGGCCGCGCTGTCGCCCCGGTCGAGGGCGATCCTGCCGCGCTCCAGCGGGCCGGGCAGCAGCCAGACGGAGGCGCTGATCGCGGCCGCGGCCACGGCGCCGAGCAGGGCCAGCGCGGCCGGGATCGAGGCGGCGGGCTCCTCGGAGCCGTGGTCTTCCGGCGTGGCGAGCCCGCCGCTCATGCGCGCCACAGGCGGATACGGCCCGTCGCGGCGGCGGGGAGGGTCAGGAGCAGGAGGTGGTCGTCGCCGGCGGTGGCCTCGATGGCAGGTTCGTCCGGGCGCGATGCGCGCCAGAGGCCGGGCTGCGGCACGTGCCAGCTCATTTCGCCCTTGCCGAGGCCGTCGGCGGCGAAGCTGATGTCCGTGGGTGTCGCGACGCTCAGGCCGCGCACTTCCCAGCCGGCGTGCACCAGCAGAGGGCGCGAAGGCGCGGTTGTGCCGCGTGGCGCGAGTGCCACGAGAGGGGCCGCGTTATCCGGGTCGAGCGCCACGTAGAGCTCGCCGTTGGCGATGCGCTCGCCGAGGACGCCTTCGGAGGCGGCGAGGTCGAGCGTGCGTTCCTGGCCACGGGGAAAGCGCAGGGTCTGGAGGCCGCCGCGGTCGAGCACGCGCCAGGCCTGCGGCGCCTCCTGCACCAGCTGCAGGCCGAACGTGCCGCGGGCCGCGGCGGCGAAGCGGCTGGTGCGCACGCCGATGAACTCCTGGCCGCGCAGGAAGGCGATGTTGGACAGCAGGGCGTCGAGGCTGGCGTGACGCTCGCCGGAATACATGTGGTAGTACATGTTCATGGGCTTGAGCCGGCGTGGGCTTTCCGTGCGCTGCCAGGTGACCGGGAGATCGCGGAAGCCGAAGTAGCGGTCGGTCCACAGCTCCGTGTAGGTGTTCTCGTTGCTGTTCGACGAGTAGATCTGGATCCGGCCGTTGGCGTGGCGCAGTCCGACGGGTGCGACCGCCGAGACCGTGGGATGGTCGTCGTCGAAGCGGGTGTCGCCGCCGTTGATGTTGCCGAGGCCGGCCTGCTCGACCGCCGTCATGGCGGCGGCGAAAGGCAGGCAGTTGCCGCTCCATTGCAGGATCGCGCAGCGCTTGCCGGGCGGGGCCAGCGCCTCGATCAGGCGTGCGGCCTCGTCGATCTCGGTGTGCAGCGAGAACGGCCGGTCCCCGTAGGCGCGCGGGACGCTGTAGGACTCCGTGCGTGCGCCCTTCGTTGCGGCGCCGCTCTGGTCGGCGGCGTCGCCCTGGCAGACCGTGCCGTCGACGGCCATGCGCAGGTAGCTCGCGGCGAAGGGGCGCTCCTTCTCCGGCGTCCAGTCGGCGAAGAAGCCCCAGTCGAACGGGTGGCTGAAGGTGTGGCTGCCGACCTCGACCTGGTCGAGGGCGAAGAGCGCGCGTGCGGTGTCCGTCGCGTGGTCGCCACCCGGCAGCGACGCGCCGAGGTCCTCGGCGATCGGCGCCACGGTGACGGGGAGGTCGGGGTTGGGCGCGATCACCTCGCTGAGCAGGATCTCGGCGGTGCTGGCGCGCGCGCCGCCGGGGCGGTGCACCTGGCTGATCGAGCGCCAGCCGTCGCCGTCGATGTGGCTGTAGTACATGCGGCGGCCGCACAGGGTGGTGCTGTCGCCGCGCGGCAGGTCGGCGGTGTCGAGGGCGGCCTCGAAGAAGGCGAACGGGTCGATGCGCCAGGGGTAGGCCGCGTTGACGTTGTCGCTGGCGCGCGCGTAGCCAGGGGCGACGAAGCCGCCCGTGGGGCTGACGGTCACCAGGTGGCTGCGCTGCGGCGGGCCTGCCCGCTCCACCACGAGCCAGGAGTGCACCGACGCGTCCGTCGGCTCGAGAAGCTCGAACGGCGGCAGGGCCTCGCCGTCGAAGCCGTGCTCGAAGCCGATGCGCCCGTCCGGCTCGGCGTGCACGATGCGGTCGGTTTCGGTGACGGGCAGCCAGCCGCCCAGGGAGCGCATGTGCAGGGTGGCCAGCAGCCTGGCCTGCAGGGCGCCGGCGGCGGCCTCGCCAAGGGTGTTCGGCTTGGGGGCCATGTCGCCGAGCACGACGAACCTGCGGCCGGAGCCGACCAGGTGCTCGACCCAGGCGACGAGGCCCGCGAAGTCCTGCACGCACGGCTCGGGGAACCAGGTCACGGCGCCGCGCAGGTCGGGGGCGTCCCAGGCGGGAAGCGGGCTCTGGATGTCGTGGAACTGCACCGTCAGGCCGAGGTATTCGAGGGGCAGGGCGGCGTGGGTGTGGATCGGGGCGGCGTAGAGGTGCGGCTCCACGGCGCTGTCGTACAACGCGAGGATGCGGCGCG
The DNA here is from genome assembly GCA_050920955.1 of Janthinobacterium lividum. Classification (GTDB taxonomy): domain Bacteria; phylum Pseudomonadota; class Alphaproteobacteria; order Acetobacterales; family Acetobacteraceae; genus CAXSEF01. The sequence goes on along the minus strand of JBPBQS010000247.1, from coordinate 4,979 downwards.
GCACCTTGCGAGGGGCGAAGGGGTTCGCGGCCACGGCGGCCGGCACAGGGTGCGGGGGCGTCGCGGCGCCGAGGCTGGACAGTGCGGCGCCGCCCAGCAGGAGCGCGCGGCGCGACAGGCGCACCGGCCGTGGCATGGGATCGTCCTTCGCGGGCGATGTCACCGGCGCGGTTCCGGCACGACGCGCTGGAGGTCGACCGTGGCGACGTAGGGGATGAAGCCGTTGCGGCGCTGCTGGGCGTAGATGCGGCGCTGGCCGGCCGGGTCGCGCGGATCCCAGTAGTCGACGGTGAAGATGCGGACGTCGGGGGCGCGCCGGCGCAGGTCGGCGAGGCGGTCGAGCTGCCAGCGCACGTCCGCCGGGGTCTGCGCGCGGCAGCGTTTGCGGGCGAAGTCGTAGCCGCCGTAGATGCTTTCCGCGAGCACGGAGTCCAGGGCGTCGGCGACCAGGGGCTGGATCTCGTAGCCGCGGTTCAGCATGAGTTTGGCGGCGGGAAAGCGCCGGTGCATGGCCCGCACCAGGCGGGCGGCGGCCTGCGTCATGCCGGCGCAGTGCGCGGGGTCGCGTGCCTCCAGGAACGCGGCGTCGTCGAGGGTGTCCAGGAACACGCCCGCGAAGCCCTGGTCCAGCACCGCGGGCAGGATGCGGTCCAGCAGCAGCGCTTCCCACTCGGGCCGGCGAAGGTCGACGTAGCGGCTGTCGGGCCAGTTCGGGTTGGCGTCCAGCAGCAGCCCCGCCGCCTCGGCTTCGGCGAAGTGCCCGCGGGTGCGCTCGATCTCGCCGACGCTGACGTAGCCGTAGGTGGTGGCGCCGGCCGCGTGCAGCGGCGACAGGTCGGGGTGATGGTCGCCGTCCAGCACCACCCAGCGGCAGGACGCCAGGGCTGCGGCCGGGATGTCTGCGGCGTAGCAGATGACGAAGCGGTCGGGGTCGGCGGCCAGGGATGTCGCCGGCCGGCCGCAGGCGGCACCGAACGCCAGGGCCGCCGCGCGTCCCAGCATCCCGCGTCGTCCCTGGAACCCGGCCTTGGACGCAAGGCTGTCGCGGGTGGCGGCAGGAAGGCGGGCCGCCGGCGTTGTGTTCTCGGACGGCATCGGGGCGGGTTCCGTGGCTGGCTGCGGCCCTGCAGGGCGCCTGTGGCCAGAGCTACCGGAAGAAGCTGAAATGCCGGTTAACGGTTCCAGGTGCTCCCGGCAGCTCCGTTAAAGGCCGGTCAAGCATTCTGCTGTCTTATCCTTCCGACGTGGCGTCCCGGCGGCTTTCCGAGGCGGCACGCGTCCCAGGACAGGACATCGTCGGCAATGGCTTGTGTCGCCTGCCATGCAGCATCGCGGTCCCGTGCCCGCGCCCGGTCCGTTGCGGCCTCGCTGTGGGTGCTGGTGTCGGGGGCGCCGGTTCCGGCCGGATCGGCAGAGGCCGGGGCTTCGTCGCCAGGTGCGCAGGCTTCGGAGGCGGTTGCCGTGCCTGTCACGGTGGATTTCGGAACGCTTCACGCACGAAGCGTCGAGGTGCACGGGCGTGACGTCGTGGTGGTCCTGGACGGCGCCGTGTCGACGGCGCTCGCCGAACGGCTGTCGCGCATGGACGGGCTGATCGAGAGCGTCGCGATCGGCTACGACACGGTCCGGCTGCGCCTGGTCGGGCCCGCCGCGGTCAGGACGGTCGCCAGCGGCGTGCTGCTGACGCCGCAGGAGCCGGCGGGAGGAAGCCCGGCGTGGGAGAAGCGCCGGCTGCTGATCCTGCAGGCGCAGATGCAGGCGCAGCACGGCGAGGCCGGGGCGGCGCAGGCCAGGCTGGCCTCGGCGCTGCAGGACCGGCCGGACGATGTCGATCTGCTTGCCGGGCTGGCGTCGCTCGACGAGCGGGCCGGCCGCTGGCATAGCGGGCTGACGCTGTACGACCGGATCCTGTCCGACAATCCCGGGGCCGAGGAGATCGCCCGGGCGCGCGATGCGCTCGGTCTGCGGGTGGGGCCACTGCTGCGCACCGACGTGTTCGTCACCGCGTCCGCGGGGGGCGAGCGGACGCAGGGCGTGCTGCTGAACGGCGCGGCGCCGCTGTCGGAGGACTGGCGCGCCGATTTCGCGCAGGAGACGCGGCACGAGAGCGCGCGCAACGTGCTTCGCAGCGACGGCCTCAGCGGCGGCGCGATCGACACGACGCGGGTGAGGTCCGAGTTCGGGCTGACCAGGGCCTGGGGGGCGGACGAGACCACGCGCGCGGCGGTGCATCTGGCGGATGGCGGCCCGGGGTTCGCGCTGCAGCACCGCTTCACCTCGACGTGGGGCACGACCACGCTTTCCGGCGACTACAAGAGGCCGTACTGGGACACGCTGACGTCGTTGCGCGGCAACGCCTCGCGCGACCTGGTCCAGGTGCAGCAGGAGTGGCGGTTGTCGCCGGCGCTCGCGGCGGAGCTGGGCGGCGGCGGCGAGCGCTACGGCATCCCGGCACGACGCGACCTGACCAAGGGCGGGGTCGTGTCCGCGGGGCTGACCTGGACCGTGCCGGCGCGTGCGGTCCGTCGGGTGCTGCCACGGGGCTGGACGGCGCGTCTCGGCTACCAGCTCGCCGCGGAGTACATCGCGAGCGTCGCGACGCCGTACGGGAGGGGTTTGCCGCCGCTGGACGTGCGGCGCCGCGAGATCCACGCGGCCGAGGCGACGGTCGAACGCCTGGTCGGTCCCGGCCTGCTCACCGCGACTGGCGGCTACGCGATCGACCGCTACGGCGGCAGCGGTCCTGTCGCCCGCCTGCGCTATGCCCGCGCCGAGGACGAGGCGAGGCCGCTGAGCTTCGGGGTCGAGGGCAGCCTCGCGCCGTCGCTGGCGCAGCAGAGCCGCGTCGTGTGGCAGGCCAGCGCCTTCCTGCTGTGGCGGTTCGGAATGGGAGCGCACTGATCATGTCCGATGCCATCGTGGCCGGGCGCCGCGGCGCCACTTCCATCGACGCGTTCGGCGAGGCCTCGCTGCCCGGGAGGTGGAGCCGGTGCCGCGGGGTTGCGGAAGGCGCGGTGATGCTCGCCGTGCTGCTGGCGATCGATTTGGCGGCGACCGGCGGGACGCGTTTCGCCGGCGTCCAGCCCAGTCCGTTCGGCCTCGTGGTTCTGCTGGTGTCCGCCCAGTACGGGCTGGGGCAGGGCGCCCTCGTCGCGCTGCTTGCGATTGCGGCACGGTATGGCGGCCATCTGCCGCAGCAGGATTTCGGGCAGGACAGCATCGTCTACCTGCGCGGGGTGGCGACCGATCCGGTGCTCTGGCTCGGCTGCGCGCTGGTGGTGGGCGGCATCGCCAGCCGGCTGCGCGCGCGGGCGGCCGCGGCGGAGCGGGTGGCGCTCCATGCCCGCCACGAGCTTTCCGTCACCGTGGCCGCGGCGGGCAGGCTGTCGGCATCGCTGGCCGTCCTGGAAGGCAAGGTGGCGGGACAGCTTCGCACCGCCTCCTCGATCTACGAGGCGGCGCGTGGCCTGGGACCGGACATGCCCGACGTGCTGAGCAACGCGCCCTCGCTGCTGCGCGCCGCGACGGAGTGCACGCGCTGCTCGATCTACCTGCTCAAGGGCGACAGTCTGCATCTCGCGGCGAGCGAGGGGCGTCGTGCCGATGACGGGCTGGTCGACCGTATCGGTCCCGGGCCGCTGTTCGAGGCCGTGGTGGGGCGGCGCGCCACGCTTGTCGCGAGCCGGGGCGCCGATGCCGATGTCCTGGCCGGGCAGGGCATCCTGGCGGCGCCGATCATCGCGCCGGGCGACGGCGCGGTGCCGGGCGCGGTGCTCGGCATGCTCAAGGTCGAGGAGATCGGCTTCGCGCGTCTTCACCTGGACACGGTGGCGAACTTCCAGGCGGTGTGCGCCTGGGTGGGCACGGCGCTCATGCATGCCGAGACCTTCGTGCAGGCCAGGGACGAGCGTTTCACGGTGGGTGGCGGGCGCCTCGTGTCGGCGCACCACAGCGAGCGGATGATCGGCTACCTGACCGGGCTGGCTGCCCGTCTGGGTTTCGACCTCTCGCTGCTGACCGTGGAGGTGGAGGCCGGCGACGCGGCGGGCATGGACCGGGTCAGGCGTGTGCTGGAGGACGGCTTCCGCGACACCGACATGATGCTGGAGGTGCTTCTCGACCAGCGGCGTTTCAGCGTCCTGCTGCCGGGTACCGACCATGTCGGGGCGGAGACCGCGGCGGATCGACTCCGGGCGGCCTTCGCGCTCGGCGACCCGCAGCAGGTCGGCCGGGTCACCGTTCGCAGCGTGACGCTGCACGATGGCCGGTCGGGCCTGGAGCATGCGGCATGAGGGCGTCACTGGCGCTGGCGCTCGTGCTGGCGGGGCAGGGGCTTGGGGTTGCCGCCGTGCTTTCGGGCCGGCCGCTGCTGTTCCTGGTGCTGCATGCCGGTAGCTGCGCGCTTCCGGTGATCGCGCTGCGTCGCGTTGTGGCGGAGGAGGGGCTCGGAACCGCGGCGCTGCGGCTGCTGCGGCCGCTGCTTCCGGCGATGGGGCCGTTCGCCGCTGCGGCCTGCATGCTGGTGCTGGCTGCGGCGCCACTGCTGCGACGAGGGGCTCGCGGCGATGCGATGTGGCGGAGCCATCTGTTTCCGGAGACCGGGACCGATCCGGTGACGCGGCAGGTGGCTGCGCTGGATCGTGCCGCCGCCGACGGGGGCACGGGCGGGGTTGCGGCCTTCGCGGACGTCCTGCGCTGGGGCAGCCTGGAGCAGCAGGAACGGGTCGTCGTCCTGATGAGCCGCGAGTTCCGCCCCGGCTTCGCGCCGCTGATGCGCGAGGCGCTGTCCAGCGTGACGCCGGGCCTGCGGGCGCAGGCTGCGGCCGGCCTGGCGATGGTGGAGGCGCGATTTGAGGCGCAGGGAGTCGAGCTGCGCCGTGCGGCCCTGTCGGGCGAGGCGGCGTCGATGCTGGCGCTCGCGCGCCATCTGGACGGGCTGGCCAACAGCGGCCTGCTCGATCCTTCGCGCAGTGCCGCGG
>JBPBQS010000175.1:0-11477 GCA_050920955.1 Janthinobacterium lividum | reverse complement strand
GATCCGCATGCTGCTGGTCGGATACCTCAATGGCGTGCGCTCCGAGCGCAAGCTGTGCGCCGAGGTGCACCTTAACCTCGGCTACCGCTGGTTCTGCCGCCTCGGCCTGGATGGCGCCGTGCCAGACCACAGCACCTTCAGCAAGAACCGCCACAGCCGCTTCCGCGATGCCGGCATCTTCCGCGCCGTGTTCGAGGAGGTCGTGCGCCGCTGTGCCGAGGCCGGCCTGGTACCGGGCGAGGAGGCGGCCGCCGATGGCAGCCAGGTCGACGCCTGCGCCAGCCGCCACAAGCGCCTGCCTGGCCGCAGCATGCCCGAGGCATGGGTCGAGGATCGCGAGGCGCAGACCCGCCCGGTGCGCGAGTATCTGGAGGCGCTCGCCGCCGCCGTCCCGCCCCAGGCTGACGAGCCGCAGCACGATGCTCCGAAGCACCTCTCGTCCTCCGACCCCGCCGCGGCCTGGAGCATCAAGCATGGCATGGGCGTGTTCGCCTACGAGACCAACCTGCTGGTCGACACCGCGCACGGCGTCATCGTGGACGTCGAGGCCACGCCGGCGCGGCTGAGCCAGGAGATCGTCGCCGCCAAGGTGATGTTGGAGCGAACGGAGGAGGCGTTCGGGTTCGAGCCCGGCTGTCTGGCTGCCGACAAGAGCTATGGCACCGGGCCGTTCCTGAGCTGGCTATTGGCGCGCGGCACGGCGCCGCACATCCCAGTGCTGGACCGCACGGCACAGACCGACGGCATGTTCACGCGGGAGAGCTTCACCTACGAGGAAGCCAACGATGCATGGCGCTGCCCGGCTGGCCACGGTCTGGCCTATCGCAGGCTGGAACGTAGAACTGGCATGAAGCAATACAGCGCACGTCCGGCCGATTGCCGGCGCTGTCCGCTTAAGGGCCAGTGCACTTCCGGCGCAGCACGCACCTTGAGCATCAGCATTCACGAGCAGGCACGCCAGGAGGCGAAGGCGCTGGCGGACACGGGGGCGTTCAGGGTCAGCAGACAACGTCGGCAAAAGGTCGAGATGCTGTTTGCCCACCTCAAGCAGCAGCTCGGTATCCGGCGATTGCGGCTGCGCGGGCTGCAAGGAGCAGCCGAAGAGTTCAACTTGGCGGCCACAGTGCAGAACCTGCGGCGGCTGGCCAGCCTGACAGCCCGCAGTTCAGCCCAGGATGCCGCAATCGCAGCGCCCGGGTGAAAGGCGAAGGCCTGCAGCTCCGGATCCCGGAAAGCTTCCCTTGTGAGGCAATAGCTCAGGCTGCAATGCGCAGGCCCTTTTTCAACGGCATCACGTGTTTTCCGGCAGGCCAGCGTCCGACCTCGCACCAACCCCTGAAACACCCCCAGAGACGTGCGACAAACCCTGTCGGATTGCCTGAACGTGTGGGAATACCCGAGATGGGGTTTTCCGTGCACTTTCTGGCCAAATGACGGAAACGCCTGTTTTCCGCACAACACTACACTAACCGCCAGCACCAGAGACAGAAATTTCTCGGTATATAGTCAAAGACCCGAAGTTTAAACCTGCGTTAGCATTGCGGGTTGCGTAGAAAGCATCTGTTCTTCACATACAGACCAAGCAAACCTCTGCTTCCGTTCCCGACCCACAGCAGTCCTTCGCTGCTCAGAGCGACAAATGGAGGAACTGGTTGAACGCGCTCCGCCGGTAGTCGGAGAATGCCTCTCCCTCCACGAAGCCGTTCTTCCGATACAGCGCCAGCGCCGGCTCGAAAGCCGGGCCGGTCCCGGTCTCGAGGCTCAATCGCGTCCAGCCGCGTGACCTCGCCTCGGCCACGAGGTGCTCCAACAACACGGCGGCCACACCGCGCCGGAGGTGGTCGGGATGGGTCCGCATGGACTTCACCTCGCCGCCGCCATCGCCCAGTTCCTTCAGCGCGCCGATCCCGACGACCTCGCCCCCTTCCCGGACGGACCAGACGGCAAGCCCCGGCACCTTCAGCCCCGAAAGGTCGAGAGCGTGGACGCTGCCGGGCGGCGAGCTGGTGTGCATCCCCGCGAGGTGCAGCGCCAGCAGCCGCCGGGTCGCGTCACCGGAAAGATCGTCTTCCCGAACCTCGAACATGCACGCCCCCACATCGCCGACGTGGACTGTGCGGCATGAACCACGACCGTCAAGATCCGCGGCCCACCGACCTCGAGCCCTGGCCTGGGTCATCATCGCGTCACGGCTTCAGCGTGCGGATGCCATCCGACCCTCATGCATGGCCCACGCGGATCTCCGCTCTCCGCGACCGCTGCGACGCAGACCCTCGCGACGCGGCGCTTCCTGCCGCACCCCACCCGGGCCGGGTGCCGCAGCCAGTCCGCGCCCCCCGCCTGACGACCCTCCCGACCACGCCGCCGCCGCCGGAACTGCATGATCTGTTTGCGCCGCCGCCAGGGTCCTCTAAGGAATGCCCGCACCACCCCGGCTGAGCAGGAGACCTCCATGGCCAAGACACCTGGCACGCCCAAGACGAAAGCCGACGCCCCGGCGCAGTTCGACATGAACAGCCGCGAGCGGAAGGGCGGCGGCAAGGGCGGCTTCGGCGGTCCCGGCCGCGGCCGTGACGAGAAGCGCCCGCCCAGCCACGTCGTCAGCCTGCCGCCCACCTCCGTCGATCGCGGCGAGGGCTGGGTCATCCAGAAGCTCGCCAAGATCGACCAGGCGTCCCACGCCGCCGTGGGCGCGGAATACCACCTGGTCTTCGAGGGCCACGACCCGCTGGTGTTCGGCTACCTGAAGGCCGCCCGCGACCGTGCCAAGGAGCCGCCGCCCGAGACCGCGAAGGCCCCGGAGACCCCCGAGGTCGCGGCCGACCCGGTCGAGGACGCGCCCGCCCCGGAAGAGCCGACCGCGGAAGCGTAGCCAGGCGCCGCCCGGCCTGGCACTTGGCCGGAGGCGGCCATCCGACAGGCCCGGGCCCCGTCCCGGGTCGTCACGACGCCACGGCCTCTGCGTGCGGGAAGCATCGGCGTCCCGCACGCCGCTTCCGGCGCTCCTACGCCTCCCGGAACTCCGCCGGGATCGCCATGTTGTTCGCCGGGTTCGTGTCGTGCCGCGACACCCGCTCGACCACCCCCCCGCCCACCAGCCCCCGCAGGTCGGCCTCCACCCCGTCCGCCGCCTCGCGCGAATACAGCGTCTCGCCGCCCACGTGCAGCGCGAACGTCGTCGCATGCGCCGCCCGCTTCACCGGATCGTCCAGCGTCGCCTTCGTCCAGCGGTAGAGCGCGAACCCCTCCGGCCCCTCCCGCTCCGCCTCCGCGACATAGGCGTCGAACGCGTCGAACTGGCTCACCATCGCCGCCCGGTGCCGCTCGAGCACCCCTTGCAGCGGCGCCAGCACCGCAGCCCCCGGCTCCGCGCGAAGCAGCGCCGCCGTCTCCTCGCCCAGGTAGACCCGAACCTGGTGCTGCCACTGCGCATCCATCGCGAAACCCCCTGGCCTGTCCCGGCCCCGGCAGAGGTGAGCCCGCCCCCGCGAAAGGCCAGGGCCCGCCCCCGCCGAAGCGCGCTCAGACCCGCACGTCCGCCCGCTCCATCCTCCCGGCCGGCACGAACCCGAACACCTGCCCGAAGAAGTCCAGCTCCAGCTCCAGAACCCTGCGGATGGTCCCCGCCTGCCGGAACCCGTGCGCCTCGCCGGCGAACTCGTAGAGCGCCGCCGCCACGCCCCGCGCCCGCATCGCCGCGGCCATGGCCCGCGCCTGGTTCGGCGGCACCACCTTGTCGTCGAGCCCCTGGAAGAAGATCACCGGGCACGACAGCCGCTCCACGTGGCTGATCGGCGAGCGCGCGTCGTACACCGCCCCGTCCTCCGGCAGCTTCCCGATCAGCCCATCCAGATACCGCGACTCGAACTTGTGCGTATCCCCCGCGAGCAGCCGCAGGTCCGCGACCCCGTAGTGGCTCGCCCCCGCCCGGAACACGTCCGACCCCACCAGCGCGGCGAGCGTCGTGAACCCCCCCGCACTCCCGCCGCGAATGGCCATGCGTGCCCCGTCCACGCGCCCCTCCGCCGCGAGGTGACGCGCCGCCGCCACGCAGTCCCCCACGTCGACCACGCCCCACTGCCCGTCGAGCCGCTGCCGGTACGCCCGCCCGAACCCCGTCGACCCCCCGTAGTTCACGTCCGCCACCGCGAACCCCCGCGACGTCCACCACTGCACCCGGATCGAGAAGGCGTCCGTGCTCATGCTGGTCGGCCCGCCATGGCTGACCACGATCAGCGGCGGCCGCTCCCCGTCCGGCCCGGCGAACCGCGCATTGGCCGGCGCATAGAACAGCGCGTGCGCGACGGCGCCCCCCTCCACCGGGAACGTCACCGCCTCGGCCAGCGACACGTCCCCCTCGCCCAGCGCCGGCGCCCCCGACGCGCGCACCACCTCCGCGCCCAGCATCACCGCGCTCGGCCTGTCCCGCTCCGCCCGCAGCCACGCCCAGCGCCCCGCCACCGGCCACGGGCACGCCCCCACCCGCACGTCCGCCGCCGTCCCGTCCACGCGCAGCGGCACCGCGACCCCGTCGGCGATCCTGACCGCCCGCGCGCTCCCCCCCGAGATCACGCTCGCCACGATCCCCGTGCCCCCCGGCGCCTCCTCCCCCACGAACCGGTACGACGCCTGCCCGAACACCCAGTGCGGCGCCCCCACCTCCGCCGCCATCGGGCACACCGCCTCCACCCCCGCCTCCCCCACGCGGTACAGGTTCCACCACCCCGACCGGTCCGAGCACACGTGCAGCACGCCCTCCGGCGACCACCCCGGCTGCACCGCCGCCTCCCGCCCGTCCCCGAGCGGCCGCGCCACCTCGCCCACGCCCGGCTCGCCCCCATCCGCGAACCCTAGCGGCGCCACGCACAGCCGCGCCGCCTCCCACGGCATGTCCGGGTGGTCCCACTCGATCCACGCGAGCCGCGTCCCGTCCGGCGAGGGCCGCGGGCTCGACACGAAGTCCGCCCCCCGCACCAGCACGACCCCGTCCTGCGCCTCCGCATCGACGCCTTCGCCCACGTCCAGCGCCACCAGCGCCGCCTCCGCCTCCCCCGCCCCGCGGTGGTCCTCGCGCACGCACACCACCCAGCGCCCCCCCGGCACCGGGGCAAAATCCGCGAACCGGCACCCCGCCACCCGGCTGACCACGCGCGGCGCCCCGCCCGGCTCGATCGCCCAGACCGACCCGTCCGCCTTGTTGCTGAACACGACGCGCCCGCCCTGCGCCACGAAGGCGCCGCCCCCGTACTCGTGGACCCGCGACGCCACGTCGAACGGCGCCGGCGTGAGGTCCTCGACCCCGCCGTCCGCCCCGCGCCTCACGAGCACGGTGCGCCCCTTCTCCCCCGGCCGCAGCTCGAGCCACAGCAGCGCGTCCCCGTCCGCCGCCAGCGACCCGAGCCCGACGGTCTGCCCTGCCACCTGCTCCACGCTGACCGGCGATTCCCAGGTCCCGAACGGAGCGATCGTCTTCGTGTGTGTCATCCGCGCAACCTAGCCCGTCCTGCGCCGCAGGACACGGCCCCGAAAAAGCCGCCCCCCGTCCTGCGCCGCAGGACGGAACACCCCGCATCCGTCACGGGGGCCGTGACATTTCGTCCTGCCCCGCAGGACAGAGAAGCAAGCAAGGTCGGGCTCTGCCCGAACCCGCAAAGGGTCCGAGGACCCTTTGATCCCGTTACTTAAGAGAAGCCATCCAACGGGCTTCCCTTGGCGGAGTCCAGAGGCAGAGCCTCTGGCCTTCCTCCGCCCAGCCTACGCCGCCAGAGCCGGGTAGTCCGTATACCCGTGCGCGTCCCCGCCGTACCACGTCGCCTTGTCCGACTCCGCGATGGCCGCGTCCGTGCGCAGCCGCTCCACCAGGTCCGGGTTCGAGATGTAGGGCCGCCCGAAGCACACGAGGTCCGCCTCGTCGTCGCGCCGCATGCGCAGCGCCATGTCGCGGCTGATCCCGTTGTTGGCCATGTAGAGCCCGCGGAACAGCTTGCGCAGCGCCTGGCTGCTGTAGCCGCCGGGCTCGGTGCGGTCGCCCTGCGTGACGCCCTCGATGACGTGCATGTAGACGAGCCCGAACCGCCCGAGCTGCTCGACCAGGTGCGAGTAGGTCGCCATCACGGTGCTGTCGATGCCGATCTCGCCCACCTGCGGCGTGATCGGCGAGAGGCGGATGCCCACGCTCTGCCCGCCGCCCCACACGCCCGTGACCGCCTCGGCGACCTCGGAGACGATGCGCGTGCGGTTCTCGATGCTGCCGCCGTAGCGGTCGGTGCGCTTGTTGGTGCTGTCACGGATGAACTGGTCGAGCAGGTAGCCGTTCGCCGAGTGGATCTCCACGCCGTCGAACCCGGCCCGCTTTGCGCACTCCGCCGCATGGGCGTAGTCCGCGACGATGCCCGCGATCTCGTCGGTCTCCAGCGCGCGCGGCGTCGGGAACTCCTTGAACCCGTCGGGCGTGAACGCCTTGCCGACGGCGGCGATCGCGGACGGCGCGACCGGCAGCCCGTGCCCCGGCTGCAGGTCCGGGTGGCTGACGCGGCCGACGTGCCAGAGCTGCGCGAAGATGCGCCCGCCCTTGCCGTGCACCGCCTCGGTCACGCCGCGCCAGCCCTCGACCTGGGCGTCGGTGAAGATCCCGGGCGTGTAGGCGTAGCCCTGGCCCTGCTGGCTGATCTGCGTCGCCTCGGACACGATCAGGCCGGCGGTGGCGCGCTGGGCGTAGTACTCGGCGTTGAGCGGCCCCTGGACCTCGCCCTTGCCGGCGCGCGAGCGCGTCAGCGGGCCCATCACCACGCGGTTGCGCAGCTCGATCGGCCCGAGCTGGACGGGCTGGAACAGGTCGCTCTCGGTGTCGCTCATCAACGGTCCTCCACGAAGAACGCGCCCGGCCGGGCCGGAACGCGCAGGCGCGGCCACCCGCGGCGGCCCTCGCCGCCTATCTCGCGCCTGCAGCATGACGCCGCAAGGCCGTCGGCGTTCAGTTTGCCGGGAGGCAGGCAAGCATGGGCTCTGCCCAAACCCGCCAGGGCGAGCCGCCCTGGACTGGCCTCACTTAGGGAAGCCATCCAAGGGGCTTCCCTTGGCGGAGCTTGAGGCAGCGCCTCAACCTTCCTGTCAGTCGTTCATCGGGTACGACCCCATGAGCCGCCGCTGCACCAGCCACAGCCGCCCCATCTCCCGCAGCCCGCTCGGCTTCGCGCCGCGCCTGCGCATCTCGCGCCCGATCTCGAACGCGGCGCGGTAGTGCTCGAACTGCGTGGCGTAGGCGTCGCGCAGGCTGGTCTCGGGGTCCCAGATATGGGTGGCCTCGGAGCCCACGCCGTTGATCTCGATGACCCGAACCTCGCCGCGCCGCAGGCCGGCCAGGTCGCGGAACCGCAGGTCGACGCGCCCGAAGTGGAAGTCGGGCATGGAGCGCATCAGCGCGTCGATCCGCTCGGCCAGGGCGGGGGTGGCCAGGCCGGTGCCGTTGCGGAACTCCGAGCCCTTGCAGTGGTTGCCCGCGAACACGAGCCGCACGACCTCGCCGGCCGCCGGTACCTCGTCGAGACGCGCGCGCAGGCGGGGCAGGTAGATGCCGGGCACCTTGCCGTGCCGCGGGTGCGCCAGGACCAGGGCGCGCAGGGTGGACGCGCCGTCGCCCTCGACGGAGGGGGCGTGCTTGAGGGTGATGGAGGTCAGCCGCCCGCGCGCCTCGTCGGGCCGGCGCTGGTAGAACACCCCGGCCTCGCCGTCCCACGGCACCAGCTCCTGCAGCACCAGCGCCACGCCGCGCGGGAACACCGCCAGTGCCGCGTCCAGGGCCGCCTCGTCGGAAGCGAGACGCACGCCGGTGCCGTTGCAGCCGATGTCCGGCTTGACCACGACCGGCAGCGCGAGCCCGCCGTCGCGCATCGCCACGCGCGCGCGCACCGCGTCCGACTCGCCGGTCACCAGCGTGACGTAGGGCGCGATGAGCGACCGCGCCTCGCCGCGCGACTGGTCCAGGATCGAGGTCTTGCTCTCGCCGCACAGACCGCCGGTGGCGACGTGGGGGTTCGCCGCCGTGGGCAGGCTGAAGCCGCCGTGCCGCACGCCCAGCGCCGCCCAGTGGGCGACCACGGGGATGTAGAACAGCCACCCCGGCCAGAACTCGAAGGACGACACCACGCGCGCCTCGCGCCGCGGCTGCCGGAACGGCGCCGCCAGCCGCTCCAGCCCCTCCGACAGCGCGTAGGGCAGCCGCCGCGCGCCGGGTGCCTGGTCGCCGTACGTCGTCGCCGGGCGCGCGGCAGGCCCGTCGCCGGCGAAGCCCGCGCCTGCCGCGGCGGCGTTGGCGGCGCGCGTGTCGATGGCCTCGCTCATGGCGTATCCTTCTGCATCCTGGCGACGATTCGCCCCATGGCCACGATCACCGCCGCGAAGCCGACCGCGCCGATCCAGCGCCACGCGCCGAGGTAGTCCACCAGCACCTGGCCCACGCGCAGCGAGAGGCCGAACAGCAGCGACGTCCAGATCAGCGTGGCGACCACCGCCGCGAGCGCGAAGCGCCGGAAGCTCGCCGACAGGAAGCCGCACGCGGTGTAGGTGGGCAGCCGCGCGCCGGGGACGAACCGGCTGACGAACACCACGCGGAACACGTGGCGGTTCAGCCACTCCCGCCCGTGCTCCTGCCTCTGCTCCGGCACCAGCCGCCGCAGCCGCGGGAAGCTCGCGCCCAGCCGCCCGAGCCCGTACAGCCCCATGTCGCCGACGATGATGCCGACGTAGAGCGAGCCCAGCGCCACCGTCCACGACAGCGAGGAGTCCTGCACCCGCATCGCCGCGAGCACGGTGGCCGCGTCTTCGAGGATGAAGGTGCCGACGATGACGAGCGCCGCCTGCACGAACGGCGAGCGGCCCGCGAGGTCGAGCAGGCCGGCAATGGAGCCGCCGAACATGGGATCAGCCCGTCCGGACCTGTGGGTTCAGCAAGGCGCGCCCTTTCGTTCCGCCCGGGCGAGCCGGTTCCCGCGAGGCGCCGCGGCGCCTGCGCGCCGTCCATACCGGTCCGCCTCCGCCGCGTCACCCCAACTTTCCGACACGCAGCGTCCCGCGCCACGATACGCCTTGCCCCTCGTCGGGGTTTCCAAAGGCGAGCCTTTGGCGGAGCTCGAGGCGGCGCCTCGACCTTGCCTGCCTCAGCCCTGCCGCTCGCCCCACCCCGGCAGGGCCGCGTACACGGCCGCCTCGAACGACCGGCTGGCCGCGAGCGCCCCGGGGTCGGCGAACGGCAGCAGCGGCGCGAGCAGGACGCCGCACACCCCGCGCGCCGCGTCCACCCAGAAGAAGGTGTTGGTGACGCCGCCCCACGACAGCGTGCCGACGCCGCGCCCGCCGGGGCAGGGGGCCATGTCCACGAGCCCGCCGATCCCCCAGCCCGGCTCGCCCGCCGGCAGCGCGACCGCGCACGACATCTCCGGGCGCGGCGTCGGCAGCGCGGCCGGGCGCAGGCCGCCGATCTGGTGCGTGGCCATCGCCCGCACCGTGTCCGCGCGCAGCACCCTGGCGCCGTCCAGCTCGCCGCGGCCGAGCAGCATCCGCGTGAGCCGCAGCATGTCGGCCACCGTGGAGAACAGGCCCGACCCGCCGCTGCGATACTCGCCCGCCCCGCAGGGCACGGCGGCCTCGTGCGCCGCGTCCGCCCCGCGCCGGCGCGTGGGCACCAGGCGCGCGGCCTGACCGTCGCCCGGCGCGAAGGCGGTGTCCGCCATGCCCAGCGGCCGCAGCACCCGCTCGTCCATCACCTCGGCCAGCGTGCGGCCGGTCGCCGCCTCGATCGCCTGCCCGACCCAGTCGCCCGACATGCCGTAGAGCCAGCGCTGCCCCGGGTCGAACACCAGCGGCAGGCGCAGCCCGGCGAGCCTGCGCTCCAGCACCGACGGCGCCCCGGTGTCGCGGCGGAAGCGCAGCAGCGTGGCGTCCCAGAACTCGTAGCCGACGCCCGAGGTGTGCGTCAGGAGCTGGTGCAGCGTGACCGGGCGCGTCGCCGCCCGCAGGATCGGCGCGCCGCCGCGCGCGAACCCCTCCAGGACCTGCGGCGACGCCAGCTCCGGCAGCAGCGCGCCGAGCGGCTCGTGCAGCGGCAGCACCCCGTCCTCCACCAGCGCGAGCGCCAGCACCGCCGTCGCCAGCTCGGTCATCATCGCGACCCAGAACACGCTGTCCGCGGCCGCCCCGCCGCACGCGCCCTCGAACCGCACGCCCTCGCGTGTCGCGGCAGCCGCCGCGACCACCGGGACCAGCCCCTCCGCCACCGCCGCGTCGAGCGCCGCCGCCGGCCCCGGCGCCGCGCGCCGCACCATCGCGTCCGCGCCGCCCGCCGCGGAACCGCCGCCGCGCATCAGCGGTGCCTGCCGTGGCGGACGGGCGCCTTCGCCGGGCGCGTGCTCGCCGGATGCGCCACGATCGGGGCCGCGGCGGCGGACGACGCCTTGGCGCAGGCCTCGCCCTCGCCGGTGCCGAACTGGATCGTGGGCAGCAGCGCGAGCGGCCCCGCCAGGATGCCGAGCCCGACCGCCGCCCCCGTGCGCGCCGCGACCTCTGCGCCGGGCATCACGCTCGGCGAGGACAGCGTGCCGCCGATGTTGATCGGTCCCGGCAGCGAGCCGATGGAGAAGTGCGTCGAGCGCGTGGTCAGCGCCAGGTCGAGCTTCTCGCCCTTGAAGTTGATGTTGCCGGTCGCCGTGGTGCGCTCCTCCGACGTCTGCAGCAGGAACACCTTGGTCTGCAGCAGACCGTCGTTCAGCACGAAGTCGGAGATGAAGCACTGCACCTTCGCGCGCTCGGGCATGCCCAGCGCCGACAGGATCGCCTTGCCGAACTCCAGCCCCGCGATGTTGAGCAGCAGCGCGCTGAGGTCGCCGCCGCCGCTCATCGACAGCTTCAGCCCGCCGTTTCCGGTCGCCATCATCTGCGCGAGCGAGGTCCCGGCGCCGTCGATCTTGGCCTCCCCGGTGATGGTGCCGTCGCCCGCGAAGCTGTGCGTCGACGCCATGATCTTCGCCAAGCTCAAATGCCGGAACGCGATGTCCGAGTTGATCCGCTTCGCCGGCGCGTCGATTGCGATGTTGGCCAGTATCTCCCCGTTGCCGAGGCCGAACTTGAGCGGGTGGACGTCGATCTTGCCGTCGACGACGTCGATCCTGAACGAGATGTCGTCCATGGGCACATACTTGTTGACGATCTTCTCGCCGCGATACTGCACGTGCACGTCGGCCGCCTTCACCACGGGAAGGTTGATCGGCTTGTCCGGCAGGAAGTGGCCGCTGTGCTCCGCCTTTGCGACGCGCTCCTTCGTCTCGGGCGCCTCCTTCCCGGTGGAGCGCCCCGGCGCCGTGCCGATGAAGCCGCCCAGGTCCGCCAGGTCGACGCGCTTGGAAGTGAGGTTCATGTCCACGACCGGCTTCTCGCCGCCCATCGCCACGTCGATGTCGCCACCGAGGTCGCTGTCGCCGACCTTT